>CAWWAI010000021.1:0-16804 GCA_963934885.1 uncultured Rickettsiaceae bacterium | reverse complement strand
CTGGTAGAGTTTGATTCAGCTCTTAACTTTATGGCTTCTTTGTACGGCATATATTGAGATCATATTTTGTATATTGTTAAGAATTTTAATAAATACTTATTAGTTTGAAGCAAATGTTTGAAGTCGTTCTATTTCTTTATATATTTTTTGCATAGAAAGATCGGCTTTTTTAACTTTTTTAGATATAATTTTTAGAATTTTATCAGAAGAACTGTCAAAGTTTCTAAGATGTGCATTTAATTGACTTCTCAAACTATTTAAATTTTCCTGAATCTTAACAAAAGATTTATTTAACTTAGATTTCATAACTAAAGAAGAATTTTCTAACTCTAACTTTGTTTCTTGATACAACACTACAAGCTCTTCAACTTGAGAACGCATTGCTTCTAATTTTTCTTTGTGAAGACTAGTTATTTGATTCGTAGTTTGAGATATTTTTGCATCCACTCTAACTTTAGCTGTTCTCTTCAAATCCCAAGCAAGTCCGCATTTACTCATAAGATAGATAATCCATTTATGTACATCTGTTTGATACCATTTTGCACCATTACGATAATCCGAGGGAAAAGCATGATGAAAATTATGCCAATTTTCTCCTAACAATAATACAGCAAGCCACCAAATATCACCAGAAGTACCTTTGATATATGTCTGCTTACCAACAAAATGACATAATGAATTAACAAAAAATGTTATCTGCTGCTGCACGGCTCTACCAAGACCAATAAATATTAATCCAGCATAAGCTGCAATCATAGTACCACCAAAAATATACCCAATAATTGCAGGAACTATACTATTCATAATAATCGCTAACGACCAATAATGTTTAAGTTGCCATCTAAGTATCTTGTTTTTACCTAGTTTTACCATAGTAACACGGTCTATAGATTTATAACTACCATTGCCAGCTAACATCCAGCCCATATGCGACCAAAAGAAGCCTTTTATACGATTTTTATATTTCAAGGGAGTATGAGGATCTTTCTCTGTATCTGTAAAACTATGGTGTTTAAAATGATTAGATGCCCAAGATAATGCAGGGCCTTGCAAAGTACCCGCAGCCAAAATAGCTAATATTAATTCTACATATTTATTTGTTTTATAAGTATCATGTGACCATAATCTATGTAGGCCAATACCGACTGTAATATTAGATATGTAGTATCCAGAAAGAAATAATAATACCTCAAACCAACCTAATTGATAATTAACTAAGTACAATGTTACAAGAACAATCAAAGCTAGGGGTAAGAAAATTAGTGCAATAACTGCATGGGAGTCTAATGTCTTAAACATAATTTTTACCACTTATAAGTATTAAAAATGGAGCGGGTGAAGAGATTCGAACTCTCGACTTCGACCTTGGCAAGGTAGCGCTCTACCCCTGAGCTACACCCGCTCTAAAAACAAGAACCTAAAAATTACTTGAACAAAAGCCCAAAGTATGGCACTTGATATTTATGCTATTGATTAAAATACAAAATTACACCAAAAGATCAAGCAATAATTTTATCATTTAGCAAATTCTAACATTTTACTATATAATTAATATCCTTAAAGGATAGGTAATAGCGATTAACTTAAATGTAAAACTTTAGGACTGCTCTAATTTAGTGATTTTCTCTTTTAATAAAAGTTTTTGCTTTTTTAGTTTATTAATTGTAATGTCTGTTGATTGATTATCATTTGCAGATTTAATATCACGTTCTAATTGTTTGTGTTTTTGCTTTAAAGAATCAATATGAGATTTCATAACTATTACCTCTAGATATTAGTTTATATAAGTATACAATATAGGCGGCTTATCACCTAATATAGAATATTAGAATTTAAACTATTTTAAAAGATTTTTTTACATAATGAATAAAAAAGAAATTTCTAAAAAAATAATTATAGGCATCTCTGGCAGTTCTGGTGTAATATACGGTATTAAATTATTAAATATATTACGTGAATTAAAAATTGAATCACACTTAATTATTTCAAAAGCCACCAACCTAACAATTTCTGCAGAAACTGATTATTCCTTAAAAGATGTTAAGTGCATGGCAGATTACTCATATAGTCCCTCTGATATTGGTGCACGTATTTCTAGTGGCTCATTTATTACTAATGGCATGATCGTAGCGCCTTGTAGTATGAAAACATTATCTGCTATTGCTAATGGATATGAAGATAATTTAATAGCGCGAGCAGCTAGCGTTGTTATGAAAGAACAAAAAAAATTAGTTTTAATGACAAGAGAAACTCCATTACACGCAATTCATTTAGAAAACATGCTGAAACTAAGCCGTGCTGGAGTAGTAATTAGCCCGCCAGTTCCTGCTTTCTATAATAATCCAACTAGCTTGAATGATATTATTATACATTCGCTGACAAGAGTTTTAGATTTATTTGATATTGATACTTCTTTGATAAAACGCTGGGATGGAATTATATAATAATGTCCAAAACTATCTAGCATTCAAGTTCGAAAGGTTATAAATAGTCAAAATTAAAGTTCTACTGTCTAATATCTCGTGTTTTACTTATATCTGAGACTTTAAAGCTTAAATTGCTCCTATAGGGGCTAATATCTATTCCACCTCTTCGTGTATATTTGGCATGGATGTTTAGTTTTTCTGGAGAACATTGTTGCATAATGTCATTAAACATACGTTCAACACATTGCTCATGAAAACCGTTATGATGACGAAAAGACACAATATAACGCAGTAGAGATTCATGGTCAATTTGTCTACCACTATATTTTATTTGAACCGAAGCCCAGTCAGGTTGATTGGTAATCAAACAATTCGATTTTAACAAATTGGAGTATAAAGTTTCGGTAACTATTTTACCCCCATTTAAGGTTGCAAGTAAATCTGCATTTACCTCATAATCTATAATATTCACATCTAATCCATCAATATTCACTCCATCAAATATACGCATTTCGGAGCATACTTCTTCAAGATTACTCATAATTACAATAACTTCACTTTTAGCAACGTTGCTGAGATCTTTTTGAATTATGTTATGAACTTCTTGATCGTTATTAAATCTACTTCCGTTTAAAGAATTCAAATATAATTTGACCGATTTTGATTCAATAATACATTCAGATTCAGCAGAAACTATAAATTGTAAGATTTTAGCAGATGGCTTGCCCTTGTTATTGAGCCAAGATAATTCATAGCAATTCCAGATATCAAAACCTTTAAAAGGCAAATCTACTGGTAGATTTATTGCGTCTCTACCTAAATTTCGGGGTATTCCTACTAATAATTTACTATCATATTGATGACCATATGCTACTTCTTTGCCAAGAGTTAGATTAATTATTTCTTTCATTGCATAATTTTGATAATAAAAATAGTTCTATTATCATATAATCCTACTAATCATATAGCAATCTATATTTTAATAGATTTATAAGGTTCTCAAGACCTAGTTTTTCATTTTTATTCAGTATCGAAGGGGCTAATTCAACACCAATAACTATACCGTCATTTTGATCCTCTGATGATAATTTAGACATGTATAAAATATACTCATTTTCCATAATTTGCATTTTAAACTCTTGAATAGTGTGTCCACTTAGTTTACACACCATTGGTTCTATACTTTCTTTAGTAAATTGAATATTTGTTTTTGTAGTAAAATTTTTATTAATTTTTGTAATGGAATCAATTATCACTATCTCATCTAAATTATAATACGACTTAATTTGCTCTATTAAGTCCTTACAAAAATTTATTGAATTTGAATATTTTAAGCTATCAACAAGCGCTTTATTCATAAATTTTGAATCTAAATAAAATTGCATTAATTTTATGTTTTTTTCTTCAATTTCCTTTTTACAATTAATTATTCTATAAAAAATGTAAAAACAAGAGATTACAAACAAAATTGTTAAAATAATCTCCAAACTGTTCATAATCATAACAACATGCCTAACAAAATTTAAGTTATTAAATTAAAAAATACATAAATACATAAATTTAAACCCTAGGTTATATCTAGACTACTAAGTCACAAGAAATCAAGGTTTTTATAGTGTTTAGAAAAATTATTTTATAAAACAACACCAAACTATTGTAAAAATGAGATCCAGAGAATGAAAAGATTAGAAAGCGATATTGCAAATAATATTAAACAAGTTTTTTATGACGTATTACTAGCTTTGTTATTCGTCATTGCGAGGAGCTATAATGGTACACAAAAACTGGACTACTAAAATGAAAAGATGAGATATAATTTCCAATCGAAAATAAGAGGAATTATATGTCAAAAAAAAGCTAAGCAATATAGTGCAACAGAAAAAACAAAAATTGTAATAGAGGCGATCAAATCAGAAATGACAATAGCCCAAATTAGTAGCAAATATGGAGTTCATTCGACGTAAATAAGTGCATGGAAAAAGAGGTATAGAAAATTTAGTTAATGGCTTTCAAATTAAGCCAGCAACAAAAGCCCAAGATAAAAAAAGATGATTTTGTAAGTTATGTAAATAATAATCCAAATGCAACTTCTGAAGATATTGGTAAGGCTTTTAATATAAGTGCTAGTGGCGCTAGATATTGGCTTCGAAAGCTTGGATATAGTTATAAAAAAAAGCCTTTACATACATGTAAGCTTGCGGGGAAAAAGATAATCAAAGATAGAGGCTGGGGAAAAAGAGGCGAAAAACTTTCTAGTAAGAAAAGTGGAAAATATTATGAGCGGACAAATATTCTTGCTGGCTATGTAAACAAAAAGAGCATAGCTCCAATGGTATTTAATGGATCTTGCACTACGGAATTATTTAATAGTTGGGTTGAAAATTTTTTAATAAAGGAATTACAATCAGGGCAATTTGTTGTTATGGATAATGCTAGTTTTCATAAATCCGCAAAAACAAAAGAATTAATAGAATCTGTTGAATGTAAGCTTATTTTCTTACCACCATATTCTCCAGATTTTAACCCTATAGAGAAGTTTTGGGCTAATATGAAACGATGGATTAAACAACGAATCGAGGTTTATTCATCTCTTTATAACGTCATTTCAGCATTCTTTTTATGCGTACAATTCAACTGCTTTTACTGTATTCTTATCCCGAACTGGGGTAATTACGTCTACTATAGGAAAGATCTAGGCTCCCGAACAAAGCTCTTCTTATAACAATCTATGAGCATAATTGTTGCTATTAATTTACTTATCTAAAACTTTACTTGTTTAGCACTAATCAAATAGAGTTTTCCAGTGCAACAAGAAATCCAGTGATATTTGGCGTTATTGATTATTTTAATTATACTAGGATCTTCTGGTAAATTACCAAAATCATTAGTATTAAATTGATATAACTCACCATTAGATGCAATTACATTTACTGCAAAACCTTTGCTTGTTTTAGTTACAAAGGCATTTTGGAAAAGAGCTGTTTTAGGCTTTTTAGATAACCTATCTTTTATTGAGATTAAATTACCTACCCAACTAATTTTACCGTTATGAGCTGATAATGCTGCTATTTGTCTTGCATTATTGGTTATAAACAAATTTTCTCCAATTAAGCTCATAGATTGCACGTCCTCTGCTGCTCTTAGCCAAGCAGGAGCTCCATTATCTAGATCAATTTTTATTACCTTTCCATTACTACTAGCAAAATAGGCGTAACTACCGCTTATAATTGGCGTTGTAACAATTACTGATGGATCAAAACTAGGTAATCCTACATCGCTTGTAGTAGCCAAATTATAGCGCCATTTTTCATGACCAGTATGAATATCTAAATATAATACTTCGCCGGAACTGTAGCTCACTAATACATGATCGTTATATATTACTGGATGTACTTGGTTTCTTGTAGAAATTATTTCCATACCACCTTCATTCATCCACACTAATTTAGATGAGTTTATGTCATAAGCAATAAGCTGGTTGCTGATTGTTTGAACAAGCAGTATGCGTTCATTCGCCATTATAGGTTTTGTACGTATAATATCAGGAAATTCTTTACGCATTATTTCGTGCCCATTATTGGCATCTAATATCACTAAATATCTAGAACTATTAGTTATATATAATTTATCATCACTAAATAATATTCCGCCAGTATTAAAATTACGATCTAATAAACCCTTGGCTATATCAGCTATCCACAATATTTTTTTTGTTTTTAAAGAAAAAGAAGAAACGTAACCATCTTTATCTACGCTATACATAATTTCTTTAGCAATAGCCGGTTTAGCAATAATTTCATGCTTTGATAATTTATAAGATTTTTCTGATTCACCAGAAAAAGTGCTATTCTTACCATCTGTAATTTTTAATGGGGCAGAAGTTTCTACTTCCAAACGTGGAGTAAGATCAATAAGATTTTTAACACGAGTACTTCCTAAATGGTCACATGAAGTTAGCAATAATGGTAATAAAAATGATATAAGAATTTTTTTCATAATTTTTGTACAGGTTTAAAGTTCAATATTATATACTAGCTAAAATAGCACGTGCTTGTTCTTTCAGTATTAAAGTAGCATCTGGCAATTTTAATACTATATTTACATATTCAGTGACCAAATCATTCTGATTATTTTTTTTGTAAAATAAAGCTTTCATTAAAGTAGCCGTTGCAAAAAATGGACGATCTTCTTGAGAAAAATATTGTAGATAATTACGAAATTGCGTTTGATTTGCATCTGAAATTTTATCTTCGTCCAATATTATACCTAGCCAAAGTAGTCGAGCGAAAGAGGTTGTTAATTCATAATATTCTGTATTGTTAATTATGGATTCTAATGCACTCAGCGCATCGGCTGAATTATTTTCAGCAATTAATTTGCTAATAATTTCAATTTCAGCAAGCTCAGCCTGTCTATTTTCACTAGTTTCTGCTAAGCCTTTTAATGCAGATACTAGTGTAGTATCACTACCATATTCTCCAAATATTATTTCTACAAACATATCTCCTATTTTGCTATTATGCTCAGCTTTTTTATTATTGTACCAGTTATAAACTGCTATAGAGCTAGCAATAATTATTGTAAGAATTATAATAATCGGCAGTAATTTGCGGAATAGAATCAATTTTTTTTCATCTTGTGTGTCGTTTAGAACTTCGTCTAATATATCAGCCACGAATTTACCTAAATTTATTTATTTAATTTTATTTACAACGAAACTTGCTTTTAGCCTCATTAGTTCTTTTGATTGAACTGATAGGACGCTTAGGGAATTCAATTTCCAATTTTTCAAGCATACTACACGCTTCTTTATTTTTATTCAAGCTAGCAAGTGAATAGGCTAATTTTAGCAAAGCGTCTGGTGCTTTAGAGCCGGTTGGATATTTTTTATAACTTTGAAGATAATTTATTGCAGCTTTATCAAAAATTCCTCTACGGTAAAAGGTTTCTGAATACCAGAAAGTTGCATTACTTTGCAATATACTAGATGGGTGATTTTTAATAAACTCAGAAAATTGATTTTCTGCTGCATCAAATTTTCCTTCTTGCAAAGTAGCTAGAGCAAGGTCGTAATCTAATTTATCTTGCGTCTCAGTTTTAGCTGTATTTGCATTTTGAAAAAATGTATTAGTTTCATTTGGCATTAAGATAGATTCTGCTGCTTCTTCTCCAATAATTTGACCCAAACTAGTACTAGACTCTAATGCTGAGTGGTTTTTCAATGCGCCATCATTTTTTAAATTAAATTTTATTCCTTCAATCATATTCTCAAGATCTAACACGCGTCTATTCAATTCTTGAATCTGTTTAGATTGTCTTTGAATTATAGGACCATAACTTTGGCTATCTGCAACAGCTGTATTTATAGTAAACATTACACTTAATATTAAAAGTATTTTTTTTTTCATTGTATAAATTTTTTATGGTTAATATTTACATTTTATACAATATACAAAAATTAACTTATAGTCCAGTCTATAACTCAATATTTTCTAAATATTCAAAGGTAATAGTCACTGTAGTTCCTTGTCCCAGAACGCTTTGTATATCGAATTGACCGTCCATCAACTCTATTAGCTTTTTAGTTAATGGAAGTCCAAGACCAGTACCATCATATTTACGACTTAAAGTGTTATCGACTTGACCAAACGAGGAGAGGGCTTTAGGTATATCTTGGTCGCTCATTCCAATACCAGTATCAGCCACAATTATATATACTAGCTTTTTTTTCTTATCTTTTTTGAGAGATAAAGTTACTGAACCCTCTGTTGGAGTAAATTTGACTGAATTAGATAATAAATTCAACAATGCTTGCTTCAGTCTTTTAGGGTCGGCATATATTATAATATGATTCTTCGGCATATCTTCAATCAATTGTATAGAAGATTCGTCGGCACGTGGTTTTACAAAGCGCATACTAGATCTGGCAAGTTTATTGAGGTCCAATTCCATTTTATTGATGTTCAGTTTATTAGATGCGGCTTTGGAAAAATCCAATATATCATTAATTACACTAAGTAGATGTTTACCTGAAACATTAATGTCAACAATATAATCTTTGTATTGTTGATTTTCCATCTTGCCATGAGTCTCAGTTATTATAATCTCTGAAAAACCAATAATAGCATTTAATGGTGTGCGTAATTCATGACTAATATTCGCCATAAATTCTGTTTTAGCTGAACTTTCTATTTCAACTCTGTTCTTAGCTTCTTGCAAATCCCTATTAGTTTCAAATTGCTTATTGATTAATCGCTGAGAATAGTTAGTATTATACATTATAATTATAAAGAATACTAAGAACACAACTATAAAGGTAATAAATATACGTTTTTCTATGAAATTAATATTATCCCATTGAGGTGTAATATCTATAGTTATTTGTAATACACCTTCCACGCTAAACTGCCCTATCGAAGAATTAATGATTGGAATATAACTATTAATAAATGATCTCTCGTAATACTTATCATACTTATCTAAAATAATTGCACGAGATACTAAAGAGTGCGTAGTTTTTCCTTTTAAGGCTTCTGGAACAGGAAAATTCGAAATATAATTTTGTAGAAAATATCTATCTAGCTGAAAAAAGAATTTATCGTAATATGAGTTACTATTATATTCATCTATATCAACTATTATGATCTCATGATTTGCAAAAAACTTTTGACCAAATTGGTCATATATTATTATTTCAGCGTTTGTGTTTTTTAAAAAATTAGCAGAAGCTTTAGAAAAAACAATAAAATCTTTATCTTGCAAAAGATTTTGATATCCTTTACTTTTAATTTTAGTTATAGCGTTTGTATTATTTTCCCAAATACTTGATTTATAAGTCTCTGCAAGGTAAGTATTTTGACTTGAAATTTGCTTTAAAATCACTTCTTCAATCATAAAATACCGATACAGCACGATATTTGCTATAATATTTATAAATAAACCTATAAATGAAAATCGTATGATATACTTGTGCTGTACCATTATGTTAATTTAGTTACCGTTTTATGGAAGATATTAGACTTAAAGATAACAGAGTATTATCTCCTCCCCTAGATTTAAAGAACAATGCAGATAAAACTCTTTCAGAAAAATTTAGTCAGTTGCAATCTGGCTCTATTTTAAAAGGCTTGGTAGTTGGAATGACTCCTAAAGGAGATGTAATTCTTAACACGAAGTACGGAAGATTTTCTGCGCCTAACTTATTAAATCTAAAAAAAGATGATACGATAAACATTAAGTTAGAACTAGGTGGTAAGATTATTACTGGTTCTATTATCACGGTAAATAATAAAGAAATTATATTGGAAGAATCTGTAAAATTAAATTTAGTACGTCAACCACCTTCATTTCTTGAAAAAGTTGTTAACAAGAACTTAGATAGTCCAGTGACTATAAGTAATTCTAGTAATGTACCAAAATCTATTATAGGTGAAATTTCATATTTAAATTTATCTAAAATAACTAAGGAGTCTTTGCTTTCAAACGCCTTGAATATAAAGACTTTGCCAACTAGTACCAAAATCCCCATTTCAGTCAATATCGTCACAAGCGATAAGCCAGCGGTCACAGCTTTTGTAGTAAATGGAATAATTAGCAGCGCAGCAAATCTTAAAGGTCAACAATTAATTAAAACTGAATTTGGTATTATTACTACTCAAAATACTAAAATGCCAGTAGGACAAAAACTATCTCTTGAAGTTACTAGTATTGATAATAAACCGTTAAATAATAATATTGTAAAGAACGTCGCTGACTTTGTATTTAATATTAGTAAAGAATGGCTGGGTAGGACAAAGAACAATATATTAACTTCTACAACCACATCACGAGACGTTACTATTATATCAGAAAAAACTGGACAATTAGTAACTAATAGACTGCCCGACACATCACTTCAAGCCACAAATTCTTCAAATAATAATGCATTTAGAATACAAGAAGGGGGGCAAAAACTAGCTGTTGCACAAACAATTATAGACACTAAATCACTTAGTGATAATGTAGCTAATTCGTCAGGTATGATTACTAAAAATATGCGAAAAAATAACTCTCCTAATATGACAATAAAAGGTCGCATGGAGGGCAATAAAAATGCTAAAAATGAAGAAGCTTTGGTAAGAGAAAATATTAAAAATTCTGCCACTAGTACCAAAGGAACAGAATCCCAAAGTATGAATAATATAATCAAATCACTTGCTTATAATGCTAAAATAAAACAACTATCTACTGAATTTCATAATATTAAAGAATTACTCACTAGCAGTATTAATGAAAATGAAGCCGCAGAAAAATTACAAACAGTTTGGATACCTTTTTATAATGGTAAGCAAATTAAAGAATATGAAGTTAAGCTTGATCGTACTAGAGAACATTTTTTACGATTTATATTTGATGTAAATTTAGAAAATAACCCCATGCAAATTGATGGCTTAATTAAGTTTGAAAATGATAGTAAAACCCCACGTACATTTGATTTAACTATACGTTCAAAAAATATTATACCAAACATGATACAACAAAAAATTGTTGAGATATATAACTTAAATCAAAATATGACTGGTGTCCGCGGTAATTTTACTATTGAAGATTTATAATAAAATAAAATTTAGTCAGCTCTGCGATCACTCTAATGCGTTTTAAGTGATTAGCTGGTGTACTTCCTTTCTTGGTATTTGAAAATGATGATAATCTATCGGGCTGTTCCATTCTCCTCCCCACTCGCTAAAACCATGTTTTTTAAATATTCCAACAATAGACTCTACCATACCATTACGCTGGTTGTATCTATTTAGAAATTCAGTAGCCTGCTGTGGAAAGACAGTAACTTTTTTGGAATTATTCTTAATTACAATAAAAGGGTTTTGCATAGGATTAATATCTATTGCTAAGCCATAGGAATGCATGGATAGTATTTTAGTGCCAGCAATAGGACGAAAATTAAAACAAGAACTATTATTTGCCGCCATGGATAATTCATCGCTACCATTAAATTCATTCAGAAGTTTAATGCTATAAATTGGGAATTTTAATAAAAATAATTCTTTAAAAATATCTAAAACTGCTTGTGATATTTTATCGAGTACCATTATTTGCCCTACAGATATTTGACGATCAAAATTATAATGACTAACAGTTAATAATTTAAGTCTATTGATTTTTACGGGGCAATCTTTTGTCAAATAGTGATTATTAATCATATCTTGTACAAGATCAGGAGGTAAGTTATTAATGCTAAAATTCATAAATCTATGACATATTTTGTTTGCAATTAATCGATAATGTTTTGTTCGCTTATTTTGTACAATATAAATGTGCATTTAGTAAATTTTTATATAAATTAGATAAAACCTAATATGTATTATAAGGGTGCCCTACCTAAAAATTCAGCCAATTAGTATAAAGCAAGTGATATTCTAGCAGCGACTAAATAAAGATTATTTCTTAAGCATATCTTTATACTTTGCAAAACCTAGTTTTATCTTGTATGAAATTAAGAATAAATATATATATCAAATTTTTAAGAATAATTATGTTGCAGAAACTATTCAATACAGCTTTGGCCTTAATATTCATTGTCTTAGTGGTGCTATTTGCATATAAAACGGTACGCCAACCGCATGTATTAACTAGCTCTATGCCTGAATCTAATACAGAGAAATCAACAAATGTAACTAACTCTTTATCAAAAGAACAATTAAATGCTGCTATTAAAGAGTACATAATTAATAACCCAGAAGATTTAGTAACCGCTTTAGAAAGTTTACAACAAAAAAAGGCTAATGACTCAGTAAAACAAGCCTCTGATTATTTAGAGGAAAATAAAGAACTTATAGAAAAGGCTGATTCACCGCCAATACTAGGCAATCCCGAAGGTGATATAACCATTATAGTTTTTTATGATTATAATTGCTCGTTCTGTAAAAAAGCTAATGAGAATGTTAATGAAATTATAGCAACTGATCCAGGAATTAAAGTAATCCTAAGACCACTTCCTATTTTAGGCGGAACTTCAATGTATGCAGCAAAAACTGCGCTAGCTATACAAAAAATTTCACCTGAAAACTTTTCTATTATTCACGATGCAATAATGCAGATGAAGGAGATTAGTGAAGAAACAATAAAAACCTTGGTTGCAAAACATAATATTGACTATGCCATGGTTGATAACGAAATTAATAGTTTTTCTATAAAACAGTTAATTAACAAAAATTTTGAACTAGCAAAAGGATTAGGCATACAAGGGGCTCCCTCATATATCATTAATGGGCACTTTGTACCTGGGTTAATTGCAGTAGAGAAATTTAAAACTATTATTTTACAATTGCGCAGCGCACCGAGCGCCGCGCCAGCAAATAATACTGGGCAATAAAGGTATAAATATTCTTGACTTATACGTCTTTATATCTTACTTATATATATAAGATAATTTTCTATGGCGGGTGTAGCTCAGTTGGTTAGAGTACCAGATTGTGATTCTGGGGGTCGCCGGTTCAAACCCGGTCATTCGCCCCATTTTTTTTATTAAGCTTATCCTGTTATGCACTTGTAGCTCAGCTGGATAGAGCGTT
The DNA here is from genome assembly GCA_963934885.1 of uncultured Rickettsiaceae bacterium. GTDB lineage: Bacteria > Pseudomonadota > Alphaproteobacteria > Rickettsiales > Rickettsiaceae > Megaera_A. Next base: position 3,810 of record CAWWAI010000021.1, on the reverse strand, counting down.
GCCCTCCGAAGGCAAAGGTCGTTGGTTCAAATCCAATCAAGTGTACCAATGTAAATGAAAAAATATTAGGCTTTTATAGAAGTAATTAATTTTTATCTTCTAACGCTAAGCGCCTTGCGGTTAATGTCTTTTCTTCATATTTCCAATGATCACTACCTCTAGCTGAACTCCAATTATACCCCATATTGCGTAGTACCTTCAAAGCAGCCGCTGATAGAGAAAAGCTTTCTCCGTCTAGGATAACTTGATTTGAGTTTTCATCTGCTACAATACATGTTATATTCTCGTCTCTTACAAAGCTTAAAATGGCATTATTAGGTACTTCCATGCCTTTAAATGTTAATCTTTTAGCCTTTCGCTCCTCTATGCTACCATATTTCTCTAGTGCATCTTTGTCTGATAATTCATCAATAACATCTCCTTTAGGGGTTATCTCTCTTATTTCAGCAAGTTTTATAGCTTGTACTGCTTGATCCGGGGCTAATCTAAAAAACTCTCTACTACCTCGTAATCTTTTATCTGAAAATACTTTATGTATTCTCCTTTCAACAAGCTCAGCATTATTTACTTCAGCTGCATAAAAACATTGAAAGGGTAAAGGCACGCTAGTATTATCTAGCTCTTTAATTCTTTGTTCAATAGTCCTGTTTGTTCTGCCTATTTTTACTAGATCAGGCATTGATTCATTGAGTAAAATATAAATTATATTATTCATAATTTTTGCACCTAAATTTGTTAAAAAATTTCCTTTAAATTGCTACCATGTAAAACATTACCCCACCTAAAGCAATTAATCTACTTAAAGTTTATTTTCTATGTTTTTTACTTGTTCATTAATCCAATTTAGTGCGATATCTTCATTTTCTTCAATTGCAAGCTCAACTGCTTGTTTTGCAATTTCTAGCAAGCATTTTGATTTTTTTCGCAAAATAAATGATTGTTGGATTTTATTAGCTATTATATTTTGTATATTCACTTCTATCATAGGGATATTAAAATTTAGAATATCTTCATCAAGAATTACTGGATAGCTAGTACCTGTATTTGGTTTTAAAGACCAATCAAGAAATAATTTTGATCTTAAAAACAAAAATAATGTTTCCTTATTCATCTTGCTATTAGCTTTTTCCTCCAATATAGAAAACGCTCCGCTACCTACATAATTATCTTTATCGACTATAGCTATTCCGCTTCTATAAGTTCTTACTTTAGAAACTAAAACTTGCCCAGCTTTTAATTTTCTTTTAGCATTAGCTGGTAAATCTACTCCAAGGACAATTTCTGGCGTAATTTCACCGCTAGAAACATTTATAGATCCTATTTCCGCATATTCATACAACTTATCTCTATCAATTTTGAAAGTTTGTTTTGATAATTTGAACATACTACCTATAAAATCAGATCCTAACTTATATTTTGATATTACATTTTCTAGCTCCTCATATTTAGGCTGATAATACTCGGCATCAAGTCTGCCTGTTGTACCAAATGATTCGCTTAAATGTTTAATAGCAATATTTTCTGTTGATGGTTTAAAATCTAAAAGATCTAATTCTTTTAATAATATATGTTCTGCCCTAGAGTATAGGGCTTTGCTTTGTTCTAGGTTTTCGTGGGTGGTGGTTACTAATGATTCTATTTTTAATTGAAAGTTGTTTGATAGGATTGGTATCGAAAGGTTTCTAAGTAATTCAAGATTTAATCTTTGCTGCACACTCCCGTTACTTAACCTTTTAATTTTAATAGAACATTGTTTTGTTATTAAATATGTAAATAAAAATTGAGGCAAAATAATACTAACATTCTTAACAATAGCTAGCGCTCTATTACTCATACAATTAGTAAAATTTTTTGGGGTAATAGCAATATCACCAACGTTACCCATTATCGAAATTAATATTGATTCCGATGTAATTAATGATCTTTGATTTTGTAAAAAATACTGGTTAGAAACATAAGAATCACTTACTACGTTTAAAAAATTACAAGATATGTCTCTGGCTTGCAAATATCGAATTTCACGCCGTTGATTATCTGGAAATTTAGAATGATCCCCATCAGAAATAGTTGCTAATTTAAATAAAGGGAGCGCTCTAAGGTTATTATATGTTGCTATCAAATACTCCCTCTTAAAATACTCACTATCAAATCTAAAATTATCATTTTCTATCAATATTTCCGACAACCGCATCTCCACCGCTTCTAGCCCTTCTAACAACGCTTTATATTTAGCATCATCAAAAGGGCTTAAGACTTTCCCACAAAGGATAACTCCTCTTTTTTGGCAAATTCAATAAATGCCTCAGCTATACCGTCTTGTGTTAAGCCGTCATGATTAAATAGGTCGTGATCTACTATTTTATGATCATGACTATCAAATATTGATCTGCCATTTTCATCTTTAACATATATCTTATCACCGCTATTATCTTTGCTTGGCTTTTGCTGCGTTGCAAAGAAAATAGGATAATCATCAAGTTTTGGGCAAAGCTTATCATCCCATTTTTGAATAAATAATACAGATGTTTTTGTACCAGTATGTGGTTTAAATACATTACCATGTAACCCCACTACCGCCAATATCCTACAACGCTCTGCTATGTAATCTCTAATATATTTATCACTTGAATTGTTAAATCTTCCTTGCGGCAATACCACCGCCATTCTACCGCCTGATTTTAAGAAATCTAAATTACGTTCAATAAATAATATGTCTCTACCAACTTTAGTTTGCGATTTGCCATTAGGTTTTTTACCTAATTCATATTTGCTGAGTATTCTACCTTCTTTGATATCTCCAGCGAATGGGGGATTTGCCATTAATATATCAAAATTAAAATCATGATTGCTGTTTTTAGTGTTTCTTAAGGCTCTTAATTTCTTCCATCCATCATTATAAACATCTAGCCAAGATTCATCCTGTACATCCTCCCAGCGTTCAAAATCTAATGTATTGAGATGCACAACGTTAGTTTCTCCATCGCCAGCAATTAAATTTAAAGTTCTAGCCACACGTACGGCCTTTTCATCAAAATCTATAGCAAATATTTTATCTCTAACGTAATCTTTTTGCTCGGGTAGCTTCTCCTCGGCTGTAAATAAATGGCTTATGTCAATGCCCCTTGCTATTAGCTGTTGTTTCCATACATGAAAAATAGTATGTACTGGAAAACCGCAACTACCAGCAGCGGTATCTATCATCGTTTCATGCTCTTGTGGGTTTAACATTTTAACGCACATATCAATTACATAACGAGGAGTGAAGAATTGCCCCTTAGCTCCCTTACTACTTTGATTAATTAAATATTCAAATGCTTCATCTATTACATCTAAGTTAGAATTAAACAACTTCACATCCTGCAAAGATGAAATACATATAGATAAATGCGAGGAGGTAAGAAGAATTTTAGAGTCTTTAGCAAAAACTCCGTCCCATTTATTTTTAGCCTTATCAAATATATTTTGTATTTTTTCCTTTAATTCATTTTCAGTATCGCCATAATTTCTAAATTCAAGATATCTTGTATTATTTCTTCCACTTTCTAATTCATCATAGAGCTTTGTAAAAATTAGTTTAAATACTTCTTCAAATACATCTACTCCTGCATTTGCTAATACCTCGTCTTCCATTTCACGGATTAGGCCTTCTAATGATTTTTTCTCCGTTTTCAACTTATCTTTTTCAACAAGATCAGACATTAACCAACGTTCTTTTAGAATATCAGATAGTTTCTCGTTTGCTTTTGGTATATCTGCTATATAATGGACTGAAAAAATCAGACAGCAAAAAGAGTAGTTTTGTTTCGCAAA
>CAWWAI010000020.1:0-17383 GCA_963934885.1 uncultured Rickettsiaceae bacterium | reverse complement strand
GGATTCTTACTAATAGACGGTGACGGAACGGACTCGGGGAGCGAGATTCTTCACAACACAAAACGTCACTGCGAGCGCGTTAGAGCTATTGCTGCAGTCACTAATTAGTATACAGAATCAGTTTTAGAGCTTTTCCATTTTAATGTCATATAAAATATAATAATACAGGCAGCTAGTAACATAGCAAAAAGATATGCGTAATTATTTATTGTATTGCTATAAAAATTTGAAATCATAAAACTGATTATTGCAGTAATCACATAATATAAAAAACCAAAAATAGATCCAGCAGCGCCTTTAACCTTCTGGTAATCTTCTAGAGCGTTACGTAGTAACATAGGAACAATAAGTGCATGCCCCATAAGGTGAATTGACATAGGCAGAAAAATCATTATAGAAACAAAAGTAACACTGCTATCTTCGTTAATTAACATTGCGCTAAGTAACAGAAATATGCAGCCAATGGAGCTTATAATAAGACCTAATATTTTAATTTTAAAGATATTAACAAATTTTTTGATTAAATATTGACATAATAATCCGCCAGATACATTTGCTACGCTTAATATTAAAAATAATTTTCCATAATCAGATGGTAGCATTTTTAGTCCATCAATAAAAATAAAAGGAGCTTGTATATAAAAACCAAAACAAATGCCATTATAAGAACCCATCATAAAAGCATAGCTAAGTAATATTCTATCTTTCAACGCTGTTTTTAATACACCGTGAAATTTATAACTTCTAGAAGATCCTATATTTGCATTTGTTTCTGGTAAAAATTTAATATAAATAACAAGTAAAGTTCCAGCAAGAAGGATTAAAAAACGGAATATATATTGCCATTCCCGCGAATATTCTATTATATAGCCTCCAATAGCTGAACCTACAGAAGGAACAATAGACATAATAATAGACACACTCGCATACATATACGAGAGTTCCCAACCTTTATAGGAATCCCGCGCCATAGATTGTGCTATTACAGAGCCAACACTAGCACCATAAGCTTGAAATATACGCATGATAATAAAAAATTCTATATTAGTGGACAGGCTAATTAAAAATGTAGCTATAATATAAAATGAAATGCCAAATAAAATAACAGGACGTCTGCCATAAATGTCTGAAACTCTACCAAGAGTAAATATCCCAACAGCAAAACCGATATAATAGGCGGTAGTAGAAAGTTGAGCAACACTAGCTACGGTATTTAATTGTTTCGCTATTTCAGGTAAAGCAGCCGAATATATCGTCTCAGTTAAGGTAGAAAGAGATATCAAGCAATATAATAAAATTTTAGGGATCCGCCCTATTATTTTCATATATTATACGTTAAACCTGAAATGCACAACGTCACCATCTTGCATTTTATAATCTTTGCCTTCAATACGCATTTTACCTAGTTCCCTAGCTTTGGCTTCGCTGCCTATTTCTAAATATTCTTTACAGGATATGATTTCAGCCTTAATAAAGCCTTTTTCAAAATCAGTATGTATTATGCCAGCGGCATTAGGTGCCAAAGCTCCTACATTAAAAGTCCAAGCATGAGCTTCTTTAGGACCAATAGTAAAAAATGATTTTAAACCTAATAAAGTATAAGCGGATTTTATAATTTTACTTAAACCAGTTTCTTTCAGTCCTAAGCTTTCTAAAAATTCTTGTTTTTCTTCTTTGCTACTTAATGTAGAAATTTCTGCTTCTATTTTAGAAGAAATTACTATATAATTTGCTTCTTCATCTTTTGCTTTTTCTTCTATTTTATGAGAATGTTCGTTGCCTTGAGATGCGTCAGATTCAAGAACATTACATACATATAATATTGGTTTTGAGGTAAGTAATTGTAGGTTAAGTAACTCTTTTTTGTCTACTTCACCTTCCATAAAACGTATAGGTTTTCCCTTTTCTAGAGTCTCTTTACACCTATTTAAAAGCTCAATTTGAGCAAGTAAGGTTTTATCAGATTTAGCTTTTTTTGTGAGGCTAACTATTCTCTTTTCTACGGATTCTAAATCAGCAATAATTAATTCTGTTTCAATGATCTCTGCATCTTCTAATGGATCTATTTTACCATGTACATGCGTTATATCTTCGTCTTCAAAACAACGTAGAACATGAATAATAGCATCTACTTCTCTTATATGAGATAAAAATTTATTACCAAGCCCCTCGCCTTTACTAGCACCTTTGACTAGACCAGCAATATCTACAAATTCTATAAAGGCTGGTAGTATTTTGGCCGAATTTGCATTTACTGCTAATTGTTCTAATCTTTCATCAGGCACTGGTACAGTGCCTGTATTAGGTTCTATGGTGCAAAATGGATAATTTGCAGCTTCTGCCTTACTGCTAGCTGTCAGGGCATTAAATAAAGTGGATTTGCCAACATTAGGCAACCCTACTATTCCGCATTTTAAGGTCATAATAATTTACATTTTAGCTATTAATAATAACAGCAACCTAACATATTTATAGAAAATTTGCTATAAAAATGAATTTGTAACTGTATAATCTTGGTATTAAGAAGCAATTTTGGCTTTAAAGCCTTCTATATCTTTATCTAGCAATAATTTTAAACTTTCAGTCAAGACATTCAAGCGCTCTGTTAAAACCTCTACTTCGTTATCTGCAAATGCACCCAATACATAATCAGATATATCATAATTTATATGCTCTGGACGCCCGACTCCTATTCTTATTCGATGGTAAGCAGCTCCTAGAAGAGAATCAATCGACTTTAAACCATTATGTCCGCCTGCACTTCCACCAACTTTATATTTAATTTTTCCAAGTTCTATATCAACATCATCATGAATGACGATAATTTTATCTAAAGATATTTTATAAAATGAAGAAATTTGTTGTATTGCAGTACCAGATAAATTCATAAAGGTGTTGGGTTTACACAAAATTATTTTTCTTAAGTCACATTCTCCAATGGCTATATCTGCATTGAGTTTGGATTTAGAAGACCAAGAAAAATTATAGCGGTTCGATATTAAATCGACCGCTATAAAACCAACATTATGTCGGGTATTTTTGTAGCCTGAACCTGGATTACCCAGTCCTACAATAAGTATCATTGCTATTTCGCTGGGGCTTTAGGAGCAGCTTTAGGAGCAGCTTTAGTAGCGGCTGGCTTAGCAGCAGTAGCTGCATCATTAGCATCATCTTCAAGAGATTCAGTTTTACCTCTTTTACCAATGATAGAAGCAATTACAAGTTCTGGATCTTCTAAAAGTTTTGAACCTTGAGGAAGAATCACTTCTTTTGCTTTAATAGAAGTTCCTATCCCCATATTTTCTGTATCAATTTCTATTTTTCTTGGCAATTTATCTATAGGACATGAAATTGTAAGAAGTCTTTTAACAGTATTAAAATAGCCGCCTCTTTTTATACCAATACAAGTTTCTTTATTTCCATAGACTACAGGTACTTGAATTTTTTGCATTTTTTCTTCTAGAAATACAAAGTCAGCGTGACACACTATTTCAGTAATTGGGTTTAATTCAATTGCTTTTGGCAAAACTTTATATTTTATTTTACCAATCTCAAACTCTATAAGTTGTGAGATGTATTGTGGTTTTCTATAATACTTGGTGATTTCTTTTTCTTCAATAGAAATAGAAACAGGATCTTTACCTGCTCCATAAATAGTTGCTGGAACCATTCCTTTTCTTCTAAGAGCTCTAGCTGCTCCAGTCCCTACTTTTTCGCGCATTTCAGCTGCAAGAATTAATGTTTCAGTCATGTTGATTACTCCAAATTTCTAAAATGGCTACTTTAAAAGCCCCTTCTTAAGCAACACAATATATAACATTTGACCTAGAATTCAAGAGTTTTTTGTAAAAAATACAATATATACAAATTTATTTAGGTAGATTGATTAGATTTATATTGTTATAATGTAAGATTAGTAATCAATAGAAATTTATTTTAAGTTTTATGGCTATATTTAGTTTAGTTTTCTTTAAAGTATTGTCATCGCTGCTAAGCGTATTAATTGGGTTTTTATCTGGAAAATTCTCTAATGTAGAAAAAGAAAGCATTTCTTCCTTGCTATTTTATTTTGTGGCACCAATCGTTTTTTTTGCTATTCCAACCAGTACTAACCTTACTTTTAACTCATTAGGAATTACATTACTCACATTTTCATTAGCCACTATATTAGGATTTTTTAGCTATTGGTTATATGGTAAAACATGGCAAGATTCACATAGAAATATTCTTGCGCTTTCAGCGGGCACTGGTAATAGCAGTTATGTTGTTCTACCAATTGCGACTGCTTTATTTGATGACTATACATTGAGTATTTATGCTTTAGGTTTAATTGGAATTACTATCTATGAAGCGTCAGTTGGTTGTTATTTTTGTGCGCGTAGTATAAGCACTTTTAAAGAAAGTGTAATAAAAGTAATACGCCTTCCTATACTAAATGCGTTTTTTTTCGGCTGTGTATTAAGTCTTTCTGGCTTCCAACTGCCAAATTTCTTTGATGAATTTGTTAGTAATATGAAAGGTGCATTTTCTATTTTAGGAATGATAACCGTAGGGTTAGCACTATCTAAAATCAAGTCATTTAAAATTGATATTAAATTCACAGGTGCTGCTTTTGCTAGTAAGTTTTTATTCTATCCTATTCTTTTTAACTTATTTATCCTATTGGATAGATTCTTATTGGGATGGTATGATGTTAATTACTATAATGCTCTACAAATATTATGCATTGCACCAATGGCCACAAATACTATCGTATTAGCAACTTTATATAAAATTCATCCAGAAAAGGTTGCAGCAGCAGTTTTACTTTCTTTGATATTTGTTTTACTATACATGCCTATTATGGCAACAATTTTACTGCAAGACATAATAACAGCAAATTAATATAAGCAATTAATATAATTATGACAAATCCCACTATCAAAACTAAAGTGTTAATTATTGGCTCTGGTCCTGCTGGTCTTAGTGCCGCAATTTATGCAGCTCGTTCTGCTTTGGAGCCCATACTAATTCATGGTATGCAACCAGGCGGTCAATTAACCATTACTACTGATGTAGAAAACTACCCTGGTTTTGCAGAAACAATCCAAGGTCCATGGTTAATGCAAGAGATGGAAAAACAAGCAGCTTATGTTGGCGCTAATTTAGTACATGATTATGTAGAAAAGGTAGAATTATTAAAAAAACCTTTCAAAATATACACCTCCTCTGGAGATATATATGAAGCTGATAGTGTAATTATTTCAACAGGAGCGCAAGCAAAATGGCTTGGATTACCTTCTGAAACAGAATTTCAAGGTTTTGGCGTTTCTGGCTGCGCGACCTGCGATGGTTTTTTTTATAAAGGTAAAGAAGTTGTAGTTATTGGCGGAGGTAATAGCGCTGTTGAAGAAGCCTTGTACCTAACAAATCATGCTAGCAAAGTGCACGTAGTACATCGTAAAAATACTTTTCGAGCAGAACAAATATTACAAAAGAGATTATTTGCAAATAGCAAAATATCAGTAATTTGGGAGCATGTCCTAGAAGAAGTAATCGGCACACAGAATCCAAAATCTGTAAACGGAGTGCGTTTAAAAAACATAAAAACTGGAAATATCACAAATTTAGCATGTGATGGGGTATTCGTTGCTATTGGTCATAAGCCAAATACGGAAATGTTTAAAGGACAACTTACAATGGATAGTGAAGGCTATATAATCACAAATTCTGATTCAACAGCTACTAATATTGCAGGAATATATGCTGCAGGAGACGTCCAAGATAAAATTTACCGCCAAGCTGTTACTGCTGCAGGTACTGGGTGCATGGCAGCGCTTGAAGTAGATAAATTTTTGAGAGATGTTTAATGCTTGCAACAATTACTGCAGAAGAACAAAATTTAGAAAGAAAATTACCAGCAAATTTTTATGCAGAACAAATGCTGCTTGGAGCTGTTATCATTAATAGTGATTTAATAGAGCAAGTAAGTGAGTTTTTACGTGCCGAGCATTTTCATGAACCTTTACATCAAAAAATTTATAATGCAATTGAAATCCTAACAGAAAAAGGGCTTAGTTCAACTACGATTACACTCAAATCAATGTTAGACAAAGAGCCAATGTACAAGGAAGCAAAAGGTGATGAATACCTAATCAAGCTTACTACAGTAGCTATGGTCGTTATTAACCCTTATGATTATGGTAAAATAATTTATGATCTAGCAATCAAGAGAAGCTTAATTGCTATTGGTGAAAGCATTGTCAATGATTCCTATAACTCTACTCTAGAACAATCTGCTTCTGATCAGCTAGAAGAAGCAGAAACAAAACTATATCGTCTTGCAAGTGAAGGAATGCATGAAAAAGGCTTTATTTCCATGAGAGAATCTATAACAGAGTCTCTTGAAAGCATTAATCGTGCTATGAAAAATAAAGATCATGTCACTGGTATTTCAACTGGTCTAATTGATTTAGACAGCAAACTTTCTGGATTTCAAAATTCTGATCTAGTAATTGTTGCTGGACGTCCATCGATGGGTAAAACTGCATTTGCTATTAATTTTGCGTTTAATGCTTGCAAGGCACTAAACGCAAAAACTAAAGAGGGAGAAAAGCCCCCTTCTGTAGGTTTTTTCTCGCTTGAAATGTCATCAGAACAGTTAGCCAGTCGTTTATTATCAATGATAGCAAAAGTAGACTCTACTAACTTGCGTAATGGTAAAGTAAATGAAGAACATTATAATGATTTGAGGAAGGCAGCTGCTGAATTATCTGAAATGCCATTTTTTATTGATGATACTCCAGCTTTATCTATTGCCGCAATACGTGCGCGCGCTAGAAAATTAAAACGCAAAAACAACTTAGGAATTTTATTTGTAGATTATTTGCAGCTTTTACGTGGTTCTGGTAAATCTGATAATCGTGTTTTAGAAATATCAGAGATAACACAAGGTTTAAAAGCAATTGCAAAAGAACTAAATATACCCGTGATTGCCTTGTCGCAATTATCAAGAGCTGTTGAGCAAAGAGAAGATAAGCGCCCTATGCTTTCAGATTTGCGTGAATCTGGCTCTATTGAACAAGATGCTGATTTAGTTATGTTTTTATATAGAGAAGAATATTATCTCAGACGCAAAGAGCCAATGCCAGGAGATGCTAAATATGCAGAATGGCAAGAACAACTAGATAAATCTCATAATATAGCAGAAATTTTAATAGCGAAACATCGTAATGGCGCTGTAGGTAATGTACGACTTTGTTATATTGATAAATTTTCTAGTGTTGGTAATCTAGAACGATCTCATACTTAAAACTTAGATTATATGCAGAAAAAAATAAAACCTATAATATTTGGTCTTTCTTCTACCTCCTTATCAGATGAAGAAACTCTGTTATTCAAAGAGAATGAAGCTGTTGGTTTTATTTTATTTTCTCGTAATCTTGAGTCAAGACTTCAAATTATTAAATTAACCAGCTCTCTAAAAGATTTATATCCAGATAGAGATGTTCCAATATTTGTGGATCAAGAAGGTGGTAGAGTGTCTAGAATCAAGCCCCCTATTACCAAAAATATTTATCCATCTGCAGAATATTTTGCAATAATGTATGATAATAATATGCTACAAGCAAAAAATGAATTAAAATCTAACTATATTGACCTTATGGCGGATTTAAAATCATTGGGCATAGACTCGCCATGCGCTCCTGTATGTGACATTTTATACCCTAATTCTAGCGATGTAATTGGTGATAGAAGTTTCGGTAATAATGCCGATAAAGTAATAGATTTATGTAGGTCAGCCATCAGTGCTATTAATCTATCTGGTGGTTTACCATTCATTAAACATATACCAGGACATGGTAGAGCAGAAGTTGATAGTCACTTTGAATTACCAATAATTAATACAAAACTTGAACAATTAGCAGAAACTGATTTTAGAGTATTTAAGGAATTAGCTACAGAGAAAGTTTGGGGAATGACTGCGCACATAATATACACTGCTCTAGATTCTAAACATACGGCAACAACCTCATCTATCGTAATTCAATATATTCGTGAAAATATAGGCTTTAAAGGCAAATTAGTATCTGATGATATATGTATGTATGCACTACATGGAATAATTGGCAAAAAAAACGCCCTACTCAAAAAAGTAATTAATTTGGCAGAGAAAGGAGAAAACTGGAAAGAATTATATTCAGAAGAACTAAATAAATTATTAGGAATAAACACGTCGCAAGTAGCAAATATTTTAATAATTGAACTTTGTCAAAAAAAAATAGATGAACTAAAGCCAGAATTTCTTGAAAGTTTAGCTAAAAACACTAAACTAAGTTTAAGAGCTGGTTGTGATATAATATTACATTGCAGCGGTGATCTAGAAGAAATGCGTACTATATGTAGCGCTTTATAACATATAAAAATTTAAGGAGAAACTAAATGACTTATTGTAATCACTCAAATCAAGAAAAATATCCATTTTCACTTCCAAAGTTACCATTTGAAAAAGATGCCTTTGCACCGCATTTTTCAGCTGAAACTTTTGAGTTTCATCATGAAAAACATCATAATTCTTACGTAACAAACCTAAATAATTTGCTTAAAGATAATAAAGAAATGGCTAGCATGGATCTAGAAAGTATTATTTCTACTGCAGAAAGTAGTAATATTGCTATTTTTAATAATGCGGCACAAATATGGAATCACACATTTTTTTGGCATTCAATTAAACCAAATGCAGGTGGTAAGCCATCAGGTAATATGTTGCTGCAACTAGAAAAAGATTTTGGCTCTTATGAAGAGTTTGTTAAACAATTTACGCAAGCTGCACTAACACAATTTGGTAGCGGATGGGCTTGGCTTGTATATAGTAATGATAAATTATCAATCATTAAAACAGCAAATGCAGAAACTCCAATTACTCAAAATATTTCACCACTAATTGCATGCGACGTTTGGGAACATGCATACTACATAGATTACCGTAATAAACGTCCAGACTATGTTTCAACCTTCCTAGAGCAGATGATAAATTGGGATTTTGCTACAATGAACTTAAATAAAGCTCTACACACTCCATCTATTAGCTAGGAGCTGAAGGAAACTCGTTAATCTTTCTAGCAACTAGTGAGTGAATGCATGAATGCGTTTAAATGGACTGCCGCGCTAACGCTCGCAGTGATGGTGCTTTTTACTTAGTTTTGCAGTGACGGTTCGTGGATATCTCGCCTTCACATACCCCGTCATCAGCGATGAGCCGTAGGCGACGACGCGTCAATCTCTCAACGTTTGTGCGTAATGTACGTGCAAATTTATTTTATAGATAGTGATATTATAATAGAATCAATGCTGCTCTTTGAGTCTTTTCTTTATCTATTGTCATTAACTTTTGTCCAACTAATATCATCACCTGCTTTAACCTCGATAGATGAACCTGGAAATTTATTGTCATGAGGCAAATATCTTCCACCAGCAAAATTAGCTAAGAAAATTTCAGCATTAGCATACATTGACAACCTATTCTCAGGACGAGCAAGACCATGCCCTTCATCATGATATAGCAAATATACTACTGGTATATTGTGTTTTTTCATTGCTTCTACAATTTGATCAGACTCAGCTTGCTTTACTCTTGGATCATTTGCTCCTTGCACTATCAATAATGGTTTCTTGATATCCTGCGCATAGGTTAGTGGTGATCTTTCTGCCAAGAATTTACGCCCTTCTTTTGTTTCATCTGAGGCACCAATTATTTTCGTTAAATGCGCTATATGTGGCTTCCAGTATGGTGGAATAGATGTAAGCAATGTTTCTAAATTTGATGGTCCAACAATATCAATTCCTGCTACGTACATATCAGGAGTCATAGACATTCCAACTAGAGTCGCGTAACCACCATAACTTCCACCCATAATCACTATTTTATCTTTATCAGTAATTTTTTGTTCTATAGCCCAATTGACTGCATCAGCTAAATCATCTTGCATTTTGCGAGCCCATTGACCATCACCAGCATTAATGAAATCTTTGCCTAAACCAGTTGATCCACGATAATTTACATTTAACACTGCGTATCCACGATTAGCCAACCATTGCTCGGTAGAGGAAAACCCCCAACTATCTCTGGAATTTGGACCACCATGTACATTTAATACTAGCGGTATAGTATGTAATGGTATTCCATGACTATTATCAAGCCATCTTGGCAGCGTTAAGTAACTTACCAACTCTAAACCATCTCGAGACTTAATATTCACTGGATACATTTTTGCAAATGGTAAATTTTCCTGCTTTGAGTTAGAAATAAATAAAAATTTAGCTTGTTTATTTACTTTGTCATATAAATAATATTTGTGCGGACTATCACTATTAGAGAAAGCAACAATCCATTTATCATCTTCGTAAGACCTTGAAACAACCTCAACATCACCCTCTTCTAAGGTACTTAAATAATCTATATCTGCAGATATTTTTTTATCTAATATAGTCCATTCTTTACGCAAATACTCAACTGCAACTCCTTGCACCATCTTGGTTTTAGTATCCACTAGATAATCATCTATATCAGCCCTTGCATCTGAATGAATTATTTTACGATTTAAATTTTCTAAATCCACTTCAATTAAGGCAGAGCTATTACGATCTGTACTATCAATCATAAATAGTTTTGTGCCATCAGATGAAATATGCAATGGATTTGTAGTTAACATATCTTCAACAGAAATTTTTTGAAATAATTTAGGTTTACTAATATCACCATTTTCAAAAAGATATATCTCACTTTCTCCACTCGGTAACATTTTATAACCAACACGAATATTAAAATTATCATCTGCTATAAAATGAGAATAATTTTCAGTATTTACATATATTAATTCTCTATTTCCAGTATTTATATCCACCTTATAAATATCAAAATATTCAGGTACACGATCATTTAATTTAATTAATATTTTGCTTGGAAAGTTACTACTCAACTTTAATACAGATGCACGCACGCCTTCTGTTGGGGTTAGATCTGTTTGCTTCAAGCTTTTGATATTTACAGAATAAAGTCGCCAATTTTCATCACCTTTTTTATCTTGAGCATAAATTATATGATCATTATCTTTAGCCCAAAAATATCTACGAATGCCTCTTTCTTTTTCGTCTGTAACCACCTTTGCTTTGTATGGAGATGATGCAGATGCCACCCAAACATTAAGCACTCCGTCTTTTGGAGCTAAAAAACTAATATTCTCGCCGTCATTGCTAATACGGGTTGCAATATGATCTGGGTTGCCAAATAATATTTCTCTAGAAATTAATTTATCTTCTATCATTTTTTTCTCTTCTGAGTTAATTACATTATATAGTATTATACATAGACCTAGTAAAAAGGCAGCAATAATCCATTTTGTCATAATCCTAACCAAAAACTTTATTTAAAATATTTTTATGTATTTCATCAATAGTTTTATCAACAGATTCTATCAACATAAATCTATCTTTATCTCTTGATAATATAGTTTTGAAACGAGAATACACCTCTTTATGAAAAGCAATATTCTTTTCTTCAAATTTATTTGCATCACCTCTCATTGCCACCCTTTTTAGCCCAATTTCTGGTGGCACATCCATAAAAAAAGTTAAATCAGGCATAATACCACGCGTGTTATATTCATGAATATCTATTTGCGGATGGCTAATATTTTCTGCTTCATTATTATAACTCACTATCATTAACTTTTCATGTAGTTCGTATATATCATCTAGGGTAAGTCCTGATATTCCAGATTGATAACAAGCGGTTGAGTCAATAAATCTATCACATATAACCCAACTACCTTCAAGTAAGGCTGGTATAATAACCTTATTAATATGTTCATAGCGTGCTGCCATAACCAGCATAAGCTCAGACATAGGCATTAATTCAGAATAAACTAGTAAGTGTCGGATCTTCTCGGCTTCAACAGTACCACCCACTTCTCTTGTGTGTATAGATTTTATACTTTTAGACAATAAATATTCATGTAGCATTTTACTTTGAGTAGATTTACCGCTACCTTCTCCGCCTTCAAAAGTAATAAATATAGGTTTATTAAAATTTATCATTTTATTTATCCTCACTTAAATATCTATCTGAATTCATTTCAGTTAATCTAGAAATGGTGCGTACAAATTCTTCTCTTCTTTTTCCCTTTTTATAAATCTGATCTGGTTCGATTTCAAGCTCTATAAATAATAATATTTTATAAAAATATGCATTATCAATAAAATTAATAAAGCGCGTAATAATATTTACCTCATCTTCTGTAATGGGTCTTACTGATTCTAATATAATTATTTTAAAATGCTCACAAATTGCTACATAGTCAGTATAACCCAAATCATGTTCAAATAATTCTTTAAAATTTGTAAACAAAATATTTTGATAAGCAAATTTAAACGTAATATTTCTACCAAATATTTCTATACTTGCTTCGGATAATTCCTTTTCTTGGCAAAGTTCTTTTTTTATTTTCTGCATTTTTGTGTGCGTATGAATGCTAGAAGGGTATAAAACTCTTTCTTTAAGGTTAGACAAGTTAGTATAACGATAATCTTTATCCGTATCTAAATGTATAACTTGAAAATTGTGTTTTAGTGCAGTGATAAAGGGCAAAAACGACTCGCGTTGTAAGCCATCTAAATATAGATTATCTGGAATAATATTGGTTGTTAAAAAAATAAATACATTGCACTTTGCTAACTGTTCAAATAAACGCATAATAATCATTGCATCTGTAATATCTTTGATCTCAAATTCATCCATACATACAACTTGCGATCGACTTGCAATATCATTTGCTAAATCTTGAATTACTCTATGTGCAGATTTAGCTTGTAATTTATGTAATTTTATATGCAAGTCTTGCATGAATTTTTGAAAATGAATTATTTCCTTTGAGACTAAAACTTGTTCATAAAACATTCTCATTAATATTGTTTTGCCTCTACCTACACTACCATATAGGTAAATTCCATGCGATGATGACCGTTTATACAATAATGTTTTAATTTTACTAATCAATGTAACTGGTTTTATAGATAGAGCAATTTCTCGGCATTGTTCTACAATCTCTTGCTGTCTGCTATCCAATATTATTTTATTTTTCTGCATTAAACGTAACTAATATCTATTATTTAGCAGGTTTTTTGTATGAAATTAATTTTGGATCTTTGATTTCTAAAATCTTATCAATTAATCCTAAATACGCAGCTAGTGCCAAAAATAAATCTGGATATTTTACCGGCGCAGCAATACCAGCTAATGTACCATAGACAGCTTCCGCAGAACTACTAGAATTAGCAATATACATTTTAGCAATTTCGAAACATGGCTTAGCAGAAAAAGCGGCTTTTAATATTTTTAAAACAGAGGCGGTATTTTTCATATTAATTGAAAGATCTGTAAATAAATTTAATGCTTCTATATAATCTGGGCGTAGATCTAATGCTGATTTCAAATAGTTCAAGGCTTCATCATCATCTGATTGTAAATATGACTTCGCAGCAGCATAGTAAAAACTTGCTATTTCTTCTGATTTCTTTTCTAGCAATTTAGAGTCGGCTCTTTGTAATTTTGAAACAACAAACACTAATTTAGACCACGCACCAAGAGATGCATAAATTCTAATCAAAATAAGCATTAATTCTGTATCTGTATCATCTTCATTAAAGGCCTTTAAAGCACATTCCTCAGCTTGTTTGTGATGCATATTATTATAAAAAATTTCTGCTAATTTTTTGGCTGCATAAATACTATAATGTTTTTTATCCAGTAAATTTCTAAGATATTGTATTTTTTTATCAAATCCTTGCTCAGCTTCTGCCATAATTAAATTCATCACTTCTTTGTTATGACCATCTAGATCTGGTATTAATTTATTAGTCAAAGAAATAGAATTACTTCTATTTCCCATCAATAATTCTGCTAAAACAGTTAATAATTTCTGATTTATTTTTTGTAATTTTTTCTGCTGCCATTTTCTTTTCAAAAGCTTCGGAATATTAAATACTAAGAAAATCATCTTTAAAAAGATCATTAAAACTAACTGAATCGCAACAAATATAGTCACAAAAGTGAATAAACTAGTATCTACTTGATAACCTAAAATAATGCATTGTAGAGCAGAGTCATATTCGCCTATAGCTTTAAATCCAAGGTAAAATAGCAAAAACACCGTACATAAAATTAAGAATTTAATCATCTTTATAATTCAAACCTGAATATTATTTACTTAAAAAACTATTTTGCAATTCGGAAGAAAAAATATAATCCGTTAAAATATCTAAATTTGTTTTTAAATCATTTTGCTCTTTGTGCCCAACTGGTATTTTTTTGATTGTTACAAATTGTGCTAATATCTTAGAATTAAAAGGCTTTATTATATTATCTGTATTAATCTTATTCTCTATTAATTGCTGATTATAAAGTTCTAAAAGTGAGATCACACTTTCAACTCGCGCAGGTAATTGACGCCTTTTTAAAATTTCTAACTCTAATTCGTAATTCTTATTCGCTTTGAATTTATCTATTAATTTATTAGCATTTGCAATATATAGTCTATATTCATTCAGATTATGGTTTAACATTATTTCTTTTGTACTCTCAGAATAATCGCCCTCACCTTCTATAATCGTTACATACGGATTAATTTCTTCTATCTCTTCTTCTGTATAATCGACATTACTTTGAGCAGACTCTTCTGGAGCAAATCTTAAAATTGGTGGCTCTGCTCCTGCGGTATAATTTTTCTCAAGTGCCTCTTGGATAATTTTATTATCTGCCACAACTTCTATAGTTTTTTCTTGATCAAAAAGCATATTCTTAAAAAAATTAAGTTTCTCATTGCCAAGAAATAATGCTAGCACGACCAAACTCACTAATAGTACTAAGTAAATAATATTCCTAAGAAAATTTCTTTGTTTTTTTACTGGATTCATATTGTTATCTGATTTATTTATTTTAGTCATTATTTTTTAAATATTTTAATATTAAATCAGTACCTTGCAATATTTCTGTTTTTTGAAAATGGTTTCTTATTACTTTTTCTACTTTTGAGCTTATAGCAATATATGTTGCATTTTTTAGAGAATTTATCAAATCATTTTCCAGCAATAGTTTAACTAGGGTTTTTGCACAATTTTCTGAA
This sequence comes from uncultured Rickettsiaceae bacterium, assembly GCA_963934885.1. GTDB lineage: Bacteria > Pseudomonadota > Alphaproteobacteria > Rickettsiales > Rickettsiaceae > Megaera_A. Next base: position 2,225 of record CAWWAI010000020.1, on the reverse strand, counting down.
TATAATAATACATAGTCAATGCCTTGTTTATAACGTAATAATTGCTCATTAGACAATGATTCCCTATATAATACTTTATAAAATATTTTGCGTGTGATATGCACTGGCATTTTAACACTTATATGATCGCTAGAAGGATAAATTGTGCTAAGATAAATACCTTCTGGAATTTGACGCTTTAAATTTTCTGCATCAGGAGCAACGAATTTAATTCTATAACCTTTAGATTCAAGTATTTTTGCTGATTTAATACCAACTACCCAAGCATCCATAGCTCTATCTTGTAGTTTTGGTAACTCATAGGCTACAAAAATACTTGTAACTAGCACATTTTGAAATTTATAAAATTCTAAAATATCAAATGGTTGTAGATTGTATTTAAGTAAACTACATTCTAATAATTCATATTTATAATTTTTTAGTCTCTCTCTAATCTCAGTATTTAGTAACTCTGATCTAGTTAGCAGCACTGATTTCATTATTTTTTCTTCGCGTATGGATTATCTGATTTAATAAATTGGAATCTCATCGGCACTCCTGGCATATCAAAATCATCACGCAGTGCATTAGTTAAATATCTTTTATAGGCATCAGTGATACCATCTGGATCATTCGTAAATAATTTAAATGTTGGCGGCCTAGTTTTAGTCTGAGTTATATATTTGATACGCACCCTGCGTCCTAATTTCTTCTGAATAGGTAAGGGGTGACGCTCTAGCGCAAATTGCAACCAATCATTTAATTTGCTAGTTGAAATTTTTTTGTTCCATAATTTATAAATATCTAAACATTTATCTAAAACATCAGTAGTACCAGTTTTATCTGTTGAAGATAAAAATACTACAGGTACCCCCTTAATTTGTGGTAAATATTTTTCTATTTGATAAACAAATTCTTCTTCATAGGCACGTTTTTTTGGTATTAAATCCCATTTATTTACGGCAATTACAAGACTTCTTCCTTGATCAATAACATAATTAGCTATAGTCAAATCTTGGTGTTCTAAAGCAATTGTTGCATCAAGCATCAGAATTACAGTATTGGCAAATTTTATACTACCTATTGCATCTCCTGTAGATAGTTTTTCTAAGCTTTTGCTAACATTTGCTCTCTTGCGCAAGCCAGCAGTATCAATTAACTTAATATTTTGGTCCTTATATTTCAAAGAAATTTCTACTGATTCACGTGTAATTCCTGCCTCTGGACCTGTTAGCATCCTTTCGTCACCAACGATTGCATTAACAAAAGTAGATTTACCCGCATTAGGGCGACCAGATATAACAATTTGTAAACAGTCGCCTGTTATTGGATCAGAAATAACTTCGCCTTCTTCAGTATCTATCTGTTCGGCTATTGCATCATAAAGATCTGCCATACCTTGCCCATGCTCGGCAGAAATAGGTACTGGAACACCAAATCCTATACGATAATAATCTTTATCATGATGAAATCTTTTTTCTGATTTATTAGCTACAAGTATATGTTTTTTACTGTATTTTCGTATAAATTCAGCAAAAAATTTATCATCTGGAGTGATCCCTACTTCATTATCTATAATCAAGCAAACTAGATCAGCTTCTGCAATAGAAATCATAGTTTGCTGCATCATACGATATTCTAATTTACCCTCTGATGCTTCCTCAAGACCTGGAGTATCGACGATAGTAAATTCCATCGGTCCAATCTTAGCATCAGAATATTTACGATCCCTAGTAACACCTGGACGGTCATGTACTATAGCTTTTTTTCTTATGCTCAGCCTATTAAATAATGTTGATTTACCAACATTTGGTCTACCGACTAACGCGACGATTTTCTTTTTCATTATTACTTAAACATGATTATATTTTGTTATGAAATATAATATTAACACGTATTACAAAAAAATTCTAGAGTGTAATGTATTCTTTAAATCTATGATGTTGCTATTAATCTTAAACCTAGCTGTCATTATCTCTTAATATGTTGGTAAAACTATTTTGTTTACGAAAACGATTAATATGTATAATATTACGTGCATAATTCAAAATATAGACAATATAATTATATTATGGCACTAGAAGAAACTACGGGACAAGTTATTACCACCGCTAGCAGCGCTGACTTATCTATTACATCTTTAATATTTGCATCTGATTTTATTGGTAAATCTGTGATTGCCTTTCTTATCATAGCTTCTATATGGAGTTGGGCAATTATTATCAATAAATTATTACACTATTCGG
>CAWWAI010000019.1:0-17831 GCA_963934885.1 uncultured Rickettsiaceae bacterium | reverse complement strand
TGTTTGCAATGTTACCGTCTGTAGGAGGCGGAATTATGCGTGATGTCTTAATTAACAGAAGCGAAGTAGGGTTGTTTCTTACGCCTTCCTATATGTATTACATTATTATAGTAGTTTTAGTTGGATTCTTTTCTGTGCGCCTTTTAGAATATTATAATAACAAGGCTACAGAAGATGACATGATAATGAAGTTTTGGGATAATATATTAGTAATCGGAGATGCTATCGGGCAAGCTGCATTTATTGTAACGGGCGTGTCTATCGCTATTATGGCTAGAATTGAACCAATTGAACTTTGGGGGCCATTCTTTGCTTTTTTAACAGCAAATGGTGGTGGAATTTTACGTGATTTACTACGAAGAAAACACTATATAATTTGTTTGAACGGCGCAATTAATGCTGAAGTATCTATATTGTGGGGGCTGATATTTAGTATTTATTTGAATATTAATTCATATAATCCAGATGCCACTGAGATTAGAAATGCAGTAATTATAGTAGCTACTGGTGCATTTGTGACTAGATTAGCTGCTTATTATTTTAATATACCAAATTTAAAATTTAGATCTGACCCCAAAGCAAATATTAGTAAAGAAAAAGAAAATCTGGACAAGGCGTTACCGCCATCTGATTCAGTGTAATTAATATCATATAAGCAGAGGCTTTTATATTAATTAAACATTAAAAGAGCTACCACAGCCGCATTTTCTTTTTTCGTTAGGATTGGTAAAGGTAAATCCAGATTTAAACTCCTCAACTACAAAATCCATTTCTGTGCCAAGTAGATACATCAAGGCTTTTGGATCGATAAGTAGGGTAACGTTTTTTGTTTGAAGAACTTCATCGAATGGATTTTTTGTATCTGCATACTCGACAAAATACTTGAGACCAGAGCAACCTCCAGATTTCACGCCTATCCTAATGCCCAACGAAGGCTTACCTCGTTGTTCTAGCAATTCTTGTACTTGCTGGACGGCGTTATCAGTTAAGGACATGATGGTTTTTGTAGTCATTATTTTTGTTTGTTTTTATAATCATGTATGGCTGCTTTGATAGCATCTTCAGCTAGCATAGAGCAATGTAATTTTACAGGAGGCAATGATAAATGCTGAGCAATTTTAGTGTTTTTAATTTCTAGCGCTTCATCTATTTTTTTACCTTTTACCCACTCGCTCACTAATGAGCTTGATGCAATTGCTGAACCACAACCAAAGGCTTTGAATTTTGCGTCAGTAATTATACCATTATCATCAACTTTGATTTGTAGTTTTAACACGTCCCCACAAGCAGGAGCACCTACGAGTCCCGTGCCAACTCTATTGTCTTTTTTATCTAGAGCCCCTACGTTACGCGGGTTTTCATAATGATCTATTACTTCGTTGCTATACGCCATATTTTTTATTTCTTTTTATTGGTTAGTTGTTAGTGTGATGCCCATTTAATTTCATTGATGTCTATACCTTCTTGTACCATTTCCCATAATGGACTTAGTTCTCTTAATTTATTGATGTTAGCAAGCATCAGTGCAGCTGCATAATCTACTTCAGCTTCGGTAGTAAATCTACCAAATCCAAATCTAATGGATGTATGAGCCATTGCTTCGTCAACTCCAAGAGCTCTAAGTACGTAAGAAGGCTCAAGAGAGGAGGAAGTACAAGCAGAACCAGAAGATACGGCTAAATCTTTTATAGCTAGAATCATAGATTCACCTTCAATATAAGCAAAGCTTAAATTGAGATTTCCTGGGTAGCGTTGTTCTTTATCACCGTTTAAGACTATATCTTGAGCATTTGCTTGGATAGTATTTAAAAATTTATCAAATAGTTTTTTAACATGAGCATGATCCTTTGCCATTTCTTCTTGTGCAATTGCAGCAGCTTTGCCAAGACCTACTACTAGCGGCGTGGCCAGTGTTCCTGAACGGAATCCACGTTCTTGTCCCCCACCATTAATTATTGGGGTTAAGCGCACCCTTGGTCTGCGTCTTATATATAGAGCTCCAATTCCACCAGGTCCATAAATTTTATGTCCAGAGATACTGGCAAGATCTATATTACATTCATCTACATTAATTGGAATTTTACCAAATGCTTGTGCAATATCAGAGTGGAAAAAAGCACCTTTTTCACGGCAAATTTTGCCTATTTCTTTTAAAGGCTGAATAACACCAATTTCATTGTTTATTGCCATTATGGATACTAACATTGTATCATCAGTTATAACATTTTTTAATTGTTCTAAATTCACTAAGCCATTAGGTTGTACTGGTAAATAAGTGATTTTAAACCCATCTTGCTCTAGGTGACGACAAGTATCTAAAACACATTTATGTTCAGTAGTTAAAGTCACTATATGCTTCTTTTTACTACCATAAAATTTGGCTATTCCTTTTAGGGCCATATTATTTGATTCCGTAGCGCCAGAAGTAAAAATGATTTCTTTTGGTGAGGCTCCCATCAGATTTGCTACTTGTAACCGAGCTAGCTCGCAAGCTTCTTCTGCCTCCCAAGCAAAAGAGTGGCTTCTAGAATGAGGGTTGCCGAATTTTTGAGAAAAATAAGGCATCATAGCTTCAACTACTCGTGGATCTGTTGCTGTTGTAGCTTGATTATCAAGATAAATTGGCAATGTTCCGCCTTCATCGATTACGTTTTGTTTTAGTTTTGCTAAGTCAGTCATAATAAGTTATTCATTTATTTCGTTATATATTTTTAGAAAAGTATCTATATTTTGTTCAGTCGTATTAAATCCTACAGAAATTCGTAGGGCTGAATTTATTTTATTTTCTGTATAGCCCATAGCTGATAGTACATGCGATGATGTTATTTTTCCAGAAGAGCAGGCCGCACCAGAACTCACCGCTACACCATGCATATCAAGAGCAATTAGTTGAGTTTCAGATTTCTTATTTGCATTCATTATTAGGCTAGTATTAGGTAGTCTAATAGTATCTGCACCAGCAATTTCGATATCATGGTTACTTTTTAATAGCTCAGTCTCTAGTTTGATATGTAGCTTGCTCATATGGTCAAATCGCGAGCTTAATTCTTCTTTAGCAATATGCGCGGCCTCGCCAAAACCAACAATAGCAGGTACATTTTCTGTACCAGAGCGTAGGTTTCGTTCTTGCCCACCGCCAATAAGTACAGCGCGTAGAGCTATAGAAGTTTTGCCGATTAAAGCACCAGCTCCCATCGGGCCACCAAATTTATGGGCAGATAGAGAAATAAAATCAACATTAAGTTTTGGTATATTTACCTCAATTTTTCCAACAGCTTGTACGCAATCACTGTGTATTAGAGCGCCATAATTATGCGCTATATAGGATATTTGTTCAATTGGTTGAATAACTCCAGTTTCATTATTAGCTAACATCACTGACACTAATTTCTTTTTATTTTTTGAAACTTGCAATTTACGAGTTAAGTCTTCTAAATCTAATATACCATTTTTATCAACTTTAATAATGGTTATATTTTTTGATATTTTACTATGAGCAAAAATAGAAAGATGCTCTGTAGAGGCTATAAATATTTCGCCATCTTTAAAATTTGATAGTATAAGGTTGTTTGCTTCGGTACCACTAGAGGTAAAAGTGATTTGGTAATCACTAAAATAATCTGCTATACCTAACAATTCAGCTATAGATTTACGCGCTGCTTCTAATGCGCTTTTACCTTTGCGTCCATAGGAGTGTAGGGACGATGGGTTTAGTGGCTCGTGATCTATTAGTGCTTGCATTTTTTTTCTAACATTTGGATGCATGTGAGTTGTTGCATTATGGTCAAGATAAATCATAAGCCTATCTTACTGTATTGCTTATATTAATTTTACCAGATACTAAGTCAGCAATTGAAATACTTGCAAAGTAACTTCTGATATGTTTACCCAGACCTTTCCACAAATCATGCGTTTGACAATTTATTCCGTTTTTACGGCAATTTTTATCTTTCGAGCATCTGGTCATTTTTAGATTTTCTTCAACAGCATCAATGATATTTTCTATAGTGATGTTATCAGAGCTGTTTTTTAAATGATATCCACCGCCAGGACCTTTTACAGAACTGACCAAGTCAGCTTTTTTAAGTTTTAAAAATATCTGCTCTAGATAGCTAAGAGGTATATTTTGATTAATTGAAATATCGGCTAACTTCATTGGTGTTAGTACATTTTTGGAAGCTACTTCTATTACAGCCATTACCGCATAGCGACTCTTTGTTGTTAGCATCATACTTGTTACACATATTATATTTTATCTATGTGGTTATGATATCTTACCCAACTAAAATAGTCAAGTATTTGTTTGGTCAATAAGCAGTTCACCATCTTGCATTTTTATTCGTAGTGATGGAGATTTTTTTGCTTCAGATATCGAAGAAATAAAAAGGTTATTTTGATTTTGGATCATTGCATATCCGCGTTTTAAAACATTATTATAATCTAAGCTTGTCAGTAATGATGTACTTAAAACAAGCCTATGTTTATGTGCATTAAATAAAGGCTCTTTTTTGCTGATTAAATTATCACTATAATGTTTGTATTGTAGATATTTGTATTTTAATATTTTTATAGGTTGAAATCTAGTAATTGGAAAATATTGTAAGGAAGATTGCTTGTTTTTTAGCAGATTAGGTAATGCGCCTAATAATCTAAATGAGAGCTCATCAACTCTTTGATAGTGATTATTTATCTGATTTAATATCTGGTTTAAGATACGTTTGTTATTACCTAACCTTTCTGAGTAGTATCTAAGCGAATTTGTTAATTTGCTAGTAATGTTTTCTTGCATTGACTCGATAGTGTATCTTAAATCACCTATTACTGGTACAGAAAATTCTGCTGCTGCCGTGGGCGTTGGAGCTCGCATATCTGCGGCAAGATCAATTAAAGTATAATCAGTTTCATGCCCAACAGCAGAAATTATTGGAATCACAGAATTATAAACAGAACGCACGACGATTTCTTCATTAAATGGCCATAAATCTTCAATAGAACCGCCTCCTCTTGCGACAATTAATAGATCTGGTCGTTGTTCCAATGGTAGTGTATTAAAGCCATTAATGGCGATTGATATTTCATCTGCAGCCTTTTCTCCTTGTACTGATACTGGCCAAATTATTAAATGTGTTGGGCATCTATCAGAGATACGATGGATAATATCCTTGATAACTGCGCCAGTAATTGAGGTAATAATACCAATTTTTTTTGGTAAAAAGGGTAGTCGTTGTTTGTGTTCTTTTGCAAATAATCCTGCGCTTTCTAATTTAGCCTTGCGCTCTCTTAATATCTGCATAAAGGCACCAGTCCCTGCTGGTTCAATGTGATCTGCGGATATTTGATATTTTGATTGCCCGGCATAGGCTGTAATTTTACCTGTAACTACAACTTCTAATCCTTCTTCTAATTTGAATTGAATTTTAGCCATGCTGTGTCGCCAGCAGGTGGTTGCTAATATTGCGTTGGTATCTTTCAGCGAAAAATAGCCGTGACCAGATGTTGCTATCTTTAAGCCTGATATTTCTCCTTTGATTTTTACGATTCCTAAGTTGTTTTCTAGAAGCCACTTTATCTTTCCAGAAATCTCTGAAACAGAAAATACTGATGAGCTTGAATTATTTATTAAATTATTGTCCAACATACTGTATGATTGAGAATATTTTCAAAAGCACAGAATAAAACTAGTTTAAATGCGCCTTGTTTGCAAATTATTATTAATCTTTTTCCTTATGGGAATAACTTCTTTTGCAAGAGGGGGTGTTTCTACTGGTGTATTGATGAAAGCAAATGAAGTCGATTATAATGCTAAGAAAGATATAATTACAGCTCGGGGTGATATTTTTATTCAAATGGATAATTACACACTGAGTGCGGATAAAATACATTATCACCTAAAAGAAGATGTGATATTCGCCGAAGGTAATATAAAAATAACAGATAAAAATAAGCGTTTAATATATGGCAAGAGAGCTGTTTTTAAAGACAAATTAAAAAGAGGGGTAATAGAAGAATTTGTTGCTAAATTTGATGAAAATTCAATCCTAGTATCAAGGTTAGCTAATAGGATTGATGATAACCATGTTACGCTTAATAAAGCAGTTTTTACCCCTTGTGAAACACATTGTGGTAATAAACCAATTTGGCAATTGAGTGCGGGTCATACTGATATAGATTATGATAAACAAACAATTACTTATAAGCACGTGTTTTTTGAAGTATACGGAGTGCCTGTAATGTACTTGCCGTATTTCATGCATCCAACTCCATCTGCTCCTGCTCAGTCCGGTCTTCTTAATCCAAAAATTAAAGGTAATGATTTTATATTGCCTTTTTATTTTCGTCCAAAGTCGAATTTGGATTTTACCATTAGTCCAAGATTAGCAAAAAATTATACTATTTTTGAAGGAGAGATGCGTCATAAGGTTAAATTGGGACAATATGAAGTGCGTGGTAGTTATGGAAATCCATCGTCTAAAAAAATTCAAGCTGGCAAGTCATCAAATAGTTCTATGCCTGGTCGTTATCATGTTTTTGCTAAGGGAGATTTTTCTAAAGATAAAATAAATTACGGTTTTGACGTTAAGCGAGCTTCAGATAAAGCATACTTAATAAATTATCATGAAATTTATGATTCATATCTAACTTCTAGTATTTATACTAACACTGTTAATGGAAGGGATTATTTTGCACTTGAGGGCTTTACTTTTCAGGATTTGAGGTCAAACCAAGCTAAAATTGGTACGGGGATGACTTCACGTTTAAAAACGCCTTTTGTTTTACCAAGCGTGCGTACACAGAATATTTATAGTTTAAACGATGACGAATCGCTTCTATTTAATGTTAGAAATAATACTATTGCATATAATGATCCAGACAGACAGCTCGCTAGAACATCATTGAACCTAGAATTAATGAGTAATGTAATTTCAAGTGGAGGTCATATGTTAAGTTTTACTATTGCAAATAGAGGAGATTTATATTGGACTAGTTTTATAAAACCAGGTATGGAGAATGAAAAGGAAAAAACTTGGTATAGAAATATACCTGAATTTAGAACTAGATGGAGATATCCATTGGTAAAGTCGGTTAGCGCCAAATCTAGTATTGTCCTCGAACCAACTTCTATGATCGTCTTGGGTAGAAAATATGAGCCAAGATTTAAAAAATTTGAGTTAGTTGATGCTCCTAAAAATGAACTTTCTGAAAATAATATATTTAGTGCCAATAGTTTTAGTGGAATTGATGTACACGCCTATGGGGATCGTTTTACTTACGGTCTAAATTCATCTTTAATGTCAGATTACCTATATGTAAATGCTTTTTTAGGTCAGCTATTATACAAAAATAATGTAATGGAGAAAGGTAACTCGGATTATGTTGGTAATATTAGTTTGGATGTAGATAATAAGATTGAACTTTATTATCGCTTTAGAAAAAATAATGCATTAAAACCAATACGTAATGAGGTTGGTATAAATGCTGCTTTTGAAAAATTAACTGCTAATGCTATGTTTACAGAGTTATATAATATATCGCAGTATTTTTTTAAAGACGGTTTTGAACCAGAAGAAGATAAAGCATCGCAACTTAGTGTTGACATAAATTATCGTTTTATGCCAAATTTATGGATCGGTATCGCCTCTAAATTAGATGTTGCATCTACACCAGTAAAAGTATTAGTACGAAGTATCAGGGTGACATATTTATTTGATTGTGTTAGTATAAACGGCGCTATAACCGATAATTTTTTACAGGATAGTATGCGAGGAGTAAAAAAAACTAGGAGCAAGACTTTTTCTGTCGGTTTAAAAGTTATAAATATGTGAGTATAAAAATATGAAAAAAATAGTAGCTTTGTGCTTTTTACTATTCTCGGTGTCAGTATTAGCCAGCATGCCAGATATTGTTGCTTTAGTTAATGATAAGCCAATTACAAAATATGAGTTTGAATCTCGAAAGCAGATGGCTGTAACCTTAAATAATATTGATATAGTCGATTCAGCAATGGAAAGAAAATTAAATAGTGAAATTTTAGATATTTTAATAGAAGAAGAACTTTTAAATCAACATGCTGAAACGGTGGGTGGAGCAATAAGTAAAGCTGATTTAGATGAAGCGATAAGCAGCATTGAACAAAGAAATAATATGCCTAAAAATGGTATGAGTAAATTTCTTAAGGAAAAAAAATTAAATGTTGAAAGCTTTAGAAGGCAAATTAAGGGCGAGCTGATTAGGCATAATATTATTACCTCATTATCTAATTCGGTATTGGTTTCACAAAATGAACTTGATGTGGCATTAATAAATAACAATGAAAAAGATTTTGATATTGAAGCGTGGATTTTTGAATCTAGACATATTACGGATAAAGAATTAGAGCAAATGCAGCAATTAAAAAAGCATATTAATTCTTGTGACAAAATGGATAGTAAATTATATGAAGAATTTGCTGATGCTGAAAAGTTTGACAGTAAACTTAAGCTTTTGCCCAATAGAACTCAATCTGTAGTGTTAGATACTAAAGTTGATTCTGTGAGTCTTATATATGAAGAGGATAATAAATTTAAGCTAGTTTTTGTTTGTAAAAAAGATAGAGATATTTCCAGTAATGATCTAAATAAAGTTAAAACTTTCTTATCGAATAAGAAGGTGTCGCAAAAGGCAGCAAAATTCTTTAAGGATTTGAGGTCTAAAGCATATATTAAAGTTATGATTCCAGGGTAGCGTTTATGCTACCCTCTATTGCTAAACTAGCTAGTAAATATGGTATTGCCCCATTAAAGAAATATGGACAAAATTTTATTTTTGATGAAACTTTGTGTGATAAAATAGTAAGACAAGTTGGTCTTACTAAAGATTCTGTGGTATTAGAAATTGGTCCCGGACCAGCAGGTTTAACTCGCTCTATTTTAAAGGCAGGTCCTAAGGAGTTATCTGTTATTGAAACAGATACAAGATGCTTACCTTTGCTTGCAGAGATTAAAATTTTGTACCCTACTTTGAATATTCTGCATGCTGACGCCCTAAAGGTTAAGTTGTCAAATATTGTTACAAACAGAAAGTTAGATATAGTTGCAAACTTACCTTATAATATTGGTACTAAACTTTTGATTGATTGGATATATCAAATTAATCACGTGCAAAGCATGACATTGATGTTACAAAAAGAAGTGGTTGATCGTATTGTTTCATTAAATGGGAAAAAGAGTTATGGGCGTTTATCTATAATATGTCAGATTGTATGTGATGTAGAAAAATGTTTTGATGTAAGTCCTAAAGCTTTTTATCCAGAGCCTAAAATTTGGTCAAGTATAGTGCGCTTGGTACCCAAAATAGACCGCCCAGCTCCAGATATTTTACGTCAACTAGAAAAAATTACTATTCATGCTTTTTCAGGACGACGTAAGATGATTAAATCATCTTTAAAAAAAGTAGCTCCCAATATAGTGGAAATTTTAGAGTCATTAGGATTAGACCAGTCACTTCGTGCTGAAAATTTATCACCTAAAAATTATTTGGCAATAGCAAAGAAAATTATTTAGTTGCTAGTATTATAAATTTTTGATATGCATATTATTTAATTTAAATTTATTTAGTGTGCTCAAACCTATGACAAATTTTAGAAAACCAATATTATTATTAATTGCCATATTTTCTATTTCTGGTTGTGCGAGAGATTTATCCAGTTCAACATATACAAGTGATTCAACATTAAATATTGTTTTTGAAGGTATCATTCTGTCTTCAAGGGATGTTAAAATTAAAGAAAGCGATAGACTAGGTGATAATAATGCTGGAGCCTTAGGTGGTGGCTTAGGAGGCGGCGCCCTTGCGCACTCATCTGGTGGCGGTGGCGGTGCTGTGGTCGGAGCTGCAGTTGCAGGTGCTGTTGTTGGTGCTTTAGCTCAGGATGCCTTTTCAAGCGCCAAAGGCACAGAGTTTATAGTTAAAGTAGATAAATCAAAATTAAGTGATGATTATTATGAAGGTAGTGCGCTTATGAGAAATGCAATAGCTGCTGCAAAAGCTACTGGTACTATTACTGTTATTCAGAAAAGTGAAAAGGATAAATCAAAAATGATTCAAGTTGGAGAAAATGTTCTGGTAATCATTTCTGAAAATAGAACAAGAGTAATTAGAGACGTGAGCAAATAATTTTTATGAAAAATATAAGCAAATTAATCTTATTGTTATTAACTATAACAATGTTATCTGCCTGCGCTAAAACTACTAGTGTTAGGCATCATAAAGATTTTCAAAATCATTTATCGCAAGCAAAACAACTTGCTTTATTACCTGCTATAGTAAATGTAGTGACTGTTGATTCTTTCGGTAAAACATCAAGGAATTATAATTATGAATCTCAAGTTGAGGATGTGATTATAGATGTCCTAAGACCTATTCTTGTAAATAAAGGTTATAAGACTGTTTTTCTAAATAGAAGGGAAATTCATAATAATAAATTATCAAAATCTCTTCTGGCGTTCAGAGAAGAGTATGATAAAAAAATTAAAACTTTATATGCTACGCCTTTATGGGTAGAAGAAAAGGCTTATAGTGTAGAATTATTTTTGGATAGAAAAGTAAATGATGTTTCCAAATTAACCGAATCTGAACTAATTATATTTGTTGAGTATGCACTACGTGCTAAAACCTCAGGTGCATGTACCTCGCAATTTACTAAATCTATGTTGTCAGCTGCTCTACTTGGTACTTCTACAAGTAATCCAGAAGATGATGCTGCCGAAGTTCTTTCTTTAAGACTCGCTGTTGTAGATGCAAATAATGGAAGATTTATATGGTCTAATTCTACAAAAACTTTTTATAGCATGTTTTCTGGTATGTTTAGTGGTAAGAAAAGTAATCAAACTGTAGAGTCGGATAGATTAAAAGAACTATTCAAATTGCTTTTGGAAGGTTTGCCTAACAGAAATAAAGGGAAATAACCTAAATTTGCAATTAAATGCATATAAAGAGAAGATCTCGAGGTTAAATAACAAGATCATAAAGAAGATTTTGTTAGATATTTGACAATGAAGGGAGAAAAAGCACCTCTTTCTCTACGAAATTCTGGTAATTATATTATAAGATTATATATACAAATTAATCTTAGTCTTACAGGATTTTTATATACTATTTATATAGCATTATAAATATTTTTTCATTACGTCCGTTATAATTTTTTTGGCAATTGGTGCGGCAGATCTTCCTCCCCCTCCACCATGGTCGTAATAGATAGATATAGCAAATTTAGGAGCGTTGAATGGAGCATAGCCCGTAAAAATAGCGTGATTGCGGCTTTTCCAGTTTATATCATCGCGACTTAGATTATCTGCAGTATGTTTCTTGGCCTGCACTTGTGCTGTTCCGGTTTTTCCAGCTATACGCATTGATTTATAATTTACACGACTTAGATAACCAGTTCCTCCAGGGCTATTCATAGTGTGATATAGAGCTGTTTTTATTATATCTAAATGTTTAAGACTAACATCTATTTGAGTATATTTGGGCTCTGCTCTTACTATTTGTGGTGTAAATAACTTACCGTTATTAGCAATAGCCGCAATCATACGGGTTAGTTGCATTGGAGTTGTAAGCAGGAATCCTTGGCCAATAGAGAGGTTTAAAGTGTCTCCAAGACTCCATTTGGTATCATATTTTTCTTTCTTCCAAGCTTGTGATGGTATGAAGCCAGATAATTCACCTGGAAGGTCAATGTTTGTACGTTGACCAAAGCCAAATTTTGCAGCTACTTCAAGAATTTTATCCGCCCCGATCTGTCTTGCAATGCCATAGATGTAACTATTGCATGATTGCTTCATGGCATCTATCATATTTAACGCACCATGACCACGACTTCTTGAGCAACGAAATTTATTACCTCCTAAAATAGGACCACCTGTACATGTGATTTTATCATTTGGATTTATACCGCTTTCTAACGCAGCGAGCGTAGTAATAATTTTAAAGATAGAGCCAGGTGGGTATAAACTTTTTATAGTTTTGTCAATTAAGGGCCTATATGGATTATTTATCAAACTATTCCAGTATTTAGTGGAAAGATTAATAAATTTATTAGGGTCATAGCCGGGGGACGAGTTACATATTAATACATCACCATTGGTGCAATCCATTACAATTGCACTGCATCCTTTAGGACTTAGATAAGATGCTGCTTTTTTTTGTAATATAGAATCAATATTGAGATATAAATTTTCTCCAGAAATACTTGTATTTTGTCCTAATTCTCTTACGTATTTACCGTAAGCATTAACTTCAATACGTTTATGACCAAATTCGCCTCTAAGTTTATTTTCGTAATAGCGCTCAATACCATTTTTGCCTACTTTAAAATTTTTATCAATCAAACTAGGTAAGAATTTTGCTTTACTTGGACGTCCCATATATCCTAGTATGTGTACAGTAGATGCATCATTTGTATAATATCTATCAAAGCCAGTATCTATAAATACTGATTTTAACTCTGGACGCCTTTCTTCTATAATTGCTATTTGTTTCCAATCTAAACAATCTATAATAATAGTATGTACAAGCCTTCCACTACGTTTTACTCTATTTTGTATTTCTTGTATTTGTTCCTTATCAAGTTCAAGTATTTTGTTAATGAGGTCTATCTCAACTGAGAATTTAGGGTTACCATTCTTGTCTAGAAGTAGTCTAAAACAACTATTGTTTTTTGCTATAGCTTCTCCATCAATATCAAAAATTTCTCCTCTTTTTGGATTTAGGACAATAATTTTAATACTATTTTTATCAGATAATGTTTTATAATCATCTTTTTTGATGAATTGCATATAAAACATTCTTCCAGCCAGCAAGAATAATAAACTAAGCTTTCCAATTCCAATAACAAAAGTACGTCTAGTTACTATTTGTTTATTAAGTATATTGTCATCTAACATAGTTGCTAAGTATTTGAATTTGTTTTTTTAATAAAATAGATATTATAGGGTAAGTAAAAATGGTAGTTAGAAAATAGAATATTATAGAAAATCCCTCAATATGATGTATGCTTTTAATGGTTACTATTAAATATCTACTCAAAATAATGAATAAACTATACACACAAAATATCGCTAAATTAGTTTGATAATTTGTTAGTTCAAACCAGCGGTTTAGTAGTTTTAGTCCTTGATGTGCTATTATAAATATTAGCGAACTAGTACCTATGGGTAAATTGTATATTTGATCAATAAATATTCCTGCTAAGAATAAGTGCCAATATTTTATATTAAAATATGTACTTAAATAATATATACTAATCAAATCAAAAGCTGGAAAAATCTCACTATGTGGTCCAAGCTTATGCCATTCAAGAGGCAAGACAAATAATATACTTAAAAAAAGTATATTTATAGTAATTAATAGAATTTTTAATATTAATTTAAACATATTAATTAAACATTATTACGCTGATTTACAGCAGCATTCATAATTAAACCAAACCCAATAAACATTGATGCCATCATTGTTCTACCGTATGACACAAGTGGCAATGGTATGCCAACAGCAGGAAGCAATCCCATGACCATTGAAATATTTATAAATACATGACTAAAGAATAAAGTAGTTATACCTATGGCCATAAGTTTTGTAAACTTTGCGCGGCAATTAATTGCTATATATAGTGAACTTATTATTAATATTGAATATAATATGAGTAAAATAATTCCTCCTATAAATCCTAATTCTTCTGTTAAAAAAGCAAAAATGAAATCTGTTTGATGTTCAGGAAGAAATTTTAATTGACTTTGTGTTCCGCTAAGTAGTCCTTTACCAAATAAACCACCAGATCCAATGGCAATTTTCGATTGTATAATATTATAACCTGCACCTAGAGGGTCTCTTTCTGGGTTCAAAAATGTTAAAATTCTATTGCGTTGGTAATTATGCATCATTATCCATATTAAGGGTATAGTTGTTAGTCCTAAAAGACCAGAAATTATAAAATAGGCTAATCGTATACCAGCTGCGAATAACATAATTATCATAACTATCATAGTTATGATGCCAGTTCCTAAATCTGGTTGTTTGATTACAAGAGCTATAGGTATAATTGATGCAATTATAGGTAAAAACACACTATATTTACTAAAATTATATTTATCGCTTTCATTAAAATATTTAGCTAACATTAGAATTACTGAGATTTTTACCAATTCTGATGGTTGTATAGTAAAAATACCTAGATCGAGCCAGCGAGTAGCGCCCATAGCAGATTTACCAGTAAATTCGACGATAACTAATAATATAAATGTAAATACATAAAACACATAAGAAAAATGATAAATTAACCTCAAATCCAGCATGGCTATAAAAATTGATAAAGGCAGAAAAATACTAAAAACAGCAATTTGCTTCGATGCCCAGGGTGTAATATTACCTCCAGCCGCAGAATACAGTAAAATAAATCCATAAATACATATAAGCGTAGTCAATAGAGGGATTGATAGTGGAATTTTCTTAATTTTTTTTAAAAAATTTTCTTTGCTGTGTTCCATGATTAATTATGCACTATGAATCAATTGTTATTATAATCTTTTTTGCTTACAAAATTAGGCTTAGTTTATAATTTATACATAAATTGCTTTGAATTACTTGGTTGAAAGATTGTACAAAAGTTTTATACTACACATATATAATATATTATTCTTAAATAAACTATGAAGTTAACATTATATAATTCTCTTACAAGAAAAAGAGAAGTTTTTTTGCCTATAGATATTAATTTGGTTAAAATGTATGTTTGTGGGCCGACAGTTTATGATCGCCCGCATATAGGAAATGCTAGATCAGTGGTAATATACGATATATTATATCGTGTTTTAATAAAAATATACGGAAAAAAGAAAGTATTATATGTCAGAAATATAACAGATATTGATGATAAAATTATTTTCAGAGCGGCTCAAGAAAAAATAGCTATTTCTGAATTAACTCAAAAAACTATAGAGTTCTTTCATTCCGATATGGATTATCTTGCCTGTTTAAGGCCTAATATAGAACCTAAAGCTACAGACCATGTACAAGAAATGATTGATATCATTAGTAAATTAATTGCTAATGGCATTGCCTATGAAGTTAAGGGACATGTTTATTTCGATGTAACAAAATCAATTAATTATAACGAATTATCAGGGCGTAATTTTGAAGATATGTTGCGAGGTGTACGAATAGATAATAGTGAAGATAAAAAAAATTCAAATGATTTTATCTTGTGGAAGCCAGCTTTGGATAGTGATGATAAATCTGCTAAATTTAACAGTCCATTTGGAGTGGGTAGACCTGGTTGGCATATTGAATGCTCAGCTATGAGTCATAAATATCTCGGAGAAACATTTGATATACATGGGGGGGGTGCTGATTTAATATTTCCACATCATACTAATGAAATTGCACAAAGCTGCGCGGCATTTCCTGATTCCAAGTTTGCAAAAACTTGGGTGCATAATGGTTTTCTTACTGTAAATCATGAAAAAATGAGCAAATCATTGAATAATTTCATAACGGTACAAGATTTAATTTCTCAAGGTGTGAAAGGTGAAGTAATTAGGTTGTTTTTACTAAGCAACCACTACCGCAAGCCAATAGATTATAATGAAAAAGCTATATTAGATGCAAATAGAACGGTCTCCTATTGGTACCGCGCTATTGAAAATATCGAAGAGGATCGGCTACAAATTCACGAATACTTGCCTATAAATTTTGTTCAAGCATTATTGGAAGATTTGAATACTCATAATGCTATAAAAATTATTAATGATTTCGCAAAGCAGGTATATGTACTAACCAATAATAAGAAGAAAATTGAAGCAGCTAACAATATGTTAAATTGTGCACGATTTTTAGGTTTAATGCTTGGTTCAGCAAAAGATTGGTTTCAAACTGTTGATAACATAGATCAAATTGAGCAATTAATTGCCCAAAGAGCAACGGCCAAAAAAGTTAAAAATTGGGAATTAGCGGATAATATTCGAGATCAGCTGCTAGACATAGGAGTTGTGATTGAAGATACAGGGAATGGCTCGACTATTTGGAAAAAACTGTAATTTATATATTACTTGCTAAAAAACTATAAAATCTTTATAGTTGATCCACTAAATTAGAAATTAATAAAGGTTTTACTTATGACTATAGAATACACATTCTCTATTATTAAACCAGATGTTACGGAGAGAAACTTAACTGGTAAGGTTAATTCTTATCTAGAAAGTGCAGGACTGCAAATTGTAGCGCAAAAGATGCTAAAATTAACAGAAGCTCAAGCAAAAGAATTTTATGCAGAACATTCAGAGAGACCATTCTTTAATAGCTTAATAAGTTATATGATTTCTGCCCCTGTTGTATTACAGGTGTTAAAGGGCGAGAGCGCAATCATAAAGAACAGAGATATTATGGGGGCCACTAACCCATCTGAGGCTAAATCTGGAACAATTAGAAAAGATTTCGCTAAAGATATTGAGGTTAATAGTATTCATGGTTCAGATAGCGCAGAAAGTGCTCAGCGTGAGATTAACTATTTCTTTACTAAAGAAGAAATAGTTGGGTAGTGTGTTTCACGTGAAGAAAAAATATAGCGTGGTCATAATAGGTGCGGGTCATGCGGGTTGCGAAGCAGCGGCGGCCTCTGCGAGAGCTGGTGTTGATACTTTGCTTATTACATTGAAGCCAGAGAATTTAGGGGAAATGTCGTGCAATCCAGCAATTGGAGGTGTTGCCAAAGGGATTTTGGTTAAAGAAATAGATGCTCTAGATGGATTAATGGGACGGATGATAGATAAATCTGGCATACATTATAAAATGCTAAACGAGAGCAAAGGTCCAGCAGTATGGGGTCCAAGGGCTCAGGCTGATAGACAGTTATACAGAAAATCCATGTTTGAGGAGCTTTCAAATT
The DNA here is from genome assembly GCA_963934885.1 of uncultured Rickettsiaceae bacterium. Classification (GTDB taxonomy): domain Bacteria; phylum Pseudomonadota; class Alphaproteobacteria; order Rickettsiales; family Rickettsiaceae; genus Megaera_A. The sequence continues at coordinate 916 of CAWWAI010000019.1, read as the reverse complement.
ACCCTAATCTTGTTATTTTATACGATTCCGTTGAAGATGTAAAAATTCATAACAAAGAAATACAAGCTGTTATTACTAAAAATAATAGTGAAATCAAGTGTAGTAAGGTTGTGCTAACCACAGGCACTTTTTTAGATGGCTTGATTCATATTGGTAAAAAAACTATTCCAGCTGGCAGAGATGGAGAGTCTCCATCTTATGGATTATCCAAGACTCTTAAATCTTTGGAATTTAGGGTTGGGCGTTTAAAAACAGGAACTCCTCCAAGGATAGATGGTACAACAATTAATTATTCGCGGTTGGAGCGGCAGTCTGGAGATGCTGTTCCTAGACCATTTTCTGAAATGACTAAGAGCGTAGAAGTTCCTCAAGTTGATTGTTATATTACGCATACTACAGAGAAAACCCATGAAATAATTCGTGCTAATTTAGATCAATCTGCTATGTATTCTGGTCAAATAGAGGGTGTAGGGCCAAGATATTGTCCTTCTATAGAAGATAAAATAGTGCGTTTTAGTAACAAGACAAGTCACCAAATATTCCTAGAGCCAGAGGGGTTAAATGATACGACTATTTATCCTAATGGTGTTTCTACCTCTTTGCCTCAAGCGGTTCAAGAAAAATGGATTAAAACTATACCTGGATTAGAGAACGCAAAAATTATAAAACCAGGATACGCTATAGAATATGATTACGTTGATCCAAGGGAGCTAAAGTCGACATTAGAAACAAAAAAAATTAAAGGTTTTTATTTTGCTGGTCAAATTAATGGCACGACTGGTTATGAAGAAGCGGGGGCTCAAGGAGTAATAGCTGGAATTAATGCCGCTCTATCTTGTCAAAAAAAGCCAGCATTTATTTTAACGCGTGCCGAAGCTTATATAGGTGTTATGATTGATGATTTGGTAAATTTAGG
>CAWWAI010000018.1:0-17971 GCA_963934885.1 uncultured Rickettsiaceae bacterium | reverse complement strand
TAATTCCTTATCTGCAACTTTCTTAGGATCTTTCGCTTTATCTAAAACATTGATCGATTGTTGTTGTTTCGATTTTTGCTTAATTAATCCCTTAAAACCATCCTCCTGGGTCAAAGAATTTATTTTCTTATCAGGTGATTTTATTTGAGGCGTCAATTCCATTTTTTCGTATTTTAAAACTGCTAAAGACATTATGTTTCCTACAAATTTATTACTTATCCCTACAATATAAGCATAAAGCGTGCCAAATAACAAAAACATAAAATTATTTTGTAACAATACAATTTTGTTTTCTAAAAGAGAGTTTCTTACAAATCATTTTAGCATGACTCAACGATGGGTAACTACCTGCCATGACTAGGTAAAATATACGTTCATTCTTACCATCAACTTTTTTTACAATTAAATTTGCATCTTGAAATATTTTAGAATATTTCTGCTGAATTTTTTTCCATTGTTTTTTAGCATCTTCTAATGAATGTGCCAATGATAATTGTATCTTATAACCGCTATCTTGATCAGAAACTACATTAACTAGCATTGTTTTATAACGATCTTCCATAGCTTTCATAACTTTCAATTTCGTACCAGGTACAAAAATAATTGTCTCATCTGAAATCAACAGATCTTCTTTACTTGGCAAATTATTGGGCATAATATAATCCAGACTATCATTATTAGATATATTTTCTTCAAGTAATTCATTTTCATAAAACCCAAGATTGGATAATATCTCATCAATTGAGTCAAGAAATTTTGCTTCACGCTCTTGATTGCGTACAATTTCTAGCGGCTCTTCCGGGCTAGGTAAAATATGTACTTTACTAAAACTAGAACGATTAATATTTAACTTTTCATATACTAAACTATCTGAATGCGGAATAACTAGACCTCCTGGGTCTCTAGGCTTAACTTTTATCTTACTTTCATCAGGAATTAAAGTTACTATCTCTTGATTACTAGAAAGGTATAAAAAATATAATACCAGTATGCCAGCGATTAAGATTCCTATACATACTGATACTGCAAATTTTTTACGCATAAGATAAACTCAAAACAACCTATTGCTACATCTTATCCATAGGTGTTACACCAATGACTTGAAAGCCACCAGCAATAATTTTGCGAATACTTTCTACCATAGCAAGTCTTGCTGCGGTAAGCTCAATATCCTTCTCAATATTAAACCTATAATCGCTATTTTCTTTGCCTAAATTCCAGATTGAATGGAATCTCGACGCAACATCAATAAGATAATAAGCAATTCTTTGTGGCTCGCAATGCTTAGCCGATGAAGTCAAGATTTTAGGCCAAGCAGCTAATAATTTAATTAGCTGCATCTCTTCTTCGCTTGAAAGCAAAGATAGATCAAAATCTCTTGCTATAAATTTATCATACGCAGCTGGGATTATTTCTTGAGCTTTCGCTAAAATTGATTTAGTTCTTACATGTGCATATTGTACATAAAATACCGGATTATCTTTTGATTGCTCTTTTACTTTAGCAAAATCAAAATCAAGCATCATATCATTGCGGCGCGTAAGCATGATAAACCTAATAATATCCTTACTAACATCATTAGTAACATCACGAACTGTCATGAAATTACCACTACGCTTAGACATTTTAATTGGCTCACCATCTTTAACAAAATTTACAAGCTGACTCGTTCTAATATCACTTTTAACTTTACCATTACTAAGCGCATTGATAACAGCTTTTATTCTCTTGACATAGCCACTATGATCTGCTCCTAAAATATAAATCAAGCTATCAAATCCTCTATCAATTTTATCTTTTGCATAAGCAAAATCTGCAGCTAAATAAGACCACGAACCATCACCTTTTTGCACGGGACGATCTTGATCATCATCATAATCACTAGATTTAAAAAGCATTTGTTCTTTTTCTTCCCAATGCTCATCAATTTTGCCCTTTGGTGGAGGTAAAATTCCGGTATATATAAGATTTTTTTGCTCAAGCTCCTTAATAACTTGCTCAATTTTTCCAGATAAATGCAATGATTGTTCAGAAAAAAATACATCATGATACACACCAAGCTCTGCTAAATCTGATTTAATCAAAAGCATCATTTCATCAATGGCAATTTTTTTAACTATAGGGCGCATCTCTGCTTCATCCATTGCCAATAATTTATCTTGATAATTTTTTAGCAATTTCTCTCCTACAGGCTTTAAATAATCACCAGGATATAAACCCTCTGGGATTTTCACTGCATCGCCAGTAAGTGCTTCTTTGTAGCGCAAAATAACACTATCTACTAACGTATCTATTTGTGAACCAGCATCATTAATATAATATTCCTTGGTTACTTTAAAACCGCATTTACTTAATATATTAGCAAGTACATCACCATATACTGCACCTCTAGCATGACCAATATGCATAGGACCTGTCGGGTTTGCAGACACATATTCTATATTTACTTTCTCACCATTACCGACATTAACTTCCCAAAAATCTATATCATTTTTTAATATACTATGGATACAACTATGCCATTTTTCTGCTTTGATTGTAAAATTAATAAAACCAGGTCCAGCTACCTCAATATGAGCAATATATGGTATTTTAGAAAATAACTCACTAAATTTTAGAGCTATCTCGCGGGGGTTACTACCATTTTGAGCAGCAATAATCATTGCAATATTAGTAGAAATATCACCATTTAATGGATCCTTAGGAGCTTCGAGGTTAGCCTGAGACCAAATCTCTTCATCTTTACATATCTGAGAACCGATTTTTTTTAAATCAGCCCGTAATTCTTTGAAAATATTCATAAGCCCGTATTAGCAAAATTTAAATTGTAAAAAGACTGGTATTGTTTAATCGCGAAACGATCAGTCATTCCAGCGATATAATCAGCAATTACTGACATTTTAGAACTAACTTTGTTTCCGTCAATCATAATTCTACAACCAAATGGAATTAGTTCTATATTGTCCACATATAACTTAAATAAATCACGAACAACATTTTGACTCTGTAGAGTTACTGAAGCCACTCGATGGTGCTTGTACACTTTTCTCATCAAAAAGTCTTTGATTAGTTTTACTTCACTAAATGTTTCCTCTGTGAATTCAACTATTTGCTTTCCTAAAAGCCTAATATCTTGCTCTGTTTGAATCTTGTTATCACTAATATTCAAGCGCGTTTGATATAATAAACTTTCAATCAAATGATGGGTTAATTTACGTCCTACTTCATAAATTAATCGTTCATCACTAATATTCTTATATGTAGTTTTCACTTCCTCAATATAACGATCAATAAACTCTATTTCTTCTAAATCACTGTAAGTAATTATCTCAGCCTTAATGCTATCTTCAAGATCATGACAAATATAGGCAATATCATCTGATAAAGCTGATACTTGAGCTTCTGCCGAAGAATTTTTATCCAATTCCAAACTATGTTTTGCATCATAATCAAATATATAAGCATAAGACTCTGTTCTTTTTACTGGACCATTATGTTTTACTATTGCCTCTAGAACCTCCCAAGTTAAATTTAGCCCATCATAAGCTGCATATTTTTTTTCCAATTGAGTGAGAATTTTAAATGAATGAGCGTTATGAGAAAATCCACCAAAATCCTTCATACATTCATTTAATGCATCCTCTCCCGCATGACCAAATGGCGTATGCCCTAGATCATGCGCTAGGGCTACTCCTTCGGCTAAATCTTCAAATAATCCTAAAGCTTTACACAAAGACCTAGCAATGGAAGAAACTTCTATTGAATGCGTCATACGATTGCGATAATGGTCACCTTCATGATTAACAAATACTTGAGTTTTATATTGTAATCTTTTAAATGCATTAGCGTGAATAATCCTATCTCTATCTCGCTCAAATTCATTCCTATAAGGAGTGGGTTTTTCTAAATAAATTCTTCCTTTAGAATTTTCTGGTAGACAAGCATAACTCTTAAGCATATATAATCTCTTGAAATATTCTAATTCCATACTAATATATTAGTATATCAACCTCATTTCAAATGGTTTCTTTAAGGATAAGTAAATTATGGATTTTAAAATAACAGAAAACGCAGCAAAACGTATAGTCGAGCTTATAGCTAAAAATACAAAAAAAATGATAGCCCTACGAATTTCAGTTGATGGAGGTGGTTGTTCTGGATTTATGTATCAATACACACTAGTTGACGTAATTAATAATGATGATTACATAGTAGAAAATAATGATATTAAGGTTGTTATAGACCCATTATCACAACAATTTTTAGATGGTTGTAATATAGAATTTATTGAAGAACTTGGTAGTAATTATTTCCAAATTAGTAACCCTAATGCCACCGCAAAATGCGGTTGCGGAAACTCTTTTGCCGTATAACCAAAATGCAAGTTCACGAGAGATGAATAGGCTAACTAAATAATCTAGTGATCCAATCATTGTGAGATAAAGCTAGCAATATTTCTATCGCAATTAAGACTATTATTGTTATTTCTAATCTTGACGAATGTTTGTTATTTAACTCATTAGACAGAATACCATAAAGTTCTTGTATGATATCTAAACGATGATTTAATATACCCTGCCTGACACTTATATCTTGAAAATCAGCGGTCATTAAATATAAAGGCTCGTAGTGTGGTCGCTTCCAAAAGAATTCAGGAGTATCAAGAATATCATTATGAAGATTAATGGAAAATCGTTCACTAAATAGATGCCCTATTTTCTTTGATATTTCTTTTTGAGATAAGGATATACCACCAGTTTGTGCCAATTCTTTTTGTATATAGCTAGTACTTTCTAAAATTTTACTAACTGAACTTTCTAATAAACTAAGTTTTACTGATTGTGCAAGCGCATGCGAAATAGATAATTTTAAATGTTCTGACTTATCACCTAGAACTATCATGTTATTTTCTTCTTCAATATGAGTATTAACGCTATCACTATTTTCTCTAATACCATTACAATAACTAAAATAAATAAAGTCTGAAACCACTTCCTTTATAGGTTCTACTTCAAACTCCTTTATCTCTTGTAGTATTGAGTGCTCTGTATCACTTTCTGATCCCCATATAGTAATACAACCAAAAGGAAAAATCACAATATCCTTATCATCATGCATTTGTATATAAATAACATTATCAAAATCTTGTATTTTATAATTTTTGCTCTTTAAGTGATCGGCTAATAATTCCATTTTATATGAAGAGGCAGTACAGTAAAATAAACAACGCATAATTTTCTATATAATAATTTAATTAATTGAGATGTATTTTTAAATCTTTAGTAAAGAACTTTTATTACTGATACCACAATAAACAGTACCACTACTACAAATAGACTGCCACACTAACGCTCGCAGTGACGGTTTTAAGCAAGAATAGCTCTGTATTAAAAGAATATATAACTACGCTTTCTTCTTTTTAACTTTATCAGTAGCGTAAGTTTTTCTTTCTTTAATTCTAGCCGCTTTACCGCTTAACTCTCTCAAGTAGAACAATTTAGCACGACGTACAACGCCTCTTTTTACGACATCGATCGCTGCAACTATTGGAGAATATGTCATAAATCTTCTTTCAACACCTTCACCGTGACTAACTTTACGCACAACGAATGAAGAAGTAAGACCACGACTTCTTTTTGCAATAACTACACCTTCATAAGCTTGCAATCTTGCATTAGCACCATCAATAACTTTAACGCTAACTCTAACAGTATCACCAGCTCTAAATTCTGGGATAACTTTATTTTCCGTAAGTTTTACAATTTGATCTTTCTCAAATTGTTCAATCATGTTTGTCATTCTTAAACTCCTAAATAATAATTTTTTTGACGCGCTATAGTAACCCTAAGTGATTCAGTTTTTTTCCACTCCTCAATTCTAGCATGATTTCCAGACAGAAGTGCTTCTGGAACTTCTCGCCCCCTCCATACAGAAGGTTTAGTATAAAGAGGATGTTCAATTAACTGCAAACCATCTATTTCAACTTCAAAAGACTCTTCTTTTAAAGTCTTCTTATTCACAAGTACCCCCGGTAGAAGCCTGATCACACTATCTAAAATAGTAATAGCCGCAACCTCACCACCAGACAAAACATAATCACCTACGCTAATCTGCTGTATATCATACTCATCAATCACCCTTTCGTCAATACCTTCAAAGCGTCCACATAAAATAATTACATTTTTATCTTGCGCAATTATTTTTGAAACATTTTGAGTCAATGACATTCCGCGCGGAGATGGGTAATATATTTTTGCACCAGGATGCTTGACCAAAGCCTTGTCTAATGCACTCCCTAAGACATCTGGGCGCATTATTAAACCATTTCCACCACCACATGCTTTATCATCGACATTTTTATGCTTAGTTCGACCAAATTCACGAATATTTATTACATCTAATGACCAGTAATTTTTTTCAAGGCCCCTGCCAGCAAGCGAACAGCCAAGAGGTCCAGGAAACATTTCTGGAAAAATTGTAAGAATTGTAACATGAAAATTGTTCATTATATTATTCTCTTTAATTGCTTAAGCTATATTAATTTTAGTTACCATAATTTTATCTCTATAAGAAAAATTATTCAACCATTACACCTAGATCATTAAAACAGGTGGATAATGCTTACTTCAGTAAAATTTTTTGTTGATTTAAAACAAAGACTACGTTATACATCTTAGTCATCGTCGCACTAACAAAAACCTAAGTGATGATGATATATCTAAATAGTCGGGGCATAGCGCAGCCTGGTAGCGCATCTGGTTTGGGACCAGAGGGTCGGGAGTTCAAATCTCTCTGCCCCGACCATATAAACAAAATAATTTTATAATATTTTATCTATCTAATATTAAGCACCGTGCATTTAATCTAAATTTTCTTCATGTTTTCAATAATCACTAGCTAACTATTTTAAGTTTTCGTCATAGTAAAATATATATAGTTTAAATAATAAAAGTTGTTTTAATGCAATATATTAATTAAATAATATCACCAGCTTTTAAGGCTTTTACACCCTTTGTAGATAATTTTTACTATAGTGGTAAGCGTCAATTTCCTTGCGCTCTATGACTTAAGGTAAATTGCTTGCATCTATGTTGTATGGTAGGATTGCACGCAATTCTTTATCATTTTTGGCTTTGTGAATATTTTCAAATAAATATATGTGTTAACATTATTTGCTTTGGCTAGATTCAAGATCGAAGATACTTGAAATAATTCTAATAAGATGATTATTTAAAATAAAATTAGAGATAAAGCAAGAAGAATACTTTTTAATTAGTATTCTTCCTACAGAAAATTTAAAATACTCAGTATTAATTACAAGCATCTTTTAATTTTTGACCAACTTTAAACTTAGGCTGCTTATAAGCTTTAATTTGAATAGCTTCACCAGTTCTAGGGTTACGACCCAGCCGAGCTTTAACATCACTTACACTAAAATTACCAAAACCAACTAGCGATACCTCCTCCCCTTTACCTAAAGCTCCAATTACAGAGCTTGTAAACATATCTACAACTTTTTCTGCTTCAATTTTAGTACAATTATGTTTATCAGCTATGTATGATACAAAATTCCCTTTGTTCATTTAATTTCTCCTTAATATTTAATTTAATCTATATTTAACACCACCTATTATTTCGCAATAATAAAATTGTTATAAATCTCATGGTTTTAATAAGTATATTGACTATAAAATCACACAATCAACAGATAATTCTTTTGCTCTAGTTTCAAATGCAGCAATCATTTTTTCAGTAACCGTAGAAAAAAATATACCCATAACCATGTCTAGTATCCTAGATTTGAATTCAAAATCAATAGAAAACTTAACCTCTGAATAATTATGTAGTGATTTTATCTTCCAAACATTTTTTAAGTGCTTAAATGGACCAGAAATTGCCACAGCTTCTACTTCATATCCATTATCTATTTTTCGGCTAGAAACATGGGATACATAACTATCTGCAAAGGATTTAAACGCTATAGTTAATTTGGCAGATAGACCTTTTTCATTTTTTGATAAAATAGTGGCAGAACTACACCAAGGTAGGAAATTTGGATAATTTTCTATGTCAATTATGATTTGATGAATAAGATTTACATCATAAGGCATCATCTTCGTTTCATTTAGTGAGTACATTTTAAATAGCCATTTTTATTTGTAAGTTTCTAGCTGCTTGCATTTTTCGAAAATCGTCACCAGCATGATAGGATGAACGAGTTAATGGCGAAGAAGACACCATCAAGAATCCTTTTGTTCTGGCCACTCTTTCTAAATAATTAAATTCTTCTGGAGTGACGTATCTGTCAACTACAGCATGTTTTTTCGTTGGTTGCAGATATTGTCCAATAGTCATAAAGTCTACATTAGCGGCTCTTAAATCATCCATAACTTGTAATATTTCCTGTGTAGTTTCACCAAGACCCACCATAATTCCAGATTTTGTAAAAATACTAGAATCAAGCTTTTTAACTGAATGTAGCATATTTAAAGAATGAAAATACCTAGCTCCAGGTCTAATTATATTATATAAAGACGGTACGGTTTCTATGTTATGATTATACACATCTGGTTTTGCAGCCACTACAATCTCAACCGCTCCATCTTTTTTTAAGAAATCTGGAGTTAATATTTCTATCGTAGTATTAGGCGCTGCTTTTCTAATAGCATTAATACAGTTAGAAAAATGCTCAGCCCCCCCATCTGGCAGATCATCACGATCTACCGAAGTAATTACTACATGTTCTAACCCAAGCTTGCCAACTCCTTTAGCTAACCTTTCTGGTTCATGTGGGTCTAATAAATCAGGGCGACCCGTTTTTATATTACAAAAAGCACAAGACCTTGTGCAAACAGAGCCAAGTATCATAATTGTTGCATGTTTCTTTTCCCAACATTCACCAATATTAGGACAGGCAGCTTCTTCGCATACCGTATTTAATTTTAAATCATCAATAAGTCTTTTTGTATTTTGATAGCCTTTAGAAACAGGAGCTTTTACTTTTATCCAATTAGGTCTTTTTAATTCTTCTTTCATAATTATAGATCAATAATATGTGCGTTTTTTGCCAATTCTTCAATTCCGATAATATCAGTTGCAGTGATAAATGTCTGTAATTTACTACTAGTTATATATTCTGCTAGGTGTTTTTTCTTACAATCATCCAAATGTACAAACAATTCGTCTAATAAAATTATTGGTGTCGTTTGTGTATTACGTAGTATAAATTCAATAGATGCTAGTATAACAGAAATCAATAATGCTTTTTGTTCACCGGTTGAACATAAACGTGCTGGGCGTTCTTGGCTTTTATGCGACACTAATAAGTCACTCTTATGTACACCAAAATTTGTACGCCCAGAATATGAGTCTTTCTGACGGTTTATTTTTAGAATATGCATATAAGATTCTATGAATCCATCTATTTCACCCTGCTCTTTAAATAATTCGCTTATCTCTAAATACGCTTTAGGAAAAGGAGTCTCTAGCAAATCTATTGATTCTTGCATTAAATTCATTGCATTTTGTCTTGCATAATCTATAGATTTAGCCTCTATTGCTATTTTCTCTTCAAGGATAGTAAGCCATGAATATTGCGACATAAAATCTTTTTGTGATAATATTTTGTTACGTTCACGCATAAAATGTTCGTATTTTACGAGAGCTTTAGCATGCTTAGTATCGTAGTTATATACTATACGATCTAAAAACCTTCTTCTATTACTAGCGCTTCCTAAGAATAAATCTTCCATTTGTGGCGTCAACCAGACTACATTTAATAAATTAGAGAGCTCACTACTAGCTATTTTAGAACCATTATAACTTATTTTTCTTAATCTATTTTTAGTAGAAAAATCTGTGGTAATTTCCGCTTTACCTAGTTTACTATGCAAACGAAACTCTGTCTTCCATGTACTAGTACCACTCTTACAAACATCATCAAAATTAGCTAACTTCAAGCCTTTACCGGGGGATAATAGAGAAATAGCTTCTAAAATACTTGTTTTTCCACTTCCATTTTGTCCAATAATAATGTTAATGCCATTCGTAAAATTTTGAAGCAACTCAGAAAAATTGCGATAATTATATACATTAATCTGCTCAAGATGCACTTTTTTCATTTTATTTAGCAGTATAGGTAATTTTAATTTGCTTTATAGTACGCGGAGTTGCTTCCAATATTTCTGCAATAATGTCTTCGGTAATATGAATAATTTCGCCTTTTTCAGGAACGCTTCCAGACTTTGCCATTATAAGACCACCTATAGTATCAAACTCATCCCCCGAGTAAACTAACTTAGTTCCTAAAGCACTTTCAATCTCTTCAATCTCAACCCTAGCGCTAGTAACAATTAAACCAGGCTTTAAAATTCTATAATCTTCATCTATTCCAATATCGTGTTCATCATCAATATTACCTACGATTTCTTCAATAATATCTTCGATTGTCACAAGCCCATCGGTTCCACCATATTCATCAACTATAATAGCTATATGTGTACGGCTCTTTTGCATCTGCGTGAGCAAATCTATCAATTTCATCGAATGCGGTGCAACTATATGCTTGCGCAACAATTTTTTTAAATTGAATTTCTTTGATTCTACTATTACTTCAAAAAGATCTTTTATATGTATAAAGCCTATAATATTATCAAGAGTTTCTTGATAAATAAGTGTTCTTGTATGAGCGTGTTTTACGATTAGTGCACTTAATTCCTCTAAGGAGGTATCGACCCCAACGGATATAATATCTGACCTTGGGATCATAATATTTTCGAGAGTTTTTTCTGAAAAACTTCCAATATTATTTAGTATCGAACCTTCTGTTGGTAACTCATAATTATCGTTTCTTTCTAATTTTAAGTCTTCTTGTTTAGGAGTTTCTTTTCTCCATAATGATTTTAATTTTGTAAATATACTACTTGTTGATTTATTCACTTTCGTGGGGTCTTCTTTATCTGACGCATTGGGCATATAATGTTATAATTTATATAGTTAATTAATTAATATGGAGATTCAATACCAAAACTATCTAAGATTTCAATCTCAATAGTTTCCATAATTTGCGCTTCCTCATCGTTTTCATGATTGTAACCGATCAAATGTAATATAGCATGAATTAATAAATGTTTAAAATAATCTTGAAAATCAATTGATTTAAGCAAAGCCTCTTCTTTAATGAATTGGTAACTGAATGCTATATCTCCTAAGTACATATACTCCGAACTAACTTCAAATTCAACTATTCTACGCCAATCAATTTCTGTATCCGGAAAAGAAAGTACATTTGTTGCTTTATCCTTGCCTCTAAATTCATTATTTAGAGATTTTATTTTTCTATCATCTGTAAGTAAAATTGATAATTCAACCTCTTGAGCCATAGAAAAATTAGGGTATCTTGACAAAATTCGTTCAACAACTTCTGCAAAATAGTCAGGTTTTAACTCAGAACATTTATTCCACCCCTTGAACTCTTGAGCAATTTCAACAATGATATTCATTAATTATTCCAAAATAATTCATTTGTGCTATTATAAGCATTTTTATTGCAAGGTGTAAATGTCAGAAGGCGGTGACGACGATAAAGATTCCAAAACCGAAGAACCCACCCAGAAAAAACTGGACGATGCAGTAAAAAAGGGACAGGTTGTTAATTCCAAAGAAGTTACAAGCTTTTTAATGTTTTTACTTCTGACACTAGTTGTTATATGGATCCTACCTTCATTAATGGTTTCACTTGGCAATAAACTTAGATTTTTTGTAGAAAATTCTGGCACTCTAACGATAGACCAAGGCGCATTTGGTATTTTAGTACCTAATATTATTAAAAATAGCTTAGTATATTTAAGCCCAATTTTTATTATTGTATTTATTGCTGCTATTTTTTCGTCTTATGCCCAACATGGGGAATTTATTTTCACGAATGAAACTATTCAACCAAAACTCTCTAAAATATCACCAATAAAAGGCTTTGGAAGAATTTTTTCTATGAAAAGTTTTGTAGAATTCTTAAAGGGTATTGCTAAAATTAGCCTCGTCGGCGCCTTCGTTATGATGATAATACTTGCCGATGTAAAAGAGCTAAGTCAATATCAAGAATTATCAGTTGCAGGTATCCTAGATCAGCTATACACAATGATCAAACACATTTTAATTTTGATAACCATTATCATGGCTGCAATTGCTGCTATTGATTATTCTTATCAAAGCTATGAACACCATAAAAGCTTAAAAATGACCAAACAAGAAGTTAAAGATGAATATAAGCAATCTGAAGGTAATCCAGAAATAAAACAAAAAATTAGGCGTTTGCGAAACGAACAATCACAAAAGCGTATCAAAGTCACAGTACCAGAAGCGACAGTGATTATTACTAACCCAGAACATTATGCAATTGCTTTAAAATATGATCCAAATGACGTTGCTGCACCTATATGCATTGCAAAAGGCCTCAATATGATAGCTCAAAATATTAAAGAAATAGCGCGAGAAAATAACATAACTATAGTCGAAAATAAGCCCTTAGCTAGAGCTCTATATAAAGACGTTGGCATAGATCAGGAAATACCAGTTGAGCATTTTGAAGAAGTAGCTAAAATTATCTCTTATGTAATGTCACTTGAAGAACAAGCTAAACAACGAAAATTGAAATAAATACACAAGAAAATATTATGATTACAATTTCTCCATCTATACTTTCTGCAGACTTTTCTAATCTAGCTAAGGAAATACAAACACTAGAAGATTCTGGTGCTGATATGATACACATAGATGTTATGGATGGTCACTTTGTACCAAACTTGACGCTTGGTCCCTTGGTAATCAAATCTTTAAGAAAACACACTACTCTACCATTTGATGTACATTTAATGATAGAGCAACCAGAAAATTATCTAAAAAGCTACGCAGAAGCTGGTGCTGATTTAATTACAATTCATCCAGAATCTACAAAGCATCTATATCGAACTATTACAGAAATTAAAAATTTAGGGGTAAAAGCTGGTATCGCCCTATTACCAACTACACCAATAAATATACTAGATTATGTTATTGATAATATTGATTTAATCTTAGTAATGTCTGTAAACCCTGGCTTTTCTGGTCAAGATTTTATTCCATCTCAACTACATAAAATATCAGAATTAGCTAAAATGATAGCCCAAAAAGATATTTTCTTAGCCGCCGATGGTGGTATAAATAAAGAAACAGCTAAATTATGCTATGAAGCTGGTGCTAACATGCTTATTTCTGGAAAATATATTTTTGAAGGAAATTATAGAACACAGATTGAGTCACTAAAGAAATTTTAAAAATTAATCCATAACAAACATTTTATAGAAATAGAAGAACTAAACTAAATATAGCTTAGTTCTTCTCAACTTCTTTTTTTGCTAACTCTACTAGTTTACGATAATTTAATTTTCCTGTTGCCAAAATTGGTAATTCTTTAATTGTAATAATTACCTTGGGTATATAAAGCTCAGATAATTGACTTTCCTTACAAGTTTTAGCTATTTTATCACGGGTAAGGTCTTTTATATTTGTAAACAAGACTATCTGCTCTCCCCTTTTATCATCTTCAATACAGACTGCTGCATGCACGGAATCTTGATTAGTTGTAGTGACTAAGTCTTCTACCGCTGCAAGAGATACCATTTCTCCTGCTACTTTTGAAAAACGTTTTTCACGATCTAGAATAGTTATATAACCATCACTATCAATAGATACTATATCACCTGTATCATACCAATTTGAACCTAGTTTTTCAACAGTTGGTACTTCTATAACTCCTGGATTTTCTGGCTTAATATAGCCCTGCATAACGTTTGGCCCTCTAACACATAACCGACCACCTTCTGTAATTCCTTCAACTGGTTGTAAAAAATAATCAATCCTTGGTAATAAGCGCCCTACTGTTCCAGGCTTATCATGCATAGGAGTGTTGGCTGCAATAGCAGGAGCTGCTTCTGTAACACCATAGGCCTCAAAAATTCTAATGCCAAATTTATCAATCCATGATTGTCTTGTTTTAGATTTTAATTTTTCTGCGCCAGCTATTACATAACGCAATGAGTAAAAATCGTATGGGTGAGCAAAGGAAGCATAACCAGCAAGGAAAGTATCCGTGCCAAACATAATAGTTGCTCCAATATCATACATAATTTCTGGAATAATACGATAATGCAATGGCGATGGATAAAAGAATGTTTTAACACCGCTTAAAGACATAATCAAAGTAGCCATAAGCCCAAAGCTATGGAACATTGGCAGCGCGTTAAAAGCACAATCATAAGGATTAAAATCAATTCGTGATAAAAGTTGACATCTATTAGCCTGTAAATTTTGATGTGAAAGAGCTACTGCTTTAGGCTTTCCTTCCGTACCAGAAGTAAATAATATTACTGCTGTTTCTAAATCATCACGTTTATGACACAAATTTTCGTAATAACTTTGCGGGAATATAGTAGCTAGTAAGCATTTAATCTTTATAGTAAGAGTAACGTGCTTACGCAAATCTTCAAGATATATTATAGAAATACCAGACTCACTTACAGAATCTACTAGCTCTTTAAGTTCTGCTTTTTTTATAAATAATTTTGAAGTGTAGATAGTTTTTACCTGAGCTGTCTCACAGGCTGAAATTACGTTGCTTGGTCCAGAAGTAAAGTTAATCATAGCTGGTACTCTACCAGCTGCCTGCATACCAAAGAATGTAATAGCACTACCAACCATATTTGGTAGCATCAACCCCACTTTTTCTCCAGATTTAGTATCTCTTAAAACTAAGTTAGCCAAAATAAATGCCTTTAACAGGAGGCTATTATAACTAGCACTATTATTATCAATATCTTGCATGATCTGCGCTTTTTTGCCGTATATTTTACTCGCATTAATTAGTGTTTGAAAAACTGTCTCTTTATAATCGGAACTTTCAAACATCATATCACTCATCAGATCATATAATGCATGCCCTATATATTTACGACGTTCACGGTTATCTAGAGAAGAAGGAGGCGTTACTTTAACTGGAGGTAAGATAGTAATTGTAATTTTTCTACGGAATATAAACTTACCTCGCATTAATTTTCTTACCTTAGAAAAACGTGTAAATTGTGTTCCATCTACTCTAATTGGTAATATAGTAGCATTTGCTTTGTCAGCTATCATACCAGGTCCTTCGTAAATCTTCATCAAAGATCCAGTGACGCTCGTTCTACCTTCTGGGAAAATAGCAATTTTTCTATTCTTCTTTACTTCTTCAATTAAGCTTTTTAATGCCATCGCATTATTAGGTTCGATAGGATATGTTCTTACAATTTTTAAAAATGGCTTTACCCACCACTCTTTAGATATTGTAGCATTAATTGCAAATTGTATATTTTCTGGAATATAAGTAGCGATTAAGGCTGGATCTATATAAGATAAATGATTGGCTATTATAACAGTCCTTTTGCCTGCCTTTTTATAATTTTCTAGACCCTTTACTTCTATTTTATACATTATATAAAAAAAGACTCTAAATATAGCTCGCCATAATTTCATAGGAATAATCTGGCTATTTGGAATGAATTGATAAATATATATAGCTACCACGATGTTTAACATACTAACCATTAGAATTACGGAAGGTATAGAAAAATCCATGTAGAATAAAAATGATAATATACCAGTAGAACCAGCCATAAAAAATGAATTAATTAAGTTGTTTGCAGCAATAACCCTACTTCTATAAGCAGGAGAAGTGAAATATTGCATTACCGCAAATAAAGGTACCACGTAAAGACCACCAATTGCAGCTAGAAAGAATAAATCGAGCAAAATACGCCAATAATGTCCCCTGTCTAAAAATTCAAATATATTTTTAAGATGCTCTGGCTCATAACTAATACTGACTATTTTGCTAGCAAAATACAAATCTATGCCAAAAAAGCTAATGCCCATAGCAGCAAGAAACACATATTTGCTTGTGATAGTATTAGAAAATATTTTATTACACCAAAAAGATCCAACTCCCACTCCTATAGAAAAAGTCGCAAGAAATAGATTTGCTACATTTTCATCAGCACCAAGTGTATCCCTTGTTAAAGAAGGAATTTGAGCCATGATGGCAGCACCAATAAACCAGAACCAGGAAATTCCTAATATTGCTAGATATACCTGATTTTTAGATGTAGCATATTTCACCATAGAAATAGTCTCTTGCACTATATTCGGGTTTATTTTAATTTCTGGATTAGCATTATTAGATTTAGGCATGAATAAACTAGCTACAAAACCAAGTACAGCTATAACCATAGCAAGTGCAATAATTAAATTCCCGTTAAAATTATAAAAACCACCGAGCATGGTTCCAAATAAAATAGATAAAAATGTTCCGGCTTCTATAAAGCCATTAGCACCAAGAAGTTCATTTTTTTCCAACTGATCTGGCAAGACACTATATTTTATAGGTCCAAAAAATGTAGAATGTATACCCATAAGAGCTATACAACTAAATAATACAATTAAATCCGTATTATAAAAACCGTATGCAGAAGTAGCTACTATACATATTTCTATAAATTTAATAATTCTAACAATAGTTGAGCGTTCATAACGATCCGCTAATTGACCAGACAAACTAGCCAAAATCACGAATGGTATAATAAAAATAACATTAGCTAACATAACTAGAGTATAAGTCGGAAGAAGTAACTCATTTGCCAATTTAAATGTCACTAATATAATTAGTGCATTTTTTAAAATACTGTCATTGAGGCAACCACAAAACTGTACTATAAATATGGGTAAGAATCTTTTGTCTTTAAAAAGGTAAAGTTGGTTTGATTTCATCTATAACACTCTCCTTATATACCTGAATAGCAAAGCTGACTCACCTAAATTCATTAGGTTTTTTATTCCTTAAAAAAACAATAACGGGATATTATGAAATTTCTTAGTGAGTGTCAAATTATCTATATAAAATTATTCAAGGTTAGCATTTTTAAGTAGAAAAATTATATGTTGATTATTGAATTTTTTTGCAATACTAAGTGCTGTCTGATTATTTTCATTTTTTGCAAAGACGTCTATTCCCTTTAAAACAAGCAGCCTAGCTGCAGAATAATTACCAACATAAGATGCCTCATGAAGCAAAGTATTAGCACCATTTCCTGTTAATTGTAATACTGGATAATTATTGAGTATAGCAATCAGATCATAAATATTATCTTTATCAATAGATTTAAAAGCTTCATTCAAACTACTAATACCATCATCTTCATAATATAAATATTCTTCATGACCAAAATTTTTATCATAATTATTAATAAAATTTTCTATAATGAGACGTTTAGGCTCTCTCTGTATTTTATAATATGTATTCCAAAATATTTTTGCATATGATTTTAAGTCAATTAACTCAAATTTTGCCTCTTCTGTTAATTCTCCTAATACTATATCATCATTAGGCAAGATTAACACTTGCGCTTCATTATTTACAAACTGCAGCTGAGTATCGTCTAAACTAGCAG
The DNA here is from genome assembly GCA_963934885.1 of uncultured Rickettsiaceae bacterium. Lineage (GTDB taxonomy): Bacteria > Pseudomonadota > Alphaproteobacteria > Rickettsiales > Rickettsiaceae > Megaera_A. The sequence goes on along the minus strand of CAWWAI010000018.1, from coordinate 458 downwards.
AAGTGATATCAGTATATTTTTCTATTTTATTATTACCATCTACTAATTCTTTTTCGCTAATTTTGTCCACTGGTGTAGATTCTTGTTGATTTGCGTATAGCTCTTTTTTGTATTTCGAAATATCACTTTTTGGTGTTTTAATGGTATCTATTTCAGATATATAACTAGGTACAGCTAATTTGCTATTATCCACTGCATCAGTAGGTTGTAATGGTAATTGTGATGTATCCTTATCTTTATTTGGAGCTTGTGGCAGGGACAATTCCACTGAATCTGCTGAAGAACCCGTATTTTCTTGACCTGAAGTTGCAACATCATCAATCATAGTTGGTTTTACAACATTAGTCTCTATAGTATTTTTGACTATTGATGGCTCTGAAATGACCTCTTTTGGTGAGTTCTTATCATCAAACCCTGCTGGTATTTCTAGTTTATCATCCACAGCTAAATTAGCAGTA
>CAWWAI010000017.1:0-19372 GCA_963934885.1 uncultured Rickettsiaceae bacterium | reverse complement strand
CTATGATTAATAACCCATTAGTTGCTATAAGCTTAATAAGCTCTGGGATCTTAATGTTAATCTTTATAATTTTTCCTAGCTTAGATATAACTATGTCTAAACTTTTTTACTATTCGGACTTGGGTTTTAAATATAAACATCAAGCTATTATTCAGTTCTTTTTTCGTATTATTCCTGCCATCACTAAATTATTTGTTGCTATATGCTTTATATATTGGCTCTATCTTATAATAAAACATAAAAACATTAAGCCTGCTTTAAGGTCTTGGGCTTTTTTCTTATTTATAAGCGCAGCTATTGGTCCTGGACTTGTAGTTAACTCTTTATTAAAAGAAAATTTCGGTAGAGCACGTCCCAAACAAATAATAGAATTTTCTGGAACGAAAGAATTTTCACCCGCCTTTGTTATTTCTGATCAATGCGACACGAATTGCTCTTTTTCTTCTGGACACTCCGCTATGGGCTTTTATTTTACCGCTCTTGCATATATCATGAATGCCATGTATTTTAACAGAATATATATATTAGGACTGCTTTTTGGCACTTTTGTTGGAGCTTCGCGTATTATAATGGGAGGTCATTTTGCAAGTGATGTAATTACTTCTGCATTTATCGTGTTATTTTTAAACCATATAATATATCTATCTATGGAAAAACAAAATTTTAAAATGCAAAAAATTGCAGTAATTTCTGGGGGCACCAAAGAGTCATCTAAGATAGAAGCTGCTTTAAAGAAAATATTTATAAAATGCACACCAGAAAATGCTGATTTAATTATAGTTATAGGCGGTGATGGAAGCATGCTACATGCGCTACATAAATATATGCATCTAAACGTACCATTTTATGGAATTAATGCTGGAAGCATAGGCTTTATGATGAATAGCTTACGCTTAGATAATTTTTTAGAAAACATCAAAAATTCACAAGCCACTGACCTATACCCACTAGACATGCAAGCTATTAATATAAATGGAGAAAAATTCTCGGCACTTGCTATTAACGAAGTGTCTATTTTTAGGAAAACTAATCAAGCCGCCAAATTTAAAATTAAAATTGATGGTGTAGAACGTATGGAGCTCTCAGCTGATGGAGCTTTAGTTTCTACTCCTGCTGGTAGCAGTGCCTATAATCTTTCTGCAGGTGGACCAATAGTTCCATTAGCCTCAAAAGTTCTGTGTTTAACGCCTATATGTCCATTTCGTCCAAGAAGATGGAATGGCGCCCTGCTACCAGCAAATGTAACCATTACATTCGATATATTAAATTATGAGAAACGTCCAGTAAATGCTGTGGCTGATTTTTATGAATTTCAAGATATTAAATCAGTGTCTATACGATCTAGTGACAAACATATAATAAGAATATTATTTGATGAAAATCATACATTTGAAGATCGTGTTATTAAAGAACAATTTAGTAGTTAATTCAATAATGCTAATGCTGCTTTAATTCCCATCTCTGATGCTGTTTCAATATTACCAACTTCATGGTGATATTGAATATTTTTACCAGCAATATCAGATAACATATAATAAGCCTTAATTATATTGCCTTCAAAAATAGCGTGTGCAGATAATGGCGTACGACAGCTAGCATCCATATATGATAATAAGCCACGTTCAGCTGCAGCTAAAGCCCAAGTTTCTGGGTGATTAATTTGATTACAAATATCCTGCATTTCTTTATTTTTAGTACAAATTTCTATAGCTATAACTCCCTGACCTGCAGCGGGCAACATCTGATTAACTTCTAGTGGATAACAATATTCTAAATTAAATAACCCGCCTCTGATTAAGCCAGCACAAGCTAAAATAGTTGCATCTACTTCTTTGTTTTTTAGCTTTTGTAATCTAGTATTGATATTACCTCGAAATTGTACAATTTGTAAATCTGGGCGCATATTTTGCAATATTACTTTGCGACGTACTGACGAACTTCCAACAACCGCTCCAATAGGCAAGTCCTCAATAGATTTATATTGAAAAGAAACAAAACAATCTCGAGGATCTTCTCGCTCAAGAGTTGCTGCAATTGATAGATCTTTTGGCAGAAGACCAGGAATATCTTTTAAGGAATGCACGGCTAGGTCAATTTTATTATCTAGCAATTCTTCTTCAAGTTCTTTTAGGAATAAGGCCTTACCACCAATATCATATAAATTTTTGTCTGTAATTTTATCGCCCGTAGTTATAATAGGCACTAATACACATTCAATATTAGAAAACTTAGAACTAATAAGATCAATAACAATATTTGCTTGAATTAGAGCCAATTTACTTTTTCTTGTACCAATTCGAATCTGCATATTATTAAATAATTTGAAAAGGGTTTGTAATGGTTAAGATATTTGCCGAAATTTGTCCAACTGCACCTATAATAACCGGATGGTTTACATCACCATGGCCAATAGAGTCGGATCTATAAACAGCAATATCTGATAAATATTCATCAATAAAAGACGCAATACTTACCTCAATATATTGATCAGAATCTGTAAACTCTCCAAGGATAAGTCCTTTAATATCAGTAAGTAATCCTGCTCTATATAAATGAACTAAATGCCTGTGTACCTGATAACCTTTTTCATTTATATCTTCTATAAACAAGATTTTATCTTTTGTTAAGGGGTGTAATTTTGTACCAATCATACTGCATAATACAGTTAAATTACCACCAATCACTTCTCCAGATTTTTTTTGATTTTCTGCAGATATAGTCAATGGTTGTAGATTAATTTGTATCTCACCACCAGCAATCACCGAGATCAACTCCTCTAACATTTCTATCTTTCCAGAATCCATAGAACTATGGATAGACATGAACTTATAATGTTGATTAAACAATAAATGTAATACTGTAATATCGCTAAAACCTATAAGAATTTTAGGACCAGACGGCACTAATTCTAGGCAATCAAATGCAATGTCTGCACAACCATAACCGCCACGGAAGGCATATATTATTTTTACTTGTGGGTCTAGAAGAACTGCTTTTAACTGTCTTATACGCTCTACTTTAGATGCAGCAAAATATTCTAGTTCATTTCTTTCAAATATTTTCTCGTTATAATTGCACTGAAACTTATTTTTTTTAAAAAAACTAATAAGTGCTTGCAAGCGATGAAGGCTTTTAGTCTTGTCCATATAACCTTGCTTATCGTTACAAGCAGAGGCTGGAGCAATAATAGCTAACCTATCATGTTTTTTATCAAACTTAATCATCTCCAACCTTGAGGGCTGCAATAAATGCTGATTGTGGAATTTCTACATTACCAACATTCCGCATTCTTTTTTTGCCAGCTTTTTGCTTTTCTAAAAGCTTACGTTTTCTTGATACATCACCGCCATAACATTTTGCAAGCACATCTTTACGCATTGCCTTTACATTCTCTCTAGCAATTATTTTTCCACCAATTGCAGCTTGTATAGCAATTTGAAATAATTGTCTTGGTATCAAATCTTTTAGACGTTTACAAAGTTCTCTACCGCGAAATTCAGCTCTAGATCTATGAACTATTGTTGAGAGAGCATCTACAGGCTCACTATTAACTAAAACACTTAATTTCACCAAATTACTTTCTTCGTAACTATCCATTGCCCAGTCAAAACTAGCATAGCCTTTAGTGCAGCTCTTTAAACGATCATAAAAATCAAAGACTATTTCATTAAGTGGTAGACGATAAACTACCATAATTCTACCAGATATATATCTCATATCAACTTGCACGCCACGTTTATCCGTACATAATGCAAGAACTGATCCAAGATATTCTTCTGGCACCATAATTGTAGCTTTGATCCATGGTTCTAACATGGATTCAATTGATTGCACATCTGGAAAATCTGCTGGATTATGAACCTCTAACTGCTTACCTACTCTTAGGTTAATTTTATAAATAACGCTTGGGGCCGTGGTAATTAAATCTAAATCAAATTCACGGTCTAATCTTTCTTGTACGATTTCAAGATGTAATAAGCCTAGAAAGCCGCAACGAAAGCCAAAACCTAAAGCACTAGAACTTTCTGTTTCAAATTCAAGGCTAGAATCATTTAAATGCAATTTCTCAAGAGAATCCTTAAGAGCCTCAAATTCTGAAGCATCAGACGGATATAAACCACAAAACACTACTGGTAGATTAGGTTTAAAACCTGGTAACATAGTGATGTTTTGTTTTTTATCTTCTATTATCGTATCTCCAACTTTACAATCCGTAACCTTTTTTATTGAAGCTGTGAAGAAACCTAAATGCCCTTCGTCAAGAGAGTCACACATTACTTTCTTAGGAGTAAAATAACCAACATTTTCTACATGATATACTTTCTCTGTAGAAAACATTTTTATCTTCATTCCTTTTTTTAATGATCCTTGAAATACTCGCACCAAAATAACTACTCCTAGATATTGATCGTACCAGCTATCTACAAGCAGTGCTTTCAAAGCGTTTGGAGTGTCAATATCTAGAAAGTTATTTTTTGGAGCTGGCAAACGATGTATAATAGCTTCTAATACTGACTCTATACCAATGCCATTCTTAGCTGAAATCATTAAGGCATCGCTTGTGTCAATACCTATTACTTCTTCTATTTGATTTTTTACTATTTCTGGTTCTGCGGCTGGTAAATCTATTTTATTTAAGACTGGCACAATTTCATGATTATTATCAATCGCCTGATATACATTTGCTAATGTTTGGGCTTCCACTCCTTGGCTAGCATCAACTACAAGCAAAGAACCTTCACATGCTGCAAGTGATCTACTTACTTCATAAGAAAAATCAACGTGCCCTGGAGTATCCATTAAATTAAGGTGGTAAGTATTTCCATTCTTAGCTTTATATTCAAGCCGCACTGTTTGTGCTTTAATGGTAATTCCACGTTCACGTTCAATATCCATTGAATCTAGAACTTGCTTACTCATTTCACGCTTCTCTAATCCACCGCAATATTCAATTAAACAGTCGGCTAATGTAGATTTTCCATGGTCAATATGCGCGATAATAGAAAAGTTTCTTATAAATTCTTTATTACTGGTCATTAATTATATTTTTAAAAATTAGCTATAAATTAGTCAAGATACAAGGTAATATATAGCAAAATATCATTTTAAGGTAATAAAAATGCGCGCAGAACTAGAAAATCTAAAAAATAAAATAGAGGAATCACTTATATTGCTCAAGAGGTCCCTTTGACCCAGATAGTGCAAAAACACGTATATCTGAACTAGAAGAACTATCCGTTGATAGTAATTTTTGGAACAATCAACAGAATGCTAGCGCAGTACTTAAAGAAAAAAGTTTACTAGAAAAAATAATTATATCTTATGATTATATCAATGACGGTCTACAAGAAAACATTGAACTTGCCCTTATGGCCGAGCAAGAAGATGATGAAGAGGTTATTCAACAAGTTCAGCAAGAACTTAAAAAAATCTCTGTAAGTGCTGAAAAATTAGAAACTGAATGCCTATTTTCAGGTGAAGCAGATAGCAATAATTGCTTTCTAGAAATAAATGCTGGCGCTGGTGGTACAGAAAGCCACGACTGGGCATTAATGATGATGCGTATGTATACACGTTTTGGTGAACGTCTTGGATTCACAACAGAAATCATCAATATAATTTCTGGAGAAGATGCTGGTATTAAATCATGTTGTATAAAATTCAAAGGTGATATGGCTTATGGGTGGCTCAAAACAGAATCTGGTGTACATCGTTTAGTACGTATATCCCCTTTTAACTCTGCAGGAAAAAGAATGACAAGCTTTGCTTCTTGCTGGGTTTATCCAGAAGTTGATGAAAACATAGATATAACTATTGAAGATAAAGATCTGCGTATTGACACATACAGGGCTTCTGGCGCCGGTGGTCAGCACGTAAACACTACTGATTCTGCTGTGCGTATTACTCATATACCAACTAATATTGTAGTACAATGCCAAAATGATCGCTCACAACATCGTAATAAAGCAGAAGCTCTACAAATGCTAAAAGCAAGATTATTTGAACGCGAGCTACAACTTAAGAACGAAGAAATAAATAAACAAAATGCAGCTAAAACAGATAATGGCTGGGGACATCAAATCAGATCGTATGTATTGCAACCATATCAAATGGTAAAAGATTTACGCACAAATCACGAAACTAGTAATGCAAATGCAGTACTAGATGGTGACCTTGAAAAATTTGTTTCTGCCTCATTAGCTGCAAATGCAGGGAAAAAATAAACGTATATTATGACTAACAACAACAATAAGAAGATTGGAATATTTGGTTTAGGAATTAGTGGAATATCTAGTTTTAATTTTCTAGAAAAACAAGAAAATACTATTATATGCTGGGATGATTCCGAAACAAATAGAAATAAATTTAAGCAAAAATACTTATTTCCCTTGTCAGACCCTGTTTGGCAAAATCTAGATAAGATTATTATTAGTCCTGGAATTCCAAATTCACATGCTATATTTTTATTAGCTTTAAAGTATAATATATTGATTTCTTCTGATATAGAGGTGTTTTTAGAAACTAACTATGATTCAGAAATAATTATAATAACTGGTACTAATGGCAAGAGTACTGTTACCTCATTAATTGGACATATTTTAACAGAAAACAAGCTTGATTATCATATTGGTGGAAATATTGGCTTGCCTGTTCTTTCTCTACCACAACATGCAAAAGGCTATATTCTCGAACTATCATCTTTTCAATTAGATTTGTTACACTCAATTAATCCAACAATTGCTGTACTTCTTAACCTTACACCAGATCACTTAGATAGACACAAGACTTATTCAGCTTATTGTAAGGCGAAAGAAAAAGCTCTTTTGGGTGATGGCTTAAAAATAATTGGAACCAACAGCAAAGACTCAAAAAATCTATACGATAAAATGTTTAAGTCTAGCGAAAAAAACCTTATACCTATTAATTTGCCAAGTGGTATATGCTGTAATTCTACAAAACTAACCGATAATTTTTTTGATCTACAATCATATAATTTACCTGAATTAAAAAATCTAGTTGGTCAGCATAATTATGAAAATATTGCTTCTGCCTTTGGAGTATGTAGAGCTCTTGGAATAAGTGGAGAGGATATAATAAAACATCTTAGTGGATTCAAAGGATTACCCCATAGAATGCAGTTTATTGGCAAGCATAAGCATATATCTTTTTATAATGATAGCAAAGCTACAAATGTTAGCTCTGCTATTGCATCACTCTCTGTTTTAGATAATATTTTTTGGCTAGCTGGAGGAGTTTTTAAGGAAAAAAATTTACTGGCTATAGAAAAATTTCTTAAAAATATAAAAAAAGTCTATCTCTTCGGGAAAAGCAGAGTATTGTTCAAAGAATACTTAGAAGGAAAGATTGATTATATAATTTTTGAGACCATGGAAGAAGCTTTCAATGCAGCTGTAAACGATGCAATTTTAGAAAAAAAACCAGCTAATATTTTGTTAGCACCAGCTTGCGCTTCATTTGATCAATTTAATAATTTTGAGGATAGAGGAAATAAGTTCATTAATTTTTACAATGCAAAATTTTAACAATAATAATTTTATTAAAAGTTGGTGGCGTGGCATAGACCAAGCCGTTATCATTGCTCTAGCAATTCTAATATCCTTTAGCTTGATGTTAGTTACAACAACTAGTTCAGCTGTTGCAGAAAAAATTGGTTTAACTGATCATTACTTCTCTTCAAGACAGGTGGTTTATTTATTTATAGCTACAAGTTTAGTTATTAGTTTTTCATCTTTAAATAAAAAATGGATTAAACGTATTGGTATACTAGGTTTTTTCTTTAATATTGCCATGTTATTTTTAGTAAAATTCTATGGTTATGAAATAAAAGGAGCAACACGATGGATACGCATTTTTGGTTTCTCTTACCAACCATCAGAATTTATCAAACCATTTTTTTGCATCGTCATTGGTTGGATATTGTCTCTAAGATATGAAGAAGAATTTCCAAGTTTTCGTGTATGTGCAGGATTATATGCTCTAGTTGCAGTACTTCTTATTATACAACCAGATTTTGGTATGCTAGTACTAGTTACTTCTGTATTTGGTGCACAATTATTTATATCTGGTTTGCCTGTAATTTGGATTATGATATCTAAACTTATTACTTTTCTTGGCATTATTTCAGCTTATTTATTATTGCCTCATGTTGCGGAAAGAATTAATAATTTTTTAAACCCTTCAGCATACGAAAATTACCAAGTAACAAAATCTATTTTAGCCTTTGAACATGGTGGATTATATGGAAAAGGACCCGGTGAAGGTTTAGTAAAACAAAATTTGCCAGATTCACATACAGATTTTATATTTGCTGTTGCTGGTGAAGAATTTGGAGCAATTATCTGTATTCTTCTTATATCTGTTTTTGCATTCATTGTCCTTAGAACTCTAATCCGTTTAGGAGATGAAAATGATAAATTTGTACAACTATCTGCAATCGGATTAATAACTCAATTTGGCTTACAAGCCGCTATAAATATGGGCGTTACACTAAATTTATTACCAACAAAAGGTATGACTCTACCCTTTATCAGCTATGGTGGTTCATCAACTTTAGCTATTGCACTAGCTATTGGCATGCTACTTGGACTAACAAAAAGAAAACCGTCACTTATCAAGTATAAGCGACAAAATATTGATATTTAGGTAGAATGACTAAAAACAAAACAATTTTATTAGCAGCTGGTGGCACTGGTGGTCACTTATTTCCAGCTATTGCTATTGCCAAAGAGCTTGCAAAGTCACAAGCAAAAATTCATCTTATCACAGATTATAGATGTCAAAAATATTTAACCAAAGACTTGCCTATTACCTCGCATATATTTGATTTACACCTTAATATGTCAAATATATTTCATAAAATAAAATCAGCAATTAAGCTATTAATTATTTGTATAAAAACAATAATTTTAATACGCAAAATAAAGCCTAAAATTATCATGGGATTTGGTGGATATCCAAGCTTTCCCGCTATGTATGCTGCTAAAATTCTAAGAATTCCTATGATAATACAAGAGCAAAATTGTTTTTTAGGAAAAAGTAATCGTTTCTTTGCTAAATCTGCACAACTTATAGCCTTATCCTATAAAGAAACAGATAATATAGATATTGAATATAAATCGAAATTACTCTTTACTGGTGATATAGTACGCTCTGAAATTCGAGCATTAACGCAAAAGGATAATTTTGATAGCGAAGAATTTCATCTTTTTATTTTTGGAGGAAGCCAAGGGGCAAAAATATTTTCAACCTTAATTCCAGATGCGTTAGACGAATTAAAACGAATTAACCCTAAAATAAAATTAAGTATTACCCAGCAAGCTTCTAAAACAGAACAAAAATATCTAGAAAAAAAATATGAGAATATACAAAATATAAAATATGAATTAGCTGAGTTTTTTTATAATATGCCAGAAATTTATAAAAAATCACAGCTAGTTATAGCGCGCTCTGGAGCTAGTACTATAGCAGAACTTACGAATATAGGTTTACCAGCCATTTTTATCCCCCTACCACATGCTTCAGAAGATCATCAATATTTTAATGCAATGGCGGTAGCAAATAGTAGTGCCAGTTGGTGTTATCGACAAAATGAAATTTCAGCATCGCTACTTGCTACAAAACTCAATGAATTAATTACCGATAGAGAATTGCTTAAAAAGGCTTCAAAACAACTATTATATAGAAAAAGTGATGGAGCTAAGTATTTAGCTGACACAGTTTTAAAAATAATTGAGTGATTTTTTAGTTATACTGAATCTTCTCGGTTGCAACTATAGCGTTTATATGACATTAATTAAGACTATAGGAATTATTTCTTCATCTAAACTATGAAATTAAAAAGCATGCTCAAAACAGCAATTATTTTTACCATTTTAACTTCCTTCCTTGCCAGTTGCGCTACTGGACCAGAAGGCTATATGAAACGCTCTGCTAATAATAAGATTTTTGATCGCAAAGGTTTTAATGGTAGCAAGCGCACTCCTATCTATAATAAAAAATATATTTCACAAGCTAAGAAAAATATTTTGAATGGAGAATATGAAGATGACGAAGTAGACGAAGATGAATTCTATGAAGGGGAAGACATTTCTCGTGAAAATGTAGAAATGTATAAAGCAATGATAGATGAAGATCGTGCACGCGCGCAAAAAGGAAAAAAGAAAAAATATCGACAAAAACGCACGACTCGTAATAATAGCACCTATCCTTCTATAGTTGACGCAAATAATAGGCTTGATCCTAGAAGTAATGCAGATAATTTAGAATTACGTGAAGAGATAGATCAAATTAAATCTATGTTAAATGATGCAAAGAAAGATTTGGCTTCTTACAAATGCCCAACAGCAAAAGAAATAGAACTTAACAATCCCGACATAGATTCTAGACCAAGAGAAACATTAGATCGCAAAGAGTTGCCAGATTCTCCTTTGAAAATTGCTCCCCATAGCACAATAATAGATCCAGTGAAGTCGATATAATACTCTGTAATATCAGGATTCGCATGACTACTAATTTTATATCATGACAAAGAAATAGTGACTAATTTTACTGATTCAGCACCTGCTTTTTTTAGAAGTTTGCTACATAAATTACTAGTTGCTCCTGTAGTTTTTACATCATCAACAAGTAAAATAGTTTTACCTTTTACATTATGATTATCTCCAAATTTTATAGATCCATCTAGATTTTTACTACGCAGAGACTTGCTTAAACCAATTTGAGATATAGTCCATCTTTGTTTAATAAGTACATCTGGAAGCATTGGTTTATTCATAAGACTAGCAATCTCTAGAGCTAATATTTGAGCTGGATTGTAATTTCTAAATACCCTCTTCCATCTGTACATTGGTACTGGAACAACAAGATTAACATTTTGTATTTCTTTTTGATATCGAGCTAATAAAAGTTTTGCAAACATTTTTGCATTATTTGTTTGATCACTATATTTAAATGCATGTACTAAATTCTTACTTTTCTGGTCAAATTTAAACAAACTTCTACTCATATCATATTTAGGCGGTGATACAATACATTTAGCACAAGAAAATTGCCCTTCAATAGCAAATTCAAAAGGAAATCCACAAATATTACAATATGGCAAAGTGATGAAATTAAGTTTTTGAAAACATCGAGAGCACACTCCATGTTTTCCATCAGTTAATTCGGAGCATGAAGCGCATCTATATGGTAGAATATAATCAATGACATTAGATAATACTGACCTAAGCATTATCTTCTGCCCATAGCGTATTTTACTAATAGTTTCTTAAAAAGCGGCACTTCTTCAATAGCTTTAAATCCTATTTGTCTTGCACCATGTAACATGGTTGATTTATTTGAAAATAATGCGTTAATAGTATCAGTTATTTCTAACATATTGCTATTATCAGCTTTGCGAGCTTTTTGATATTGTTTAAGAGCTAAGTTGCTAACTCCATACTCTAATATTGATTCAATTAGACCAGCAATATCTTTAATACCTTGATTCAAGCCCTGACCAGCAAGAGGATGCATAATATGAGCAGTATCTGCAATCAATATAATTTTTTTGTTATAATATTGCTTAGTTTCATAAAATTTTAAAGGAAATGCACCAGCATCGCTTTTTATAGTTATTTTACCAAGAAAATCACCAAAATTTTGCTGTACTAAATATTCTAATTCCTCACTTGGTAAATTCATAATTGCATCTTTTTTTTCCGAAGAAATTGTCCATACTACAGAAGATAAATATTGATCCTTCAATGGCAATATAGCAAATGGTCCAGAATGCATAAAATGTTCAACAGCAGTGCCTTCATGCATTTTCTCATGTTGAACAATAAATGTGATTGCATGCTGATTATAAGATTTCTCTGTAGCGCTACTAAAATATTTTTGACGTGCTTTAGAATTCATTCCATCGCAAACAATTAATAGATCGCATTCATATTGAAGTTTATGATTTAAAACTAATTTACAACCATCTTCAGTATTTTGTTTAATATCATACGAATTATCTTCTAATAAATTAATTAGCTTGTTTTTCGTTACTAACTCAAAGAGCAATTTTTTAAAATGAGAATTTTCAACTAGGTGCCCCATGAGTTCACCATCTTCTAGCTCTTCTGAGGCAAAATGTAACATTTCAGGAGCTTTATTATCCGCTACATAAATATCGTTAAGTGCACCTGCAATTTGAGCAATATCCTTCCATATTTCCATATCTTCAAAGAATTTTTTTGAAGATAAAGTCAAGGCCGTAGTACGAACATCTTTAAAAAAATCTTTATGTTTGGACGAGCGTGACTCGATTATAGTAGTTGGCATATTATGTTTTGCAAAAGCAAGAGCAGTAAGCATACCACTTAGTCCAGAACCAAGAATAGTAATGTTAGGATGCATCAGATTTTTCTTTTTTATGTTTATGCATAAAATACTTAAAATATGCGTTAGTAGCAACAGCGCTTAGCAAGAAATAAATCAAAGCAATATCAATATATGAATTATTAACTTGAAATGAACCTAAAAAGCATATAAATAACGCCGCAATACTTGTACCAGTATTCAAAAATAATAACTTAGTAAATATATCACGCTGTAGAAAGGCTCCACAAATCACGATAGATGAGAAAATCAAAACCAATATTAAACAAATATTTAACATGTTCATTTTATTATATTTTTAACTCTATTATCCATTTCACCTTCTTGCAAATCATTCATAAATTGCAAATCAAGAGCATGTACAAGCAAGCTATCACCTTCTGTAGATAACGTTACTGTTCCTGGTGTCAAGGTGACAGAATTTGCGTATACAACAATTCCAATATCAGTATTTTGAATAGATTTTACTGGCTCTAATAATGGCTGTATTTTTAAATGTCTACGACAAGCAATCTTTACAACCGCAATAGAAGACATAAGAATTTCCTTGAATAACCAAATTATATAAAATATAGCACTAATCTTAAAAACATTCTTTACTGGTAATAACTTTAATCTCAAAGCAAATACAAAAGTAAGTAATGGGGCTACCAGCATATAAATTATTAATTGTATTTTCGCAGGCACACCAGTAAGACCAACCCAAACAGCAATAAAAATAATTAATGAAACAATCTTAATGAGCATCTATACTAGCCTGGATTTTTGGAGTTGAAGAAAATGGAATCAAAAACATCCCTAAACAAAACAATGCAGCAATGATAACAAACACATTATTAATTGCAATTACAAAAGCCTCCCTCATCACTATATTATCTAGCAATTGATATGCTGTAATCTCGGGGTTATTAACTTTTCCTATTAAACTCTGTGTAAAAAATCTAATGTACTCTTGTACTTGCGGCGAAGTTAGAGGCATATTATCTTTCAAGCTTTGTGCATAGATTTGTGATTTTGAAGTAATTAAACTATTAATAATAGCAAGTCCTATTGCTCCCCCCAAGTTTCTAGTTAAATTATATAAACCACTGGCATTTTGTACATCATTTTTAGACATAGTACCAAGAGCCAAGTCATTAATAGGCATGAAGCAAAACATAAGAGCTAAACCACGCACCATTTGAGGTAAAAATAGCTCCCAATATTGAGATTCCGCAGTCAAAAAGCTATTTAGATAACAACCTAAAGAAAAAGTTCCAAAACCAATTGCCAGTATAATTCTCTTATCAGTACCAGACTCCATCATTTTACCAGCTAAAGGAGCAGATACAAATTGAAATACTCCTGTTACAATCATCGTTATGCCGATTTGCAGCGTGTTATAACCAGCTATACTGAATAAAAATAATGGTAATAAGTACACTGTTCCATATAACCCCACACCTAGTATAAATGAGTATACACATCCAAAACTAAAATTCTTATTACGAAATGCATTTAGATCAATAATTGGGTTTTTACAACTAAGCTCCCTTATCAAAAGCCAAACAAATGTAACAACAACTAATATAGACAAAGATAATATATGATTATCTTGAAACCAATCTTTCTTATTCCCTTCTTCAAGAACATATTGTAATCCCCCAAGGCTAATGGCCATTAATAAAATACCAAGAATATCAAAATTATTTAATAATTTATAATTTGGTTTATCGAAATCAACGAATAAAAATACTGTAACGCAAACAAAAATACCTGGAATCACATTAAGCAAAAACATAAAATGCCAAGAAATCGTTTCAGTAATATATCCGCCTAATGTAGGACCAACAGTTGGAGCTACTGTTACAACTAAACCTATAAGCATACTGACTTTAGTGTGCATGCTTTTAGGAAAAATAATAAATACAGCACCAAAAGCAATTGGAATCATTACGCCACCAAATAATCCTTGTAAGGCTCTAAATATAATCATTGATTCAATATTCCAAGCAAGAGCACATAATACACTCATGATGGTAAAACCTAGTGCTGCTACAAAATATACAATTCTTGTTGAAAGCAAACGCGCTGCAAAGCCTGTAATTGGAATTATAATAACTTCAGCAATTAAATATGAAGTTTGTATCCACGATAATTCATCCCCCGAGGCCGACAAACCAGCCGCAATAACAGATAATGAGCTAGCAACTATCTGAATATCTAAAATAGCCATAAACATACCAACTATCATGGCAAAAAATGCCAAGAGAGTCTTCGGTGATATATCTTCGTATACTTCCTTTTTTTGCATATTTTTTATTATTATTTTCAACTAATTATTTATACTTCTCCAGTTTTAAAAAAGCAAAGAATTATTAGTTTACAAAAATACTCATTCTTTATGTACGCTTTGTATCAGCGTCTTTGTAATAATAATGCAGCTATTGCAAACATACTAGCAAGACAAAATGCTACCGACATATAAGAACCAGTTTTGTAATATAAGACTAGACATATTGCTGGTGCCATCTTCCCAACTATACTTGCACCTAATGTAGTTCCCATTCCTACAACGATATATTTCTCGTCTCCTTTTATTTTATTATAAAGCCACAAATTAAGTGGGCACAAGAATACAACACCCCATATAATTATCCAAAAACGTACAAAACTTACATATATAATAGAAGCATTATCAAGAAAATACCAAACTGGTACAATAGTGATCGCCAGTACCCAACAAGCAGTTAACATAATTATATTAGCTTTAAAACGTGAAACAATTTTACCCACCAAAGGTATCATTATCATATCAAATACTAACATAAAACTATTTATAGCCATCATTATCTTCAATTCTATATTAGTAATTAAAGGTACTAAATGATTCATAGTTACAAATGGAATTACATAAGTTAAATGTGAGATGCTATTTATAATAGCAATCTGCAACAAATCTAGTTTATGTTTCCAGAGAATTTTTATTCCCGCATGATTATAAAATTTAAGGGATTTTTCTGAGCTTTTTTCCAATGTAATATCAGAATTCTTACGCAATATATTACCAATAATAGCGGCAGAACCACCGAAAAAAAATACCACTCTCCAGCTATTTTCAGTGTCTAAGTAATGTACTAACGTAGCTGCCAAAGATGCTAATGATATACCACAAATACTTGATATTTGGTATAAGTATGAATTTTTAAACGCTTCCTTTTCTGACCTATCTTGCAAAATATATAGTTTAGCTATTGCGCTTTCACCAGCTGCAAACACTTCTCTAATTATACGAAATAGAATTAATAATATTGGTGCTATAACCCCAATCATACTGTAATTAGGCAATGCCCCAATTACAAATGTCGCAACACCTACACCGATTAATGAATATGATAATGCCTTTACTGGACCATGTACCTTAGCTATCATAGCAAAAATATATGTACCAAAAGGTCTAGTTACAATTGATGTAGCAAATATACTATAAGCCATTATTAATCCTATAATTGGATCCGAATGGGGGAAAAACAATGGAGCCATAACTGGCGCTAGAAAAGCGTATATAGATATATCAAAATGGTCGATTGCATTACCAATCAAAATGGTAAAATCTTTGGTAAAATCTTTTTGAGAAAAATACTTCATTATAAAACCTAATATTTCATAAAAACGAAATACCAGATAACATAGACGAGCATGCAAGTAGCACGCATGTAATGTATAGAATCTATATCTACCTCCCTACGCAGGCATTATCCTGGAGCAGGTTATAAGAGTATCTTCTCAGCCTTAAGTATAACCTAAAGCACCTCTGGTATTAACTTATGAACTATATATAGAGCAACAAAATTGTCAAATAAATAAAATTTAAAACTGAGCTATAATCTCTTCAACTTTAGCTTTTAATTGTGGCAACTTACTAATCTCAACACCACCAGCTTGTGCTAACGTAGCCTGACCACCACCATTACCACCAACAAACTCAGCAATTTTATTAGCAATCTTTCCAGCATTATATTGCTTTGAAATTTTATTAGAAACTGCAACCACTATAGCTAATTTCCCAGCATTTTTTAAAATATACACCAAAATTAAATCATCATGTTTATGCGCAAGATTCTCTGCTGACATGCGAATAATCTTAGAATCTATCTTGTCAAACTCACGATAATATAAACGCGCATCCTTAATTAATATTATTTGTTTAGATAGATCTTCGTTTGATAACGATATTGTATCCATTTGTAATTTTTCTACTTTTTTCTCTAGATCTTTTTTGCTTTCAACCAATATATCTAACTTTTGCAGCAATTCCGTTTTATTGCTTTTTAAAGAATTTATCACTTGATCTAGAAGCTCTTCATTTTTTAGAATAGATGCAAAAGCAAAATCTCCGCATACCGCTTCAATACGTCTTATACCAG
This sequence comes from uncultured Rickettsiaceae bacterium, assembly GCA_963934885.1. Taxonomy (GTDB): domain Bacteria; phylum Pseudomonadota; class Alphaproteobacteria; order Rickettsiales; family Rickettsiaceae; genus Megaera_A. The sequence goes on along the minus strand of CAWWAI010000017.1, from coordinate 2,579 downwards.
ATGCTATAGCTCCTTCACTAATTATTTTAAAAGCACCAATATCCCCTGTTCTTGAAGTGTGCGTACCACCACAAAGTTCAAATGAATATGGATTTATATCATCAAAATCAGAGCCAAGTGAAACTACACGTACTTCAGAATCATATTTTTCTCCAAATAAAGCCATAGCTCCAGACTCTATTGCTTGATCTGTCGTCATTAATTTAGTAATAACCTTTGAATTATCTTTAATGACACGATTAACTTTTGACTCTATTAGATATATTTCTTCTTTTGTTAAAGCTTTCGGATGACTAATATCAAAGCGTAGTTTATCTTGTGCTACTAAAGAGCCTTTTTGTGTTACATGACGCCCCAAAACATCACGCAATACTGCATGTAATATATGAGTAGCAGTATGGTGTGTACGTAAATTTTTTCTATAATTAGTATTAATTGCTAACTTAACTTCATCACCAGTTGAAATCAAACCTTCTTGTAACTCACACAAATGTCCAACCACTTTGCCAAGATACTTCATAGTATTAATAACTTTGATTTTACAATGTGTTGAAGTAATAATACCAATATCACCCATTTGACCACCAGATTCTCCATAAAATGGAGTTTGATTAGCTATCAATGTAAATTTTTGTCCAACTTTAGAAATTTGCTTTAATTTAGCCCCTTCTTGAACTAAAGCCGTAACTTTTGCTTCTGCTATATTTAATGAGTAACCTAAAAATTCTGTTGTTCCAAATTCTGAAAAAATATCAAACCAAATTGCATCCGTTTTAGATTCACCAGAACCAACCCAAGCTTTTCTAGCACGTTCTTTTTGAATTGACATTTGTGTATTAAAACCTTTAATATCAACTGTAACTTGTTGTTTTTTAAGTATATCTTCAGTTAAATCAAGTGGAAATCCATAAGTATCGTAAAGCTTAAATGCGACTTCACCAGATAATTTTTCACCCTTTGAAATAGTAGCAGATTCTTCTTCTAATAATTTTAATCCTCTATCGAGTGTTTTTTTAAAACGCTCCTCTTCTTGTTGTAAAATACTTGAGACAAAATCTTCTGCTCTTTTTATTTCAGGAAAAGTATGACCAAATAAATCAACTAATTTAGGTAATAATTTATACATTACAGGTTCTTGTGCACCTAATTGATGTATGTGGCGCATAGCTCTTCTCATTATACGGCGCAAAACATATCCCCTACCCTCATTCGATGGCATAACACCATCAGCAATTAGAAATGAAGATGAACGTAAATGATCTGCAATCACTCTATAAGAAAACAAGGCATCTCCTTGTGGTTTTACTTTCAAAATAGACTCGGTATAGCCAATAATATCTTGGAATAAGTCAATATCATAATTATCTTGTACGCCTTGAATCACAGCAGATATACGTTCTAGACCCATACCAGTATCAACAGATTGATTAGGCAAGTTAATACGTGTATCTTTATCCACTTGCTCATATTGCATAAACACTAAGTTCCAGATTTCAATAAAACGATCACCATCTTCTTCTGGAGTTCCTGGTAGGCCACCAGAAATATGTGCACCATGATCATAAAATACTTCAGAACATGGTCCACATGGACCTGTGCTTCCCATAGACCAAAAATTATCACTTGTAGCAATACGTATTATTCTATCATCGCTAAATCCAGATATTTTTTTCCAAAGAGATGCAGCTTCATCATCATCATGATAAACTGTTACATAAAGCTTATTCTTATCTAGAGCAAAGTCTTTTGTTAGCAAATTCCACGCATAATATATAGCTTCTTCTTTAAAATAATTACCAAAAGAAAAATTTCCCAACATTTCAAAAAATGTGTGGTGTCTTGCAGTGTAGCCTACATTATCTAGATCATTGTGCTTACCACCAGCACGTACTGATTTTTGGCTTGAAGTAGCTTTACTATAATCACGCTTTTCAACTCCAGTAAACACGTCTTTAAACTGTACCATACCAGAATTGACAAACATCAAACTGGGATCATTTTGTGGTACTAAAGAACTTGAGGGTACCTCTGTATGCCCTTCTGATTTAAAAAAATTAATAAAAGTATTTCTAACTTGTTGCGTGGTAAGTTTTTTCATCTCAATTTATACATCAATCTGGTTATATATAGAACTATGATACATTAATAAATTTATGGCTAAATTACAATATTAATTTAAAAAGCATTTTACAAATTTCTATTGCTATTGAGCTTAGAAGCCTTAGACCTTAACATAGCTAAGTATACATATAATCATTGACATATTAAAAATAAATGAGCATTCATAGCCCTTCAAAATTAGAGCTTCTTGTCAAGTTTTTTAATAATATAGTTTATAAAAAGAAATTAATAATATTCATTGGTGTCAATGGTATTATTATGGCAACCATAAAGTGGCAAAAAATTCAAGATAGTATATTAATTAGCAATAATGACGAGCATCGAAAAGAAAAATATCGTGAATTTTTAAATAAATATAAGAAATTTTACGTTACCTTTTTATTAGATAGAAAAGAATGCGTGCTGGCACTGTTGCAGTCTGATTAATTGATGTTATTTTTATCTAAAATCTTATCATG
>CAWWAI010000016.1:0-20391 GCA_963934885.1 uncultured Rickettsiaceae bacterium | reverse complement strand
TAAATATATATTAGAACAATGAAATTTCGATTAAATTTATATCATCTTGTTTAGTATGTTAAGAATAAGCCTGTTTAACATGCTATAATGGTTGTTATGAATATTAAAAAATCAAATAATTATTTATATAGGCATATATGAAAATACAAATTATATCAGTTGGTAAGGTAACGGGTGAGCAGGCAATTATTGTGCAACATTACCAAAAAATGATTGGTTGGCAAGTTCAAAATACAGAGCTTATTTATTCTAAAAAATTATCAGAAAAACAAATAAAACAACATGAAGCAAAGCATATCTTAAATAAGATAGTTAAGGGTTCGTTTGTTGTAGTTCTTGATTTATTAGGTAAACAAATAAGTAGCGAGGCATTTAGTGATATATTTAAATCTCAAATGATGCAGGGCAGAAATATTGATTTTATTATTGGTGGCGCCTTTGGTCTAGATACATCAATATTATTATTGGCAGATGTTAAATTATCTCTTTCAAAAATGACTTTTCCGCACCAACTTGCTAAGTTATTATTATTCGAACAAATATATCGAGCCCAAACTATTTTAAATAATCATCCATATCATAAATAAATTTTTTATAGCCTAAAGTTTGAGATGGTAATATAATGATTTTTAATATTAAAAATAACAATTAGTTAGAGAAAAAGTTGATGATAAAATTTTTAAAATATAGTGTATTTCTTATTCTAATTATTGTTTTAGCATTATTAGCACTACCTTTTTTAATTTCATTAGATCATTATCAAGAAGATATAAAAACTAAAATCAAAATAGAAACAGGAAGAGATTTATTAATTAAAGATAAAATATCCTTTTCTATCTTACCTATTCCTAAGATAATATTGTCTGAAGTAAAGCTTTCTAGCCTGCCAGATGAGCGAGAATCTTCTATACTTAAAGTAGCTAAAGCAAAAGCAACTTTGGCTATTTTTCCATTGTTCACTGGTAAATTAGTTATTTCGGATATAGTACTTGAGAATCCTGAAGTTTATATTGAAAAACTGAAAGAAGATAAAGAGAATCAAATACTAAAAACAGATAATTCCTATAAAAATACGAGTACTAATTCTCCAACCATTCAGATACCTAAATTACCTTTTATTATAAAGCGTTTAGTAATTAAGAATGGACAAGTACTTTATATTCAAAATAAAGAAAAAATTGCTTTGGAAAATGTAAATTTAGTAATTAATAATTTATTTGGGCATGGAGTCATGGAATTTTCTATTAATAGTAAAATCTTTGATGAAAATATTACTATTAATGGTTCTATTGATGCTAACCAATCGGTGATGCCTATAATGGCTGAATGTAAAATAAAACAGGAAAAAGCTACTATAGAAGGAGAATTTAGTTTAGATGATTTAAGCTTTGCAGGTAATATGAATTATGAAGGTAATAGTCAGGATTTAAGTGATTTTTTCCCTTCTATTCCTCGAGGATTAAACCAAAAATTTAGTTTTTCCACTGGTATTAGTATAGATCAAGAAAATTTATTGCTTAGAAATTTAAAATTTTCCTTAGACAAAATATTAGCTAAGGGAGAAGGAAGTTACAAATTTAAAAGTGGCTTACCTACTTTAAATCTAAATGTAATGCCAGGTAATATTGTGATGCAAGTTAGTAATGACCAGTCGTTAAAAGGGTGCAACATTAATTTAAAAGCACAAAGTTTAAAGCCTATATTAGATAGTTTACAAATAAATTCATCAGAGTCTCCTTTGCTTTTAAGTAATAATATCTCGCTCGGAGCTTCGGCTGCATATAATAACAATATTCTTGATATAAAAAATATTGCTTTGCTTTTTGGTGAAGCTAATTTAAGGGGTAGCGTGAAAGTCAACTTGCAACCAAATTTAAATGTAAATTATAACCTTGATACAAATAAAGGATCTGAATTAATGAAATTGCTAGGAGTTAAATCTCCTGTTGCGTTTTCAGAAATAAAAATCAAAGGAGAAAGTAAAAAAGATGCAAAAATTTGGCATACAGATACTTATATTACTTTAGCTGGAATTGATAATCATGTTGTTGGTAAAGTGAACACGGCAAACTCTTATAAAACTTCCCTTAATTACGTTGCCACTGGTAATAATCTTGGTAATAGCTTAAAACAACTTCTTAACCAAAAAACAGCTTCATCAGAACTTGGAGCTTTTTCATTATCTCATACTATTTCTGGTCAATTACCGGTGTTTGAAATTGCACTAAATAAATATGATTTGACTATTAACAATAAAAAAATATCTTTAAATGGCAAAGCTAATATAGATTTGACTCATAAGCCTCAAGTTCATTTAGATTTATTAACTTCAGAAATTGATTTGAATGGATTAAGTAAAAAAGGAAATATAAGTAACAAAGGGCAAGGGGAATCTGTTAGTAATAAATCTAAATTACCTTGGTCTAAAGAGAAAATTGATTTATCTTTTTTAAATGCATTTGATGGAATTTTTACAATATCTATTCCACGATTGATTAAAGCGCCTTTAAATATAGATAAAATAAAATCTAAACTTCAACTAGCGAATGGTAAGCTTAGCCTTGAAACTTTTTCAGGACATATTTATGGAGGTACCATAGCAGCATCTGGATATATGATCTCTAAAACAGGAGAAGTGCTTTTAAATACAGAGCTAAAGGATGCAAAACTTAAGGATATGGTTTCAGACTATAAGGAAATTAAAATTACTGAGGGAAATTTTAATTTTTCCTCTAAATTACAATCATTAGGTACTAGTGAATCTAATTATGTAAACAACCTCTCTGGCAACATTAATATGCTAGGTACAGAAGGTAAAATAAATGGAGTAAACTTACAGAAAATACTAAATTCTTTAAATAATATAAATGATATTTCTAGTTTCGTGAGTTTATTGGATACATCATTTGCTGGAGGACAGACGGCATTTAATAAATTAGAAGCAAATATTATAATTGAACAAGGGATAGGTACAATAAACCATTTTAAACTAGAATCTCCAGAAGTAGAAATGAGTGCAGAAGGAAATATTAATCTTCCAAAATACTCTGTAGATGTTAATTCTACTGTAAAGATAGATAGACATAAAATTCCTCCTTTTAGTGTTCATTTCTATGGTTCGCTTGATAATATTCAGCGTAAAATAGATGCTAAAAAATTAAAACAATATTTAGTAAAAAATGTTGTGACTAAAGCTATAGGTAAAATTAAAGGTGATAAAGGTGGTGCAGGAGATATTTTAAAAAATATTATAGGTAGCAGTCAACAGTCAGCTCCATCTTCGCCTCTTGAGAATAATATTGGTGAGAGTGAGAAAGAGAAGAATAGTGACCCATTAAAGAAAGCAGCTGATAAGCTTCTTAAAAAAGGTCTTGGAGCTCTTTTTTCACAGTAAATATTTTACAAACTTTAGTCTGTAGATATTCTATTTCTACATACTATATGTATATTAATTAATTCCGTTTTTATATAGATAAGTACAAAATTTGCCCAATTCATTAGTCTTTTATAAGTTATATAGAAATCTGTTTTAAAACTTCATCCAAAATATTTCTTATGCAATATTAACTCTATTATTGCAGAATATTTTCCCAATTTCTCGATAGTTTAAGGGGTAGCATTTTACATATACATTACTACTATTTAATTTAGATAAAATATTTTAATAATAAATGCTAGATAAATCTAAAAGATAGCAAGATCCAAGTCTGCTAATAGTTGTGGAAATCAACAGGAATAAATTGTAGAGAAATGGTGCCGGATGTCGGATTCGAACTGACGACCGACCGCTTACAAGGCGGTTGCTCTACCACTGAGCTAATCCGGCAATATAGTGCATATTGCACTAAATGTAAGGGTGCTTAGAAATAATACGCACCCTTAGAAACTATTTAGCAGCTTTTTGTTCTTTTTTAGATGGCTTAGTTGTTTGAGCTTTTTGCTTTATTAACATTTTTTTCAAAATAATATCTGGTAATTTAATACCAGCTGCTTTAATGAAATGTGCAACACGCTCAGTTGGTTGTGCACCTTGAGCTAACCAATGTTCAATACGATCTGCTTTGAGAGTAACGCGTTCACCATCTTCTGTTTTAAGCAAAGGGTTATACGTACCAATTTTTTCGATGAAATCACCATCTCTTGGCGCACGTGCATCTGCTACAACTACTCTATAATAAGGACGCTTTTTAGCGCCACCTCTTGCTAAACGAATTTTAACTGCCATATATACAAAACTCTACTTAATTTTTTCTTCCTTAAATTCAACATGCTTGCGTACTTTAGGATCGTACTTCCTAAAAGATAACTTTTCAGTTAAGGTTTTAGGATTACGCTTCTTCACAAGGTAGTATCCGGTGCCTGCTGTGCTAACTAGTTTCACCAGAAGATTTTTACTTTTTTTCTTGGACACAGTTTTTAACCTTTAAAAACAATTTTTTATAAAATATCATAGGTAAAATATAACTAGAAGCACCAATAGTCAAGAATAAAGTTATCCAAACATACAAAAGTGATTATTTTTTCAATAATATGTTATGTATTTTAAAAAAATAGCCTAACATAGCAAATATTATAAGGGAAAAACCTATGGTACCAAGTAACATTCCAGCTTTAATAATAAATCTATCATTATAGAAAAAATCATTAAAATAACATTGTATTATTGCAATAAAGCCAACCATAAAAATTGAACAAATTATTATTTTTAAAGAAAATAATAACGTATCAAAACTTATATGAAAATTACCATATTGTTTAGCATGTTTATTTAATAAATAAACATTGAACCAGGCTGCAATCGAAGATCCCAAGGCAATACCTATATGTCCAAAAGGAATCATGAGTAATATATTTAGAGTAACGTTGGTAACAATAGAATAGATAGTGATTTTAAAAGGGGTTTTAGTATCTAGATTTGCATAAAAAATAGGTGTTAAAATTTTGCTTAAGGTAAAAGCTGGTAACCCAAGCGAGAAGGCCATTAACGCATGCGCAGTTTGTTTTGTATCGTTAGAGCTGAATTGACCGCGTTCATAAATAAAATGTATAATCGGCATGGCTAGTATAAATAGTCCAAACATTGCTGGAATTGAAATTGCTGCAGCAATTTTTATAGATTTATTTTGTAAATTATTAGCTTCTATATATTGTTTCTTCTTATAAATACGTGATAATTCCGGCAGTAATATAGTACCAAATGTAACTCCTATTAGGGACATAGGCAGCTGATATAATCGGTCTGCATAAGATAAGATAGAAACAGCGCCCGGTAAAAAACTTGCGATAGATTGAGAGATAAATAGATTTATCTGCTGCGCGCCAGAGCTCATGGTTGCTGGTCCCATCTTTTTAAGTAATATTCTAACATCTTTATTTTTTGGTTTAAATAATAATGGAAAATTAAGCCCCGCGAGCACTAAGCAATAATACATAAAGGCAACCTGCAAGATACCAGCTATAATTAGTGCATAAGCAATGCTAAAATGTGCTGTATATCTATCTTGTATTAAAGGGGTGATAGTGATTATGCTAATATTCATTAGGATAGGTACAAAGGCAAAAGCTGCAAATTGTCTTATAGAATTAAGCATGCCTCCAAAAAGTGCTGTGATAGATACAAAAATCACGTATGGAATAGTGATTCTGCATAAGGTGATAGCTAAATCAAATTTTTCATTACTCACAAAGAATCCAGGAGCAATCACTACCATTAAATAAGGCATGGTTATTTGTAGTAATATAGTCAAGATAATTAAAGTTAGTAGCAAGAGGCTAAAGACTTCGCCACTGAATTTTGTTGCATCTTCTTTTGATCCGACAAGTTTTTCACTGAACATAGGAATAAATACTACGGATAGAGCTCCTTCACCAAAAATTCTACGAAATAAATTGGGAAATTTAAAAGCAACATTAACGCAGTCAGCTATAAAACTAGTGCCAAAGGTGGCTGCAATAAAAAGCTCTCTAGCTAGACCAAAAAATCTAGATATTAACGTGAAAGAAGCAACAATAATTCCTGACCGTAATAACATTTTATCCTAAATTTATCTTTGTAATTATAATACTAACATTAGTGCAATAATTCCATAAAAGCTGAGCATTTTTAGAAATTTAAAGCGTTGTGTACAAATAGATAATATTGTTAGTATAATTAGCCCTGGGTACGAAATATTTAATAAGGGGCTTAGTATTGCTGCTATACCATCAAAATTAAGTAGTGATATAATTAAGGCAATGATTGTTGTTATAAACAATATAATCGGGAAATTATTCTTACCAATTATCTTAAATGAGCATAAATAGTGTGCATAAATACTATTTAATGCTACTGCAGTTGTAAGGCAGGAGATAATAATAATTATTGCGATAATCAAAGCCCCATGTGCTCCAAGTAGGTGGTTCGCAATTGCTGGTAACATTAATTCGCCTGGTAAATCATGCACAAGAAATCTGTAATGCGATCCCAAATATACAAACCCTAGATATACGGCGCATAACAAACTAGCTCCAAATATACTCGGTCCTAGTGCAGCCTTGAGAACATTTTCTCCCTTAGTTTCATCAACTAATTTTTCTATTTGTTTGAATATTAGGCTGGAAAAAAAGAATGAGGCAAATAAATCCATCGTAGCATATCCACGGAAAAAACCATCTAGAAAATTATTATTGAACGATTGATTATTCATTTCTAGAGGTTGCCCATTATAAAAACCAACAATAATTAATATGACCAAAAATAATAATAATATAGGTGTAAGGAATTTACCAACTATAGAGAACATTAGTTTGTCATTTAAACAAATAATAAAACATGCCGAGCAAAATATTATGCTAAAGGTCAGTAATGAAATATCATGAGATAAAAATTCAAGCCCTCCATGAGCAACAGCTATACAGCGTGGTATAACACCAAATGCTCCAAGCAGAGAAAGAGTAAATAGAGGAATAGCAAATTTGGCAACGCCACCCGCTTCAGCAAAAAAACTTGTATAGTTTCCTTTGTGTAGTTTGATTACAAATAATCCTAAAAATGGGAGTATAATTCCAGTAAAAAAAAATCCCAAAAAGCCAGCAATCCAATTATCAGCGTTTTTTACTCCGACCATTAAAGGGAATACTAGGTTACCGGAACCAAAAAACATCGAAAAAATAGAAAAGCCGTATAAAAAAGTATGTCGTTTCATAATTAGTAATAATTTGTGATAACACCTAATGTAATACTAAAAATACACAAAAAAGGAGATGTATGTGATTAAACCACGACTAAAAGGAAGAATAGGTGAATATAGCAGGTAAGTTGTGCATAATAATAAATGGTAAATAAAAAAGGAAGCCAACCAGAGTGACTCCCTTTTATAACTATATTAGTGTGAGTAATACTCAATAATTTTACCAAAATTGGCTTCAAATGGATAGGGAATATCTGAAATCATTGGAGTTCTAACAAAGATACCAGACATTGTTCCTGAATCCATAGAAAGATATTCGGGGACAGTTCTTTCTTGTTTCTGAGCTGATTCCATGTATACGACAACTTGTTTTGCAGAATCCTTTAGTTCAATATTATCACCCTCACTTAATCTTTGGCTTGGAATATTTACTTTTTTACCATTTACTTTAACATTACCATGCGACACTAATTGCCTTGCTGCAAAGATAGTAGGAGCAAGATTCATTCTATAAACAATCATATCTAGTCTTTTTTCAAGTAAACCTGCGAAGTTTTCAGCAGTATTTCCTTTCATTTTATTTGCAAGTATAAAAGTATTTCTAAATTGTTTTTCGGTTACTCTACCGTAGTGAGCTTTTACAATTTGCTTAGCATGTAGGTGGTCACCATAGTCAGAAGTTTTGACTCTACCTGTTGGTCCATGTTGACCGGGACGGTAATTTTTGGTGTGGAAAGGATCTTTTCCATCTCCCCAAATACTTGTTCCCAGTCTTCTACTAACTTTATATTTTGCCTTAACAATTTTTGTCACTTAAATATACCTAATTAAAGTTTAATTTTTGATATTAATTTACATATAATTTAAAATGCAAATTAGCATGAATTGGTAGTATATAAATAGTTGATGAAAAAGTCAAACCCATTTTTTGTTAAATTCATTTTGTTTTACAATCTATTTGTTTGTTGATGGTGGTGTAAGCCGCCTTAGCACTTCTTGGTATGCTGACATTACCTTTTCCGGGTGATCTTTAGCTATTTCGTAGCATAATTTTTCATTAGTTTCCATATCCCATAACCGGCATGTATCAGGTGAAATCTCGTCTACAAGCATAATCATGAAGTCTTCTCCATTAAAAACACTTCCAAACTCTAGTTGAATATCCACTAAGCGAATCTGCAAGCTCGCAAAGAGCCCAGAAAGAAAATCATGCACTCTTGTTGCTTGAGTTTTTAGATTTTTTATTTCTCTTTTACTAAGCCATCCAAAGCTAATAATTTGTGATTCATTGATGATAGGGTAGTTTAGCTCTTTATTCTTAACACGAAAATCAATTACTGGCGCTTCAAAAACAAAACCATCTTCCATGCCAAAATCGGTGACGTAACGTCCACAAGCTATAGTAGAAATATGAATTTGAATAGGATATACATCAACAAATTGGACTAATTGCTGACGCATATTAGTTTTATTGATTAAATGATTATCTATACCAATCATGTCAAGCTTTTGCATTATATAAGACGAAATACTATTATTGATAACGCCCTTACCACACACTTCTATAGAGTCTTGTCCTGGTATTTTTAAAGTATCATCAAAAGACATGATCAAGGCATAATCTTCATCTGCTTGATATAAAGTTTTGCTAGAGCCTTTGTATATTTTTTCGTTCATTATTATTTAAAAAATAGTATAAAAAAGATATTTTATTGCCATCCAACTAGCAATCATTGCACTTAATGCAATGATTAATCCAACTATAGATGTAATAAAACCAGCAATAATAATAATACCATCACGATTAAGCAAACCAAGTGCCATAATGGTAATGCCAAGAGCTGGTATAGCATTAGTTAGTGGTATAGGTAGTGCAACAGCAAATGCAGCTATGAAGCAAGCTAAGCCAATAAATTGTTCGCAATAAACTGATTTTGCAAAAGATAATCTAGGTTTTATATATTTTTCAATAGATTCAACAATAGGTACGATCTTGTCGCTGATCATTTTTAGCGTAGAGTTTTTGATTTCATAATCATTAATTTTTTGAGGCAAACGAACCTTTTTGCTGCCTAATAACATTTGAATGGATAAAATCATCAAAGGCACTCCCATGATAGTTGTAAATCCAGGTGGATAAGGAAGTGGAATTGCTACTGGTAGAGCAAAAAAAACCATAGCTAATAAAATACCGTTTTCATGAAAATCTTCCATGATTTCAGAAATTTTAGTCTTACCGTCTTTGCTCTTAAGTGAAAGCTTTTGTAAGCTCTCTGAGGCTAATGTTGCATCAAGTAATTTGGGCTTATTTTTAGGAAACATATAAATATATTTTATATAATTATTCAGTATTAAAAGAGTATAGTATTATAATTAAGAAAAATATAGTCATTTTAATAAATCACTTTTTATACTAGCAAAATCAAAATTATCTAAAGCAGATCCAACAATGGAAAGGGTTGGATGGGTAGAAAATATTTTATTAGCACTTTTCATTAAGTCGGATATAGTTGTTGTTTTTACAATATCCATAACTTCTTTTGCTGAAAAATACCGACCAAAGAGTGCAAAGTTTTTCCCTACTTCTTCTGATTTATATTCGGACTTTTCTTCTGCCATATAGATATTTGATTCAATTTGTGCTTTGGCGCGAACCAGTTCTTCTTCTGTTATATCTGTTTTTATTTTATTAATTTCAAGTGTTATATTCTCTAGTAATAGAGTTACATTATCATGGTCAGCAGAGGCGCCAATAGTAAAAATACCACTATCACTGAAAGCACTTGCCCAGCTACCCACGCTATAAGCAAGACCTAATTCTTCACGTATTCTCTGAAATAAACGAGAAGAAAGGCCGCCACCTAGAATTATTGACAAAATTTGGACATGGTAAAATTCTTTTAGATTATTATAAGAGGTACTTTCAAAGCCTAGAGCAATTGTTGTTTGCTCTAATTCTTTTTCTTGCAGAGCAAACCCACCAACATATTTTGCTGGTACATAAGTATTTTCTTTTGCTGGGTTTAGGTTTAAGAACAGTCCTTCTATTAACTTTACTGCTTCATTATGTTCAATATTTCCAGCTATAGAAATAAAAATATTGTCAGTAGTATAGTGCTTAGCCATATATTGTTGAAAGGCTGCTTTGTCAAAATTAGAGATATTATTTTTGGTGCCTAATATAGACCTACCTAAAGGGTGCTTATCGTAAGCTAGTTCATAGAATTTTTCATAAGCTAAATCATCTGGACTATCTTTTCCTGCAGCAATTTCTTGCGTGATAACACTAAATTCTTTTTTTATATCATCTTCATCAAAGATAGAATTAAGTAGGATGTCAGCTAAAATATCTAGAGCTTGCGCAGTGTGTTGGCTTAAGATTTTCGTATAATATACCGTTTGTTCACGACCAGTATAAGCATTGAAATGCCCACCAATAGCATCAAATTCTTTGGCTATGTCCGCAGCACTACGAGTTTTAGTTCCTTTAAAAGCCATATGTTCTAAAAAGTGAGAAATCCCTGATTCATCTAAGGTTTCATAACGACTACCAACTTTTACTATTATATTAATAGCAACAGAATTAATATGTGGCATAGAGTAGGTTACTACGTTTAAGCCATTTGATAATTTACTTGAATTAAAACTCATTTTATTGCACCTAATATTTCTGATAATTGTTTTGAAACTACTTTAATGTCAAAATTTTCTTTTAGTCTGGCATGCGCAGATTGGGCTAATTGCTCGGTTTTTTTATGGTTGTTTATAGCATATAATAATTTATCAGCTAGATCTTGGCTAGATTCAATCTCCGTTAATAAACCATCTAGGTTATTGCGGATAATTTCTTCAGGACCTCCAGATTTAGTAGCAATAATTGGTTTAGAATGTTCCATTGCTTCAAGTAAAATAATACCAAATGGTTCTATAGTTGAGGGCAAGCAGAATAAATCTATTTTTTGAAAGAAAATATCTTTATCATGCACCCAGCCATAGAATTTTATACATTCTTCTAGTTGTAACTCTTTGGTTTTTTGTACTAGAAAATCCTTTTCTGGTCCATCTCCTCCTAAAAGTAGTTGTACATTATGATTATCTTGTTTTAGCAATTTTATTGCTTCAATAAGGTATATAAAGCCCTTCTTATGCACGAATCTTCCAAAACTTCCAATGATTATCGGTGATTTATAGGTAGGAGATGCTTTATATTCATGCATTACTCTAATCATATTAGGTATGCTTAGCAGACGTTGTTTATTAATGCCATGCTGAATTAAATGCTCTTTAAGCTTAGAGGTTAATACTAGAATATAGTCACATTTATATAAATGTTTGTAGCTATAATTATGAGATACGCCAATGATGGAAAGGTTTTTCTGTTTATACGCGCTAGCAAAAGAAACCGCGCGATTGCCATGACAGATAATTAAATCTGGTTTATGTATAATTGCTAATATCCACAAATATAATTTTGAGATAAAACACCAAGGAGCTATATTTGGTAATGAATAATTATTAAGAAGCTGCTTATTGATCTGCGCAGATACACTGGTTATATTTATAACCTCATGTTTTTGCATTGTTAAGGCATCATTATAATCAATATATGCTTGCTGAATACCCCCTAAATCTCTTGACATCATGACGTTAAATATTCGCATATATTTAGTTTTTTAATAATTCAATTAGCTTATTAAGCGTCACTTCATTTTCTATTTCAGCATCTAGATCTTTTATTTTATAAGTTTGTTTCTGCATTTCATCTAAACCTATAAAAATTATATGGCTGGCATTTGCCGTTATGGCATTTTGCATATTTTTATTTACTTTTCCATCTAGTGATAAATTTGTATTGATATTGTTTTTACGCATAATATTGGCAGTACTAATTGCATAATCTATGCATTCAGAGCCAATAGGTATTATCATTATAGGGCGAGCTTTGGAAGGCTGAAAATCATTCATTAAAGCAAGGCGTTCTACTCCAGCTGCAAAACCAATAGACGGTATTTCAGATTCTCCCATTAAAGCAGTTAGACCGTCATAACGACCACCCGCAAGCACGGTTCCTTGAGCGCCAAGTTTATCAGTAATAAATTCAAAAGCTGTATGCGAATAATAGTCAAGTCCACGTGCAAGTTTAGGATTTATAACGTACTTAACTTGCATTTTATCTAGATAATATTTTACTTCTGCAAAATATTGAGCAGCTGATTCTGTATAGTAATCTGTTATAATCGGAGCATTACGTACAATTTTTTTATCGGATTCATCTTTAGAATCTAATATCCTTAATGGATTTTTTTCTAAGCGCTGTTTGCTATCTTCAGATAAGGCGTCGAAATGGTCCTTAAAATATTTTATAAGGGCAGCTTGATAATTTTGCCTAGATTCAGCACATCCAAGTGAATTTAATTCTAAAGTTACGTCTTTTAAGATGTTTAAATTATCTAGAATGTGCGCGGCTAAACTAATTGTTTCTGCATCTGAATAAGCGCCACTTGCTCCTATATATTCAAAATTTAATTGATGAAATTGTCGTTGACGACCTTTTTGTGGTCTATCATAACGAAAAACTGGTCCACTAGAAAATAATTTTAAAGGTAATTTTTGTTTCAGACCATTGGAAATAAAAGCACGTATTATACCGGCTGTAAATTCCGGTCTTAGAGCAATTAAATCCCCGCCTTTACTAGTAAAACTATACATTTCTTTTGAAACAACATCAGAGCTATCTCCAAGTGTACGGTCAAAAACACTAACATACTCTAGTAGTGGCGTAGAAAATCCTTCATAACCATATAATTTTGCAGTATCAAGCGCTATTTTTTCTATATGTTGATGTATACGAAAATCATCGGGCAAAAGATCTTTCATGCCCCGCAGAGGTGCTAGTTTAATTGACATAAAGGTAGTTCCTAATTTTCTTGATTGTCCTTTTTAGGCATACCCTGAAGAAACTTTACTACACGTTGGTCACTTAGTATGTCAAAAAATTCCTTATCATTAATTTTAAAATCAAAATTTTGTGTATTAAAAACAAAATCAGCCGTTAAAATATCATCTTCTTGCAACTCTTCACCGCTATGTAAAGCAGATAGAGCTTCAACGCCGTTATTCTTAATGTTTTTAACTATTGCGTGAAAAAAATCAATATCAGATGCATTCTCTATTGTTGTATTCTTTATTAGCAGAGGTTTTATGCTTATTTGATAAAAATCTGTAAGTGAGTTTATAAGTAAACTAGGTGTTTTAATAGATGTATCAGCATTATATATTTTTTCTTTGAGAGCACCATTTAATTTCATATTAAATCCGTTTAAGTCAATATTTAGTGCGTGAGTAAAATCACCAGATTCAATATTATAATCAACATTTAATGCTATTTTTGTATTTTTAATATCAGTAATTGATTTAGCTAAAGGCATAAAATCATCTGCTGTTCCTTTAAAGCTTTGGTTGAATTTTAACTTTTCATTCTTAGTGATTTGTTGCATAAATTTAGATGCAACATCACTTGTTATAGAGGTAATTTTTTGTTTTTGAATATCGCTGTAATTAGTTATGTTGGATATGTCCATGTTAGCATTGATATTAAATCCATCACCTGAAAAATGTACAAATCCAGTATTTTTGATTGAATTATTACTTAAATTTCCCTTCATAGAGAAAGAATAATTTTCTTTCTTAAAATCAAAATTATTTAAAACTTCAGATGATTTCTTTGTTCCTTGAAGAGCTGCAGCTATATCATTTAATGCATTTTCGCTGAGTTTAACGGAGTATTCAGACGTACGGTCTGTTGGACCAGTGATTTCCATTATTTTAAATTGATAATTGTCATTATCAATTTTATTGCCTAAATAAGTATCTTTTATCAAAGGGTTCGAAATCAAATTATTTAATAAATATGCTATATATTTTGAATCAGGATTTATTTCTGTTTTGTCAGATGATATTTTCAAATTAATAAAATAATTTTCATCTTTCAGTTCGCTCGAAAGAGTAAGCTTGTAATTAGCAGCGCGTCCTATAAATTCATCATTAGCGAAGTATAAAACAGGTTTTTTTAATGTTGTTGTAAGATCAATATCATTAAAATTATTGGTTAGAATAGATCTATTGAAAGTAATAGTTTGGTTGGGAGAAGGAATATAAATTGCAGTATTATCTGTACCTATCAATAATTTATCACTATTTAAACATATTGTTATTTTATCAGTGAATGGATTATAAGAAGTTATTATTTTATCAATTTTGATTCTTAAATCAGGAGTGTTTGGTAGAATAGTTACGTCTTTTAAAGTTAATCTGAATTTAAATTTTTCTATTATAATAGAATCTAAATCAACTTTAATTATTGGATCATTATTTTGTATTTTAGGTAGTAGATCATTATTAGCAATTTTTTCAAATTTATTTGCCATATATACCCATATACCAGCAATTACTATTAATAATACTATAATTGAACCAAGTTTTTTCATTATCTAAATTAACCTAAATAATTTTATTTTAAAATTCTATATCTTTTCTCAGACGTAATATTCCACATACATTTAGTAGTACAAGCATACCACTTAAAAAGCTCATTATTATCATCACGCTGGTCTGCGAGAAATTACAAAAGAATATAAATGCAAAAATAGCGTAGAGCAAGTATATTATTTTGCCGAATCTGGGATTAATAAATTGTGCGCATTTTGTACCTGCTACTAAATATGCAATTATAGTAGTAAAGCCTGCAAAAAATAGTAATAAAGTCATGAATATATCACTATAGGGAATATATCCAGAAAGTAATTGTGCCACTATATCAGAGGGCTGAAGGTGGTTTAGTGTATACCACGCACCTGTAACTCCGAGCATTATATTAGTTAAAATACAAATTAAAGCATCAGTAAATAAAGCATAAATAGCTAGAGTTGCTTGTTTACGTGGGTTGACTATAGTTGTTTCGCTTTGCACGATTGAATCGTAGCCAATACCTATATCACCAGAATATACCGTTTTTGAAATACCAAGATATGCAGATAATATCATAGAGCTACCAACAAACCCTCCTAGCTGAGCATGACCTGTAAAAGCGGAAACAATAACCGTTTTAAAGAATTCTGGTAAAATACTAAAATTGCAGGCAATGATATAAACTGCAAATAATATGTAACCAATCATAAATATAGGCATAATAACACTACAGATATTTGCTAAACGGCTAATACCCCCTATTGAAGAATATATAATAGCTGCAAGTAACCCTAAAATTATTAAATATCTATCAAATTCAAAACTATGTTCTAAGCGATCAACAATAATTAGAAAATTCGAAATTTCTACTCCATATAAACAGAGCAAAAAAGCGAAGACATAAGAGAATATTTTAGGTTTAAAAGCTTTTTGTAAAAAATACATAGGACCGCCATTAAAGCCACCTTTTGGGTTCTGCACTCGATATTTTACACCTAAATAAATTTCGGAGTATTTTAATAACATGCCACTTAAAGAAGCAATTATAGTCCAAAAAATACTACCAGGGCCGCCGATCATTAATGCTAAGCTAATAAATACTATATTACCCAGACCCACCATTCCACCGACGGAAGCAAAATATAATTTAAATGGGTGTACTCCACCATTGTTAGAGCCGCTTGCTTCAGAGTAAATTTCTTTAATATTTTTACGGAAATTAAATAATGCGCGGAATTGTAACCCCCGTGAGATAAATGTTAAATAAATACCAGATCCAACGATCAAAGCCACGTCAATATAGCTCCAAAAAAAATCATCTAAAAAAGCAATAATATTAAAAGTAGAATTAGCAATAGACATAATTTTTACCAAGTTTTATTTTAGTGTATTAAATTTTATGAAAATTAATTAACCTATTTGCAACCTATAATTTGCGAGCCATCAAGAATCGTATAAGTTAAAACTAAATAAGGCAGTGGGGAGTAATAAGAGCTGGACATAATAAAACAATAAATTTAAGGGGCGCGCTTCATAATTCAATTAAAAAATAATTTAAACCTGTTTTCGTGCCATGATCTTTTAATTAAAGTTTTAAGAAATGAAACTTTAATTGTTCTTTTTGTAATTGTCAATAAAAGTATGAGTTTTAGGTAAAAAGTTTTAATAATAATATATCTTTAGTACGTGCGCTAAAAAAATGCACTAAGCACCCAGTATTTTGTAAAGCATATTTGGTGGCATCTAGTTCAGATATGATATTTTGTAGTTCATTGGTGTTATCTAATAGATTATTCAATTCTGAAATGCTGCTAATAGTAATATCATTTTTGGTTAGGTAATTATCTTCTTCAAGCATTATAAGATGATCTGCCCCGATGGAAGCTGCTATCATAGACGCAGTAATATTAGTATCTAATATTACTGTACGCCCCTTTTCATTACAAGCAATGGGAGAGATAACTGATACAATGTTATTATTGTCGTTAGTAAGTAAAATCTCGGGGTTAACTAGCATAGGCTCACCTTTATAGGAATTTTTTGCAGTATTAGATTTTTTAGCAATAATTGATTGACTATCTTTTCCTGATAGACCCACTGCTTGAACTTCGTGTGCACATAATTTAGTTATAATATCACGATTAATACGTCCTGATATTATCATTTCAATAAGTTCTGCTAGGTTGTTTTGGCTAAAATATGAGTAGTTATTTCCATGTGTATCAGACATTTCTTGCAATTTTGTTTTAACTATCCTTTCATATTCATGTACAATGAATATACGAGCTCCACTTGCACATAATATATAGATATTCTCTGCAAAATTGGTTAATAGATCTCTGTCAGCTACGATAATATCAGAGAGCTTAATTACAATATTTTGATCTTTTATTAACGCTACTTGTTTTAGTACGTTTTTAATAAGCCTTGCGTTATTTGTTGTTGTATCTTCAAGCTCTTTATTCTTGTTGTTTGATGGATTGCACCATACTGAGCTGTAAATCCTTTGTACCATTGCTATTCTTACTACTAGTGAAAATTACATTACACAAGCATCCTAAAGTTGCAAGGTAATCTTTTAATTCTATCAAAAATTTGTCGTTAATAGTTATTTTATCGGTTTTAGTTAGGATTATTTGGAAGTTTTTATCACAAGACTTTAATAGTTCTATTATTTCGATATCGTTTTCTTTTATGCCTCTACGTGCATCAATTAATAAGTTTACAAGCTGTAATTTGTTTTCATTATGCAGATAGTGAGTAATAAGATTTTGCCAGTCAGATTTTTGTGATTTAGGCACTTTAGCAAAGCCATATCCGGGTAAGTCAGCAATTAATATTTTGCCGGCGATAGAAAAGAAATTAATTTGCTGAGTGCGCCCGGGCGTATGGGAAACTCTAGCTAAATTTTTGCGTTTGCAAATTGCATTAATGAGGCTAGATTTACCAACATTAGATTTCCCGAAGAACGCAACTTGAGGTAAAAATAGTTTTGGAAATTGATCTGTTCTTGCAACCCCAGCAATAAATTTCGCTTCTTGTCGAAAAATTTTGGTAGTAAGTTCAGCCACTAGTTTTTATCAAGTTTATTAATATAAGATTGTTGTATAATTGAAAGCACGTTATTCCAAGACCAGTATATCAATAATCCAGCTGGGAAGCTACTAAACATAAACAAGAACATTAACGGCATAAATTTCATGACTTGTGCTTGTACTGGATCTGCAGGAGGCGGGCTCATTCTCTGTTGTAAAAACATTGTGGCCGCCATGATCAATGGCCATACTCCTATCATTAGGAAACTTGGAGGTGTAAATGGTAGCAGACCAAACAAATTGAAAATAGTTGTCGGGTCTGGCGCAGAAAGATCTCTTATCCATCCGAAGAAAGGTGCGTGCCGCATTTCAATAGTTACATATAGTACTTTATATATTGAGAAAAACACAGGTATTTGTACAAGCAGAGGTAGACAACCTGAAATTGGATTGACCTTTTCTTTTTTGTAGAGTCCCATCACTTCTTGATTTAAACGAGCTTTATCGTCTGAATATAATTCTTTTAAGCGTTCCATTTCGGGCTGTAGCTTTTTCATCTTCTTCATTGAGCGGTAAGATTTATTAGCTAATGTAAACATTAACATTTTTATTAGTATCGTTACAATCATAATACTTATGCCAAAGTTACCTACGTAACTATAGAAAAAATTCATCGCATTAAAAATTGGTTTCGTTAAAATATAGAACCAACCAAAATCAATAGCACGGTCAAATAATTTAATTTGATATTGGCTTTCATATTTATCTAGTAAATCTACTTTTTTTGGTCCAGCAAATAAATGATGTGTTAACTCAAAGATGCCACCGGACTCAATAAGTTTTTCGTTTGAAATAAAATCAGCCTGATATTGATCCCTACCAGATTTTGATGAATAACTGTAATTAGCACCATAATTTTCTGCCTTATCTGGAATAAATGCTGCTAACCAGTATTTATCCGTAATACCAAGCCAATTTACTATTCCATGAGAGAAGGATTGTTTTTTCTCGTCTTTGATATTGTCGTAAGAATATTCTTGTAATTCGTCGGCAACAGCTCCTATCATACCTTGATGTAATATGTTGACCATACGCTCAGCATTTTCTTCATAAACACGGTTAATTAAACCATAATATTGAGTTGATATAGGTCTAGAAGAGTTGTTTTCTGTTGATTGTTTAATAGTAAATAAATAGTTATCATCTAATGTTACTGAAACTTTAAACTTTATATTTTCTGGGCTAATCCAATGTAGATTTACTGTTCCGCCAGCATGCAATTTATTATTATCAGTTTTCCAATCGGTTGATGAGTTTGGATAGGTAATATTTTTATCTTTACTCCACCAGCCAATTTCAGCAAAATAGGCTTTGTCTGAATTTGATGGTGAAAATAAAGCAACAGGAGGGCTGTTTTCGCCTAGTTCTTGGCTATATTGTTTTAGAGTTAGGTCATCAAAGCGTAATCCTTTTAGAGAGATAGAGCCAGATAGTAGTTCTGAAGATACAGTGATTCTTGAGACTTCGCCTATTGCCTCATCGCGTCCTAATATAGAAATAGCAGTAGCTTTTTTTCCTTGTTCTTTTACAATGAGCGCTTGTTCGTTATAAGCTTTTGTTTCTACTGCTAACTTTTCAAGCCGCGGCTTTTCAAAGAAATGTTGCCAACCAAAAACTATAGCTACTGATAAAATAATTGCAGCGACTAAATTTGTAAAACTATAATTCATATAAACACTTCTCTAGATAATCTTTGTAAATGTTTTTATAGGATTTAACTAAAATAATCAAGAAAATTAAGATATTACTTAAACGAAAGACACCCTGATTCCGAATAGTTCAAGGTTTAACTTAATCATTGCAACAAATGATCATTTACAAATAGTAGTTATAGTATTATACAGGTTTGTGTATAAATAAATTTTTTTAATCTTCGGAAATAAAGATATCAAATCAAGCGCTTGGTATTAGTAGGAATTCAAAATGAAAAACATCATATATTCACCTTTAGCTAGTCTAGTATTGATTGTTCTAAGTGGATCATTTTTTTTAACATTTATTACAATTAAGCTTAATACTCAAGAAGTTACCGTTGTAATGCTTGGGCTTATACATTCCGCCTTTTATTTTGGTATTCTTATGGGGGCATTAAAGAGCGAGGAAATAATAAACAGAGTAGGACATATTAGAGCTTTTACTTTGTTTTCAAGCGTATTAACTATAAGTATTCTTGTGCAGTCTATTTATCAAATACCATATATCTGGATTTTTCTTAGATTTTTTGCAGGATTTGCTACAGCAGCAGCTTATGTAATTATTGAAAGTTGGCTTCTTGCTGAATCAACAAAGTACAATAAGGGCAAGATACTTTCAGTTTATATGATTTGTTTGTATTCGGCGCAAACTATAAGTCAATTTGGATTAGATATAGTAGATATTGATTCCTTAGAGCCATTTATTTTAGCAGCAATTATATCTACTATGTCTACAATATCTGCATCGTTAACTTATGTACCAGCGCCTGAAATAAAAACTATGCCCAAATTAGCAATTAATAAATATTTTTCTGCATCTCCGCTTGGATTTATGGGGTGTATTAGTTCGGGTTTAATATTGAGTGCTATTTATAGTTTTTCGCCTAAATATGCTGTGGATAATGATTTCTCGATTTCCATGATGGTTGGATTAACGATAGCTGGAGGGTTTTGTTTGCAGTGGCC
>CAWWAI010000015.1:0-22158 GCA_963934885.1 uncultured Rickettsiaceae bacterium | reverse complement strand
CATTTGCGAAACAAAACTACTCTTTTTGCTGTCTGATTTTTTCAGTCCATTATAGGTGAACCACAAATAAGTAACACTATAATCTACAAAGGGCATAGATATACTTATGATAATCATTGCTAGTAAAACGTATCCTACTACATATAATGCTAGAGATCTTGCCCATTTTTGAGTAATACCATCTGTTTTCATAATTATCCATGTAGATCCAAGTAATGCGTAGCCAAAGATCATAGATAAACCAGTGATGATACTAAATCCATTGGCCCAATCAAGCGCGCCACCAGAAAAACTACGATTTTCAACCTCTATTCCTTGTACAAAATTTCCTAAGATTATTCCTTGCATAAAGGCTGCAAGTAACGACCCAATATGGAATGATACGTCCCATATTTTGCGTTGTTTTCCTTGGGCTTTAAAACGGAATTCAAAAGATATTCCTCGAAATATAAGGGCAAGGAGCATAAGAATAACAGGTAGGTATAATGCAGACATTATAATTGAGTATGCTACGGGAAAGGCGGCTAGTAATCCACCCCCACCCAGCACTAACCAAGTTTCATTACCATCCCAAAAAGGCGCAATGGAATTCATAATACGGCTGCGACAATCATCAGAAGGGGCAAATGGAAATATGATTCCACAACCAAGATCAAATCCATCAAGTAGAACATAAAGTAATACGGCAATAGCTATTATCCCACTCCAGATTAAAGGCAAATCTATCCATGGAGAGAAATCTAACATTTTATAACTCCTTTTTTATTTTATGCGTTTCTGGACCTTTGCCTATTAGCTGCAAAATATAATAGCTGCCAGCACCGAAGATGAATATATAAGTGATAATAAAGGCTAGTAAAGTGAGAGCAATTTGTTCGCTAATGACCGGAGAAACTCCATCAGATGTACGAATTATTCCATAAACCATATATGGTTGTCGCCCAACTTCTGTTACAAACCAACCCGCTAGAATGGCTATAAAACCACTGGGAGTCATAGCCATGCACCAATATTGAAACCATCTAGTATCAAAAAGACGTTTACGAAAATATAGAATTACAGCAAATATTCCGGTAAGAACCATAGCTAGTCCTATAGACACCATAACTCTAAATGACCAGAAAATAATAGTTACAGGCGGTTGATCTTCTGGAGCCCAATTACTTAATCCCTGTACTGTTCCATTGAGGTCATGAGTTAAAATAAGGCTAGAAAGCTTAGGGATGATTAGTTCATAGTGATTAGTTTGATTTTTTTGATCAGGAATAGCGAATAAACGTAGCCCCGCACCAGTTTCATTTTCCCATATAGCTTCCATAGCTGCTACTTTGCGCGGTTGATGCTCTAGAGTGTTTAATCCATGCGCATCACCGATTAGAGGTTGTAATGGAGCAACAAAAACAGCCATAAGCATTGCCATACCAAGCATTATGCGCGCATGCGGAATATGTACTTTGCGAAATAAATAATATGCAGCAATCCCACCTACGACAAATGCAGTAGTTAAGTAAGCAGCTGTAACCATGTGCGCCAGTCTATAAGGAAATGATGGGTTAAATATGATTTCAATCCAGCTAGTGGGGAAAAGTATACCATTTTCTCCTATTTCAAAGCCTTGTGGAGTTTGCATCCAGCTATTAGCAGATATTATCCAAAATGTAGAAATAAAGGTTCCAACGGCAACTATACATGTAGAGGCAAAATGCATATTTTTACTCACTCGGTCCCAGCCAAAAAGCATAATACCCAAGAATGAAGCTTCTAAAAAGAAAGCAGTAAGAACTTCATAACCCATTAATGGTCCAATAATATTACCAACCTTATCAGAAAATACAGACCAATTAGTACCAAATTGAAAAGCTAAAACGATGCCAGATACTACGCCCAGACCAAAACAGATAGCAAAAATCTTGATCCACATCCGATATATTTCTTGATAAATCTGATTCCCAGTTCTAATCCAGCGCCACTCTACAACAGCTAGCCAACTCGCAAGACCAATTGTAAAAGAAGGAAATATGATGTGAAAACTAATAGTAAAAGCAAATTGTATGCGCGCCAGTAATATAGGATCTAAATCTAGCATAATTTAATATAACACCTTACGTTATTTAATACTCGGTATTATATTGATTTCTAATTTAATATGCAACAATCCTATTAGTTATTTCTAACTTTATATAAGTGCCAAGCTAGTGTAATATTTATTGATTACATTTAATGTAAGTTGAAAATAAATCAAAGCATTTAGGATTTGTTTTATAACTAATTTCTGATTTTTGTAGTATTGCTATGCAGCGAAGTACATCGTCTGAACTATATTTGCGCACTACTTTCTTGAATTCATCAACATACTTGAAGAAAATAGGAGGATAAAGAGTTTTGATCGAGCGGTCTAAATTTTCTCCATCTTCTAGCCTTGAGGTCACTATGTAGATATTTAGGTAATATCTAATTAAGGCCCTTATCATCAATACTTCATTTTTGTTTTGTTCTTGTAGTTTGGCCACTTCTTTTAGAAATTTTAATGGTTGTTTTTGTGCAAAAAACATACACATTTCATCACCACTTGCCAATAAATCTTGGCTAAGAGTTTGTAGAATATCACACTTGGTAATTATGAGTTTATCATGAGTAAAATTAAATAATTTTTCTAATTCAGATTTGATTATTTGATGATCGCCTTTAAGATGAGATTTTAGATAAAATAATGCATCTTCATCAATTGTTTTGTTGTGTTTACTACATTGTTGCAAAATGATTTTGGCTATAGTTTGTTCATTATCATAGTAGCAGCCTAATGACGCAAGGTTGTTTTGTTCTTCAAAAAATTTACGTATACCGCTAGCTGGTAATGAATCATTAGAAATAAAACAAACTATATTATAGAAATCACTTTGCAGAATAGTTTCTTTCATCGCTTTGGTTAGACTAGCGCTAGTATTTGTAATCTTAATGAGTTCTTTTTGTCCAAAAAAATTCCGACTATTAGCTACTAGTTCTAATTTTCCTGGCGTAAGTTCTTTGGCATCAAAATTATTTATTCTTAGATTTAGCTTTGTAACTATTTGTTGAATTGCTGTTATAGAAAAGCCATGATTTATGCCATATATGAGGATTGTTTTTATAGATCCTTTTTCAATTTTCTTAATTAAATCAGTTAGTCCAGAAGAATAAAATTTCATTATAGATCTCTATTATTTTGTAGAAACATCATAATACGATTTCTTACTTCTTCTGCAGACATTATAGCTAAGTTCTTCTGCGTGTCTTGCTGGCTCACTACGTTGCTATAAGGTGAAAAAGTAGTATTAAATGAGGATAATCTAGAGAAATTTCCAGAACTTAGCCTATCTCCAGTGGTTTTGTTTTTTAGTTCATAGGATACTTTGATGGTTACAAGTTCCCTTAAAACATCAGAGTTTTTTTGGATAACACTAATACTTTTTATAAAAGCACAATTAGTTATTAATGTATATTTGGCCGTTGCTGGACTATATGGCATAATATTCTGCAAATGATTATAAAAATCTGCTCCTTCAATTGAATTAATCATTGCAACATCAATATTTTCTAGCGCAGAGCGTGTAGGGTTATTATGCTCTTTATAAATAGAACTAAATCCACAAGAACTTAGGAATAATAAAGGAAAAATAATAAATAATGAATAGATATATTGCATAATATTTGTGGTATTGTCTATATTTAAAGTAGTAGCAAACAACTATACAATATAAAGATTAAGGTGTAGTTAAGAACTACGTCTTAATCTTTAATACTTAATTTTTTAGTATCATCTGGCTTATTAGTCTCTTGATTAGGAGTTTTGTCAGACTCTTTATTAGGACCAGATTTTTTAGTAATACGTTTCCTATTTCTTGCTGGTTTTTTTATTTTATCTTCCTGAGGTATTTCGGGTAAATCTTTGTTTTCTACTAGATTTGTTACTTTCTGGATCTCTTTACTTGTAGCAGATGCCACTCCTTTATTTTCATTAAGGTTTTTTTGTGATTTGTCAATTTTACGTTTTTGTGGTTTATGGTTTGTTTCAATAGTAGATTCGTTATATATATTAGATGTATCTTGCAAAGCTGGACCAGAAAATATATGTTCTGCTTTGTTTGATTCAGACGTAATTTTAACTTTCTCTATAGAATAACTGTCGGAAGTTGCATCTTTATCGATAAAGAAATTTAATTTTATGTTGTGTTTCTTTTCGATAAATTCAATTTCAGAACGCTTATCATTTAATAAGTAAATAATAGAAGATGCAACTCCATAAATATTTACAGCACTGAACTTACCATTATATATTTCATTTTCAACCGTACGCAAAATTAACATTGCGTTTGATTCATCAGCCCTAACAACACCCTTTCCACTACAATGTGAACACATGTTAGAGTTCATTTCTAAGAAAGAAGGTCGTAGGCGTTGTCGCGACATTTCTAATAGACCAAATGTACTAATTTGAGATGTTTGAATTCTTGCCTTGTCTTTGCTAAAATATTCCCATAATGATCTTTCTAGTATTTTACGATTTTTATTTTCACTTAAATCTATAAAATCAATTACTAATAAGCCAGAAAGGTCTCTTAAACGTGCTTGTTTTGCAACCTCACGAGACGCCTCCAGATTAGTTTTAAGGGCCATATCTTCAATATTACGCTCACCCGTGGATTTACCAGAGTTAACATCAATAGAAATCAAAGCTTCTGTAGGATTAATGACTATATACCCACCAGATGGTAAGTGTACTATGGGCTGGTAAAGCTTAATTAATTGATCTTCAATCCCGAATTTTGTATAGATAGGTGTTTTACTTTTATATTCTTTTACAGCTTTAACTTCACTTGGCAAAATATCACCCATGAATTTTATGCAAGAATTATAAGCCTTAGAGCCTTGTACTATTATTTCTTTAACATTTCGATCAAACATATCACGAATAGTTTGAAGCAAAATACCGTCTTCTTGATGAATGAAGCACGGAGCTTTAGATTTTAGTGTTACTTCGCGTATTTTATTCCATAGCTTGACTAGGTAATCATAATCTCGCTTTATCTCTAAAGTGGTATGTCCAGCGCCTGCAGTTCTTGCAATTACACTTGATGTATTATGTTCGTTAGAGGCGGTTAAATCACTAATGATTTTTTTTAAACGCTTACGCTCATCATGGTTAGAAATTTTTCTAGAAATACCATTGTGAGAAGGTTTATTAGGCATTAATACACAATATTTTCCAGCTAAAGAAATATAACTAGTCAGCGAGGCGCCTTTATTTCCACGTTCTTCTTTTGTGGCTTGTATAAGTAATATTTGACCTTTTTTGAGTACTTCTTGTATTTTATATCGTTTGTTGTTATTTGATGATTCTTTTGAAATATGCTCTATATCATTTTCATCAGCTTCTATATCTATATTGGATTGTAGCTTATCATCTACCATTTTTGATATGGCATTAATATCAATTTCATCACTGTCAATAAGCTCATGAAATATATTGTTTTTTTGTTTTTCAGCAAGATCTTCGGATGTGATTTCTGGTGAGCTAATTTCTTTTCCTACCAAAGCATCAGCTTGTTTATCTGTAGAGGGTATATGGTAATAGTCGGGATGGATCTCATTAAATGGTAAAAATCCACTTTTATCTTCACCATAATCAACAAAGGCTGCTTGCAGCGATGGTTCAATACGGGTTATTTTTGCTAAGTATATGTTACCTTTTATTTGTTTTTTATTGAAAGAGCTAAACTCTATATTTTCTATATTATTATTTTTATCTAGTAAAACTACCCTCGTTTCCGAAGGAAAGTTTGCATCTATTATTATTTTTTTTTGCATTATTTTCTCGTTAAATGTATTTAAATACTTTTTATAAAGGCGGGTAAACATACATCATTTTAAATATAATATAGCTACTTCAGACGTTCAATTGCTTTATTTTTTAATCTAATAGTTTTACGCTTAATACTTAATGGTAATTTTGTTTAATATTAATTTGTTAGCCCAGATTGCCAATACTACTAAAAATTTATATACCAACTAGGCGGGTTTAGCAAATAATATTTATGGTTAAGAGTAATACTTCATCACCTTTTTTTTCCTATGTTTTTTGTATGGTAGCATATTTTCTATCAGTCTTTGCAAATGAGTTTTTTATAAAGGAATTTATGCATTTTTCAGATATTTCCTTTAAGGAGTATGATCAAATTATTTACTTTAAGATATTGGGGCGTATTACAGCGGCAGTTATTTTGCTTTTATTTGTAAAAGTATTTTCATTTAAGAAGATTATTGTTTTTAATATTTTTCTGTACTTTTTAAGTGTTTTTAATATTATTTTTGTTGATACATCACATGAGATAACACTACTTTGTTTTTTTATATATACCTCTACTACAATCGTAGTTTCTACATTGCTTTTAGGCTATATCCTGGTCGATAATAAAATAAATGATAATTATTCTATTTCCATATATTTGGTGTCAATTTTACTGGCTTATCTTATTGTCGATACGTTTGAATATTTTATTATAGGAAGTCTTTATTATACACCAGAGTTGATGATTTTAAATATTCTATCAATGGTTGTTTTTTTACTGATGTTATTTCTCTCTCCTGCTTATGGACAGAAAATTAATCTAGATAAATATAGATTTTTTGAAGTTATCAAAAGAATGGAGATTGAAATTTTAGTAGGTTTTAGTATTTTTTATATGGTTATGGTAGTAGAAAGTGGTTATGAAATATATGCTTTAGCGGATTCTTTACTGATCTTTGGTAACGCAAAAAATGAATATGTAGGCTTATGCTCAGTTGCAGCATCTGCCATTATAGTTACTATATACATTCCCAGATTTAATAAGCATAAAGTTAGCATAGCTTGTATAATTACTTTAATTTTAATATTTGTATCTTTGCCTGAATGGGGAAGTTATTTTGTGCTTAGTATATTAGGAAGAGTGATATTCATATTCTTGATATACACGTTATTTGCATGTAATTTATTGATTATTGTTGAAAAGTTCAGAAATATAAATTTATTTAGCGCTCTGTCGATTTATTCACTTGGCGCTGTGTTTGGGTATTATTGTGGTTATGTAACTATTAACACTTCAGAAAATACACTTGGTCCAAATGGTTTTCTAATTTCAATATGTTTTGTATTACTTGGATTATTGTTTTATTATTCTTATTTATTCAAGAAACATAAATTATATAGATAATACAGAAATAAAATGAGTTAATATCAAAAGTCTCTAGCTAACTATTTTACCTTTAAGCTATACATCTCGTATTTCTGTGAATTTAAATTTATTCTTTCTTCCAGTTAAGCCTAATATTGTTAGAATTTTGTTTAGTGTGCTTTGTTTTGGAACAGAGTAATTCCTTTTATAGTTTGTGATAGTCAGATGATTATAATTTTCAATCAATGATGGTATAACTTCGCTATAATATACTTTGTATAAATCATGCATTGTGGCTCTGGTTGTTAGATATCCCCATTTCATTACTTGTTGTGGGACGCGTGCTAGTGCTTCAACACAGCTTATTGCCTCCTCTTCATTTGGATTATTACGCTTGTAAACGTCCGCAATGGGCGAGAGATGGGATTGCATATCTTCAATCATAGCGGCAATCATTAAGCCCATATATTTTTCACGCTTAAAACGTTTTATGAAATGTAGTTTATGCTGATGCGAAAAAAGTAATAATTCTCGGCGATATTTTTGAATAAAAAGCTTAATCCACCAGACACGTAATCCAGAAAGCTTCTGTTTATCATAAAATTTAAGTTTTTGTTCTAATTTTATAAGCTTGCTCATTCCATTTTTGAGTAATTTATTTAATAGGCTTGAGCATCGTGCAATATCATTTTTTCTACCTTCTTTGACATGAGGAGTGGCTTTTGTACAAGAAAAATTAGCTGAATGGCGAGTTATTTGATTGCCTTTATGGTCACGTTTTATATCAGCATAATGACCAATCTCTTGACCAGCTATAACTTGTAGGCGTGCGACAGCCGCCCACCCGTTACCATTTGTGGGTGTGATATCATGGTTTTTTGCAAACGGATCACCGCCACAAGATACATAAATACATACGTTACTACCGTCAGTGCTTTGCATACCACTATTTGTACCAGCACGTTTCCAATTTTGTATATTCATAACATCGCCAATACTGTGTGAGTAAGTGATAAACACCTCTACTTTATCCCTTAGCATCCATTTAATAACTATTGGATGAGCGGATTGTACAAAAATACGTGCAAGCTGCATCGTTAGTTTATCGCTAACTAATAAAAGCTTTCCTGCTTGCTTATTTAGATGAATCATTGTTGAATTTAATTTTTCATTTGATATTTGCTTGTTTTGTATCTTATATAAATTTCTAAGAGAGTCTTTGGTAATTGACACTAAGGATTGTTGAGTTAGTTCTGCATGACTAAATACAACATTGATTTCATCATGTGGATTATTAAAATGGATAAAATTGCAATAATAATCAGTGTCTATTCTTAATCGCCCAGAATCTACTAATTCTTGTGCTAGATTTTCATATTCTATTTGTATTTGTTCTTGATAAATTGCCGGATGTTTATCAAGAATATGATAGATTGAGTTCATCATCTTTTCCTATAAAAGAGGCTATAAGAACCAAAATATATTTGGCATATTCTTTAAATACCAAAGTATGATTAGGTTGTTTTTGAAAAATAGGGTGTGGAATAATAGTTATATCTTGAGTGGCATTTGCATTTAATTCCAACAAGGCTCTTGGTAATTGATATGCGCTTACTACTAAACGCATAGAACTTAATTTGTGTTGTTCAATGAACATAATTGCATTAACTGCATGGTTGGATTCGTTGCAGGATATTTGTTGATCAAAGATAAATCTCTCAGGAGATATTTTTTGCGCTTCAAGAAAATTTGTGTATTCTTCACGTGGTTTATTGCCAGTAATAAAAACTATAGGAGCATAGCCTGATTTGAGTAATTGTACACCAGAATATAAATTTTGTTGTTCATTTCCAAAAATTACAATAGAATCTGTAGGACTTCTATTATCATTAGAAATATTGTTAATGATGTACGAGAAGTAAAAAAATCCTGAGCACAATAATAGTAATATAGATGATAGTATTAACTTGATTATCTTCATAGAAATATCTTTTTAAATTCTTTTTGTAATATAAAATCGAAATCATCTGTTGATATATCAACGCCAAGTTCTTTTAAAGATGTTACTGGAAAATCATCTATTCCACAAGGTATTATACCAGAGTAGTTTTCAAGATTTGTAGTCACGTTAACAGCAATACCATGATAAGTTACCCATTTTTTGACTCTAACTCCAATAGCAGCAATTTTTGCATGCCTATCATTATGAAGTACCCATATTCCAACCATACCTTTAATAGCATAAGCAACAAGTCCAAATTGTTCTAGGCAGTTAATTATCCATTGTTCTAAATTTCTAACATATAGTTTTATATCAGCTATTCTATTGGGGTTGCTAAGATTTAATATAGGATAAATTACTCGTTGCCCTGGTCCATGGTAAGTGAATTTACCTCCACGCCCTGTATAGATAACAGGTATATTATTATTGTTGCTGCGTAGTTCATTTTTATTATAATTTGTACCGGCTGTATATATATCGGGATGTTCTAATAGAAATATAGTTTCATTATGACCATTTATCACATCATGCAGTTTTTGTTCCATTAGTTCTAGGGCTTGATTATAGGGGGTTAGGCCTGGCAAAGATATCCATGTAATCATTTATTTACGGCCAAATAATTTCTCAATATCTTTAAGCTTCAGTTCAATGTAAGTTTGTCTACCATGATTACATTGCCCAGAAAATGGAGTAGCTTCCATTTGGCGTAGTAGTTCATTCATTTCTTCTCCCTTAAGTTTTCTGCCAGCTCTAATAGCGTAGTGACAAGCATACGTTTCGGTTACATGTTCTATTAATTCTGTTAAGGCGATGTTTTCTCCCAGTGCTAAAAGGTGATCAGCAAGGTCAGATACAAGCTGTGATGGATTAACATCTCCGACTAAACTAGGCATTTCAGTGACAATGATCGATTTTTCACCAAATTTTTCTATTGTTAAACCAAATTTAGATAGCGCCTCTTTATTATCGTTTAATATATCAGATCGTTCTGCGTCGGGTAGCTCTATAATTTCAGGGATTAGCAGTCTTTGTTTTATTAGCCCTTCTTTCTCTATTTGTTTTTTTATCTTTTCATAGCCAATTCGTTCATGCGCGGCATGTTGATCGGTTATTATTATACTATCCTCCGTCTGAGAAATAATATATGTACCGTGTAATTGAGCCTTTGCCGCGCCAAGTGGAAAATCATTTATATATTGTGGCATGATTGATTCTTCTTCAATGCTAGAACATGGCTTACTTTCCATAAGCAAATAGTCAGCTCGCGGAATTATGGGGTTATTTGTTCTACTTATAGGCATTTGGAAACGTGCTTGAGGGGTGCTATTTTCTTTGAAATTATTGCTTTGCTTATTCATTTGCATATAATTGACAGCAGATGCAGATGGAGTCGTTGATACTCTATTGCTAGAGTTATTTAAAGCATCTCGAATAGCACTAATTACTAATCCTCTAATTAAATTTGGATCATGAAAACGCACCTCGGTTTTTGCTGGATGTACATTCACATCTACAAAATGTGGGCTGACTTTTATAAATAATACGGACACTGGATGGCGATTACGAGCTAGATAATCTTGATAAGCAACTCTTAAAGCTATATTTAGTACTTTATCTTTTACTGGTCTATTATTGATAAATAGAAATTGATCATCTGCTGAGGCGCGATTATAGGTTGGAATAGATGTATAGCCGTAAATTTCTATATCATCTCTAGCAAAGGCAATTATTGCCGCATTTTCTATAAATTCAGAGCCGATTATTTCAGATATTCTATCTTTTATGTTTTTTTCATTACTGTCTGCGCGAGGTTTGACTTTGATTAATTCCTTACTATCATGAGTTAAAGTAAATGCAATGTTTGGATGCGCAATAGCAATTTTTTTAATAATTTGTATAGAGGAATTTAACTCGGTCCTGTCGGTTCTAAGAAATTTTAATCTTGCTGGTGTTGCAAAGAATAAATCGCGCACTTCAATTATCGTGCCATTATTACCAGTTGTTATTATAGTTGGTTCAAGCTTGCTAGCTATGATACTAAGTGTATAAGCGTTATCTGATCCATGTTTTTTAGAAGTAATTTTAAATTTACTTATGGCGCCAATCGATGGTAGCGCCTCACCTCTAAAACCAAAGCTGTTAATATTTAGCAAATCATCTTCATCTAGTTTAGAAGTAGCGTGACGCTCAATAGCAAGTTCTAGTTCATCCTTGCTCATTCCAGTACCATTATCTTTGATGATGATAAGGTTTTTACCTGCGCATTCTAATGTAATTTCTATCTTAGTAGCCCCAGCATCAATGGAGTTTTCAACCAACTCTTTTACAACAGAAGAAGGGCGCTCAATGACCTCGCCAGCTGATATTTTATTGATAGTGCTATTTGAAAGGAGTCTTATAATCATCAAATTTAATTACTATTTATTCTATTTGAATAATATATTAGTTATATTAAAAGATAAAATACTTTTCTTGAATTATAACAGTCTTATTCATATTTAGTAGATTTATTTAGATGATATAATGTAAAGGATATTAGTAGAATCATGGTAATAAAATAACAAACAGGCAACCATGTTATACCTGTTTTGTGATATAGTAAAGTCGATATAAAAGCAGTTGGAGCCGAAAATGTAATAGATCCAATGGCATGGCTTAGTGAAAATAAACGATATCTAATGGCTACGGGTATTGATTGTTTTAATATGGCAGCAGATGACATTGTGATAAAAGGCATCATGGCAGCAATTGAGATAAATAACCATTCATTTAAAATCATTTTTTCTAAAGATATGCAAAGAAAAATAGATAGGATAATTACAATGATTGAAGCAATAACTGTAATATGGTACCTACCAAATTTATCAGCTAAATAACCACCTATTATACTAAAAATCATATAGGCAATAATAGCTAATGATATATATGATTGCATGCTAGAGCGATCAATAATATGCAATATTTTAAAATTATAAGTGCCAAAAAATATTATTAAAAATTGATTCGTACTACCAATGGCACCTGCAAGCATCAAACATAACAAAAATAAATGCCAATTAG
The DNA here is from genome assembly GCA_963934885.1 of uncultured Rickettsiaceae bacterium. GTDB lineage: Bacteria > Pseudomonadota > Alphaproteobacteria > Rickettsiales > Rickettsiaceae > Megaera_A. The sequence continues at coordinate 9,906 of CAWWAI010000015.1, read as the reverse complement.
ATTTTATAATTTTAACTAGAGACCATTCGCGAAATTTTTCAAAATTTGTATCATCTTTAATAGGTTTATTATCAGAAAAATTAGTAAGTTTCATTGCAATAAGCACCAATAAACCCAATATTCCTCCTAATAAAAAGGAAAAACGCCAGCTATATTCTGGTAGATAATTTTGAGTAAAAAACCATGCTGATAGGGAGGCGGTTAAGGAGCCAGCTTGAGTAAAAAGAGTAGTTATTCCTATTCCTAAGCATTGTCTTGATTTATCTATATTTTCATAGATGTATATACGTACACCATCGGATCCCGAAGTAATAAAAGCACAAATTGCCATGCGGCATATTAATAGTAAAAAAGCAGAAATTAAACCAATAGATTCATAAGAAGGAATAACAAATAAAATAGTAGATGCTATAGCAGTGCCAATTAAGCTGATTCTAAAGCTATTTGATCTACCACGTATGTCGCCTATTTTTCCAAAAATTATAGCACCAGCTGGCTTGGCAAGCATAGCCAAAGACATAAGAAGATATGTATTTAATAATTGTATAGTGCTGCTATCATCAGGGAAAAAATGACCCGCAATATTAGCCGCTAGAAAGCCGAATAAATGATAGTCATAATATTGAACTAAAACAGTGAAGATAGAAATTAGGAAGTTTTTTTTATTCACAAATTTTCTATCTATTTATCTAATATAAAAACTTTGCTGCAATAGGGGCAATCAATTTTGCCAATATCTGTATCTATTTCAAGGTATATTTTAGGATGGTCAAACGGCTCTTCTTTACCGTTACAAGTCACAGAGTTTGATTTTGTATTTTCTATTTCTACGGATTCCATAGTTTATTTGTTTATAGTTTTTTTAATTGCTTTTTTTAAGTATACACAAATAAGAAATTTTTTAAAATAAAATATGGTTAAATGATTTATAAAACAAAGAAATTCTGGGTTTAGAGCGGTGGCTAGATGAGGGGGCGAACTACCGACACAATGGATTTAATCAGTGGTTTTTGTGCAAATAAGCAACTCTTGAATAGTATATTATATAAGCTATTATAGTATACTTAATTTTATATAAACTTAAGGGTTATTACTCTTTATTTTGAGGTAAAGGGAGGAAATTAAGCCACAAAAATTCTATATATTAACCCCTATATAACCTTGGGCATAATATCGTTTATATATAATATCGTATTAATTTAATCTAGTTTTTCTTAAAGTTTATGTTTAATTGAAATTATTTACTTGACAAGATAAATTATTTGATTCAACCTTTAAGTTGTATGTAATTTAATCAGTAAAGAGTCTTAAATGCAAGGAGCAACTCAAACAAAGCTCACTAAGGAGCAAAAACAAGCGGTCGGGTTGCTTTCTATTGGTACGTTTCTTGAGTATTTTGACTTGATGCTATATGTACACATGGCGTTACTACTCAATGAGTTGTTTTTTCCTAAATATGATCCATTTACAGCTTCCTTACTTTCTGCATTTTCCTTTTGTTCTGTATTTGTTTTAAGACCTTTTGGCGCAATAATTTTTGGTTATATTGGAGACAATATAGGTCGTAAAGCAACGGTTGTTCTAACTACTTTTTTAATGGCTATTTCTTGTATCACCATGGCTACTCTTCCTACTTATGAACAAATAGGTATTAGTGCAGCGTGGTTGGTTACAATATGTCGTATGTTGCAAGGTCTATCTTCTATGGGAGAAATAGTGGGTGCAGAGATTTATTTGACTGAACTTGTTAAACCACCTAAGCAATATCCAGTAGTTATGCTAATTGCTATTGCTTCTATGTTGGGTGGTACAGCTGCTTTAGGTGTTGCATTTGTTACAACTAGTTACCAGTTTAACTGGCGCATAGCATTCTGGATAGGAGCGGGAATTGCTATTGTTGGAGGAGTAGCTAGAACAGCTCTTAAGGAAACAACAGATTTTGCAGATGCTAAACGTAGATTAAAAACATTTTTAGCCAAATCTAGTACTCAGGATAGTAACTTAAATGATCCTATTTTACATGAGCGAGTTAGTAAACACACAATTCTTGCTTTCTTTTTTATTCAGTGTGGCTGGCCGACATGCTTTTATTTTACATACGTTTTTTGTGGTAATCTTCTCAAGAATTCTTTTGCTTTTACAGCTGAACAAGTAATACAACAAAATTTTCTTGTATCAATAACAGGTTTATTAGGCTATGTGATGCTTATGTATCTTAGTTATAGAATACATCCACTAAAAATATTAAAATTTAAAGTTATGGTATTTATTCCCGTTGCTTTATTTCTTCCATATATATTTAATAATCTCACTGATTCTAATAGCCTGTTTCTGGTACAAGTCTTTTTTATATTATTTGTTCTTAGTACTAATCCAGCCACCCCTATTTTTTATAGTTATTTTCCGATTTTTAAGCGTTTTTCGTGCGCTGGCTTTACCTACGCTTTTTCTCGTATTTTTATGCACGTTACTACGTCCTTTGGGCTTATTTTTACCCAAAAATATTTGGGTAATTGGGGGTTATTGTTAATATTGCTGCCAATATCTATTGGTTATGGATGCGGGATATTATATTTTGTGAAGAAAGAGAAGGAAGCTGGGAATTATCTTTAACAACAGATAGACTACTAGGGAGGTGATGTGTGTTTTCGTAAGATAATTTTATTATTCTTTTCTCTAACATTGACATTGCTAATGTATCATCTCCAAGATACATACTAAGAGATACAAATCTTTGAAAAGTTTGTATCAGTGTGTTTTTTATTTTTTCAGGAGATTTAGCCCCAATAGTCTGCATATTATGCAATCTATCAATTACCTTAATCAGCAAAACTTCTTTATCACCTTTCTCATAAGCATTATTCAATATTGTTTCAACGCTTAGTTTACTTCCATCTGGTCTATCACGAGTAAGTCTATCGACCATTTCGGCTATTCTCCATCCGAACCCATCTAATATAATTCCTGCTGTAACCTCGGTATCTTCTACTATATCATGCAATATAGCTGTTACTGTTGTATCTGTTTTAAGCTTATACTCAGATAGCATATAAGCTACTTCTAATGGGTGCGTATAAAAAGGTTCGCCACTCTTTCTAAATTGCCCATCATGGTACTTTTTGGCCCAGTATATAGCTTTATCTATTAATGCAAAATCTAGTGCTCCTTTAGTATCTAAAGATTTAAGTCTTTCTATTAATCTAGTCGAATAATAACACGGTTCTTTATAGTTCATTTTAATTACCTTATTTAATGATTATATAAGTACTATTGTAATACAACTTTAAATTAAAAACAGCTTCTTCGCAATCAAACTCTGTATTTCTTGCATTCTGCGTTATTTATTAAATATAATAAAAGTATAATAACAGCAAATTAGTTGAGAGTAGAATTTTTGCTTTTTTAAAAGATTAAGGCATTAAAGGGTTACAAGGTGTTTTATCAATGTAAACTAGTTGATAATTACTATCATAAAAATTTGTTTAAAATTCTGAAGATTGTGTTGTAGGTAAGTGGTGGCCAGAGAGGGGTTCGAACCCCCGACACAAGGATTTTCAGTCCTTTGCTCTACCAACTGAGCTATCTGGCCACGTTAGAAGTTTATAATCAATAAAAAGACATTTGTCTATCTTAAATGAGAAAAAAATAGTTTGTATAGAGTTGTAGTTGTATACTATACTATTGATTCATTATTTGAATAAGAGAAAAAACCATGCATGAATTATTTGCTATTACAGATGTATATTCACTATACAGGGAAAATCAATTATTAGTAATGCTTGGCACGATGATGATAGCTTTTTATCCATTGCTTGTTATGGTTAAAAGATTGATTTTACCAAGCGTTGGTAAAATAGTAGAGAAAAAGAGCATAAGCTATACCAAAATCTTTGCCAGGCATAATTTATCAAGATATGTAGTATGGGTATTACTTGCTATATATCTTATGTTTTGGAAGAGTGTATTTGATAAATCTGATTTAATAAGTGCAGCTATAATAAGAATTATAGATATGATTCTTGATTTATATGTAGTTATCATTATAACCTCCTTATTGCTGAAGTTAATGGATGTTACTGTTGATCTTTATAGTAATAAGTATAAGTCTGTAATAGTTGATATTGGCTTACACATGAATATACTTAAGATGATTGTGATGATGTGCGCAGTATTGAGTATTTTGTCTTTAATTCTAGGTATTTCAGTCTCATCTTTGTTTGCTAGCTTGGGCGCCGCAGCTGCTTTACTGACCTTTGTATTTAAAGATATTGTTCTTGGTGTGCTTGCAAGCTTGCAGCTTACTTTTCAAAATATTATTCAAGTAGGAGATTGGGTAACTTTACCTCAATATAATGCGGATGGAGATATTAAAAAAATCACCATATCGGTAGTAGTAATTCGTAATTTTGACGGTACATATACCACAGTCCCAACTTCAGCTTTCTTGCTAACAGGTGTAAAGAATCAGCGTCAAATGTTTGAAGGAGGTGGAAGACGTATAAAGCGTTCTATTAGTTTAGATATAGATACGATTACAATTTGTGATCAGGACAGTTTAAATCTACTTAAAAAAATGCCTGGTATGTTAAGTTTATTTAAGGATAATCCAGAGTTTTTTGATATAAAAGCAGAAAAAACTAATATATCCATGTTTAGGTATTACATAGAACGATATCTTAGAAGCCATCAACAAATTCATCAAGAAGGATTTTCTTTTTTAGTGCGCGAACTGAATCCAACGGAACTTGGTATTCCGATAGAATTATATGTATTTACTAAGGATACTAAGTGGGCTAATTATGAAGCTATTCAAGCTGATATTTTTGATCATTTGTTAGGAATATTGCCAAAATTTGGATTAAAAATATTTCAGATAAGGTCATAAATATAGATGCAAAATTCGTTAGAGATAGTATATGCTCCAAATAATATTTTTAAAAAGAAGGCATTGTCTGTCCCCAATATAGACGATAAAATACGTTTTATCGTAGATCAAATGTTTGAAATCATGTATCAACATGGCGCAGTAGGACTGGGAGCAAATATGGTCGGCATCTTACAAAAAATAGCAATTATTGATTTGCAAGAAAATCATGAACGATTGCCGTATGTATTTATTAATCCTTTTATTGCTTATTCGTCTAGTGAAGTGCAGGTGTTTGAGGAAGGTTCATTAAGTTATCCAGGAATTAGAGCTAAAATTACTCGCCCTAAGCATATTGAAGTTGAATATCTTGATTATAATGGTGAAAAGCAATCATTAAAAGCAAGTGGATGGTTAGCAACAGTAATACAGCACGAGTTGGATTATTTAGATGGAAAAGTATTTTTAGATTATTTATCTCCATTAAAGAGAAATACTTTGTTAAAAAAGATGCAAAAATCTAAATAAATTATTGCTTTTGCTTTACAGGTTGTGGTTAAGTGAGGTAAACTGTAATTGCTACATAAAATTTGTAGCTATGGTAATAAACGTTGTTTGAAATAGAAATTTCGGACCCGGGGGCGGTACCCGGCGCTTCCACCATTTATCTTATGGATTATATTATGGGGGCGAAATAGGATCGACGAGTTTAGTAAAGGGATAATTTTTACCCAGTATGATTCCGCTGGATCTTTTGATCTTGGGTCAAAAAAAGTAAATGCAAACGATAATAATCGCTTGTCGGCTGTTGCTGCTTAATTGTAGCTAGCCACGGGGTTGGGGACTTACCTGGCAACAGAAAAGTCCTATTAAACAAAAATTATATAATTATATGGCAACTGACTATCAACCACTAATAGATGAAGCGATGTTGTCTATTGTTCGTAAAATTTTGCTAGATACACAAGATAATGGCTTGCAGGCTGATAGGTGTTTTTATATTTCTTTTCTCACGGATTATCCAGAAGTAATATTGTCAAATCATATTAGGCGGCGTTATCCAAAGGAAATTACTATAATTCTACAATATCAGTACAAAAATTTACAAGTATTAGAAGATAGATTTTCAGTAAATATAGCTTTTAATAGCATTCCAGAAACTATCGAGATACCATTTTCTGCTTTAACGAGCTTTGTTGATCCTTCAGTGAATTTTAGTCTACAGTTTAAGCAAGGTAATGATTATGACGAACTTATAAATCTTGATATAGAAAAAAAAGATAATAATTCAATTAAGATGCGGCCTAAAACTACTCCTACAGCAAAAAACACTGCAAAAAAAGCTGGTGAAGTTATAGCAATTGATAAATTTCGTAAAAAAACAAAATAAATTATGCTTAATCCCTCTAAACCGTTTGTAGAAATATATACAGATGGGGCGTGCTCTGGAAATCCTGGACCAGGTGGTTGGGGGGCTCTTTTAATTTTTAAAAATAAACGTAAAGAGATTTTTGGTCATCAAGTTGAGACTACAAATAATCAAATGGAGATTCAAGCGGCAATTTCGGCCTTACAATCGTTAAAAAAAACTTGTAAAGTAGAATTATATACAGATAGTAAGTATGTCCAAAAGGGTATTACTGAATGGATACATAGCTGGGCAAAAAATAACTGGCGTAAAAGCGACAATAAACCAGTGAAAAATGCTGAATTATGGAAAAATTTGCAGCGTGAAATAGAAAAACACGATATTGTTTGGTCCTGGGTAAAAGGGCATTCAGAAAATGAAGGAAACGATATAGCTGATAGTCTTGCTGTAAAAGGAAGAGAATTAGCAAGGAGAGAATTAGATAAATGTCATTCATAAATAATTTGTGGATTAAATTTTTTACAAGAGAAGTTGGTGTTGATCAATTTGGTAATAAATATTTTGCTGGTAAAAATAAAAATTATTTAGGACAAGCAAAGCGTTTTGTGATGTATAATGGTAAATCTGAAAGCTCTAAGGTGCCGCCAATGTGGCATGCATGGTTGCATTACCTTAATAAAGAGATTCCTGATAATAATGTGTCATATAGCTGGCAGCAAGAGCATGTTCCAAACTTAACGGGCACGAAACATGCTTATAATCCTAGTGAATTTGAAAATAAAAAGCTAGAAACATATTCAAAATGGACTCCCAATAAATAGAAGATATATATGAAACAAGGTGTAATAGAAACTTTAGTTGGTTTATTGGTTTTAGTAATAGCGTTTTGCTTTTTGAGTTTTGCTTACAATATAAGCAACGTGTCAAAAACACGAGGTGGCTATAATGTGTTTGCAAATTTCCAAGATATTGATGGCATTTCAGAAGGGGTAGATGTAAAGCTAGCTGGTATTAAAATTGGCTATGTTGATAATGTCGCGCTAGATTCCGAGACTTATTACGCTGTAGTAAAGCTTTATATTGAAAAAGCAATAGAGATTCCAGAAGATTCTAGAGCTATTATAGCTACAAGTGGATTATTAGGTGGGAAATATATTCGCATTAATCCAGGTGGATCGGATGATAATTTGAGCGACAAAGGTAAAATTAGATTTACGCAATCATCTTTAAATATAGAGGATTTAATTAGTAAATTAATGTATTCATTGACTAGTAAATAGGTGTTTTTTCAATCTTAACTTATAACAAGGTGGTATCTTTTCTAATATCAGCGTCTTTAGAATATAAGAGTAGAGATTTTAGTTTTGAATAAAACCAAAATTCTCTTCGACTATTTTACAAGTTTTTTGTGCTATTATTCTAGCTTTGTTTGCACCATTACTTAGGGTATCTTCAATGTATTTATGGTCTTGAATTATTTTTTTATATTCTATGTTTATTGGTTCGAGTTTGGAGATTATAAGCTCAGCCAAATCATTTTTAAATATAAAAAATCCTTTTGTCTGATAATGCTCTACAACAATATTTTGTGCTTGCATTGATAATGCACAAAATATATTAATCAGATTACTGACTTCTGGACGATTTTTGGGATCATAAGTTATATCTACTAAATTATCTGTTTTAGCTTTTTTGAGTTTTTGTATAATAATATCTGAGCTATCAGTAAGGTTAATACGGGACGCATCACTAGCATCAGATTTACTCATTTTTTTAGTACCGTCACGAAGACTCATAACTCTGGTTGCTGCACCTTGAATTAATGGTTCTGGTACATTTAGTATCTTCTTGTTAAATTTTCTATTTAAAGCTCCAGCTATGTCTCTGGTGAGTTCTAGATGCTGTTTTTGGTCCTCACCAACTGGTACAATATCTGCGTTATAGAGCAAAATATCTGCTGCCATTAAAATAGGATAAGTAAATAATCCAGTATTGGCGTTATCTTGTTTTTTGCCTGCTTTGTCTTTAAATTGTGTCATACGCTTAAGCCAGCCTATAGGGGTGATGCAGTTTAACATCCAGGCTAATTGACAATGTTCTTTTACAGAAGATTGTAGAAATATAGTAGATTTTTTAGGATCAAGTCCTGCAGCAAGATAAGTCGCAGCTGAGCTTAATGTTGACTTTTTTAACTCTTCTGCGCTGCGATCAACAGTTATAGAATGTAAGTTAGCTAAGAAGAAGTAGCAATTATATTCATTTTGTAAGTTAAGCCAGTTATTTATAGAGCCTAGATAATTGCCAAGATGAAGATCACCGCTTGTTTGAATGCCAGATAATGCAGTTTTTGTCATTGTGCCTCTATGAGTTAAACCTCTTGATTGGTCGTATGACATGTATATATAATATTATCGTTTTACGAAATAAAAAAAATGATATATAGTCCTTGTCTGATTAAATTTTTGGTTATGCTGTATGTCTTGGTCATGGCGTTTTAGAGTTATTATATTTTATACAATAATTAGTGTGGTGATGACATCATTTTTTGTTTTATTTTGTATACCAGTTCAATTCATTGGCGCGCCTTATTCTTGGCGTTATAAAATGTCAGAAATATTTTCGTATATTTTTATATATTTGATATGGTTTATATGTGGTATTAAGTTTGAAACAGAAGGGGTTAATAAGTTGCCTCAAGACTCCAAGCCTTACCTTGCATTAGCCAACCACCAATCTTTCTGGGAAAATTTTTTCATGCAATTGATTATTCCAAAGCATTCTTGGGTAGTCAAACAAGAATTATTAGATATACCGGTATTTGGGCGTTGTCTAAAAACTGTTAGACCTATAGCTGTAGATCGAAGTAATAGTAGGTCTATAGTAAAAATTTTAAAGGAGGGTGAGCGTAAAATTGATAATGGTCTATCTATTATTATGTTTCCAGAAGCAACTCGTGTTTCCATTGATAAAAGCGTGCAATTTAAAGTAAGCGCTGCTAAACTTGCACTAAATGCTAAAGTGCCGATAGCGCTGATTGCTCATAATGCAGGGCTAGTCTGGCCGAAGGGATTTTGGTTTAAAAAACAAGGTACAGTGAAAGTTAAAGTTATAGAAGTAATGCTACCTGAAGATTTTGCTGATCAAGATGCAAGAGAGTTAACGCTTTATATTCAAAATAAAATCAATTTAGAGAAAAATAAATTGATCGAACTTGGAGTGTAAATTATTTAATTTATTAATTACAGCCTTAATTATGTATTAATTTAAGTAATTTAGTCTTATTTGGTGCGCCAAGGACTCGGGCTACAAAAATATTTTGTATATTACTAATTATAGATTTGATTTGATCTATCTAATTCAATTACACTAGAATATGTTAGTATTTTATCTAAATATGAATTTAGAGGTGCATTTATGTCAGGACAATTAACATCCGATCCGTTATTCGTCGGTTTAACTAGACCAACGATGATTTTTGGAGTGAGTATTCAATATGCGATGTTGAATCTAATGATCTCAGTAACGATGTTTATTCAAAAATCTAGTATCTATATTATTTTTATAGCAGCTATAGTACATTTGATTGGATATCTTTTGTGTTTTAAAGAACCAAGATTCATGGGGACTGTTGCAGTCTGATTTAAGGTCAGAAAACAATTCTTATATTTAAAAG
>CAWWAI010000014.1:0-23733 GCA_963934885.1 uncultured Rickettsiaceae bacterium | reverse complement strand
AAAAAAATAGTGGCTTTGTTGAGGGGCTTAATAATAAAATTAAAGTACTTAAAAGAAGATGCTACGGCCTATCAAAAGCCGAGTCATTCTTTCAAAGATTATTCCTGGATCTCATGGGGTACAAACTATTCTCATAAACTACACCAGGAATACGGAAGAGCCATTTTTTATTCTAGTGTAGATATAAAATTTCTTATGTATCTCTTTCTTCTTTTTTCTTAACAACATCTTTCGAAACTTCAATAGCTTCTTTGTCTACAAGCTTAGATTTAACAGCAACACTTTCTGTTTCAGTAGTAACTGACAATATACCTTTAACTTTTTTAGCTAAACGACTTATTTTTCTTGAGCCAGTATTTTTCTTCAAAAGGTTACAAGCAACACCTCTCATAATTTCTGATTGCGCTTCAATTAAAGCCTTGTTAGCTTCTTGCGCTAAACCAGATTCTACTGCTACCATAACTCTTTTAATGTAAGTTTTGATACGAGTCTTTCTACTTTTGTTAATAGCAGTCTTAGTAATTGTTTTTCTAATCGATTTTTTTGTAGCGGAATGATTTGCCATAAGTTAAACCCTATTCTTAAATTTCTTGTTTTGTTTCTTCTATTTTCGGAGTCCTACAACCTTTGGCGCTTATGTCTCTGTCTACAAATTCTATATACGCCACTGGAGCCATATCACCATATCTAAAGCCGGCTTTAACAACTCTTGTGTATCCACCTGGGCGATCTTTGTATCTCTCTGCCAAAATAGATATTAACTTGTCTGCAGCCTCTTTATCTCTAACGCGCGCAATTATATCTCTTCTAGCAGCTAAAGTACTTTTTCTCGCTTTAGTTACTAATTGCTCTATAAAAGGGCGCAGTGCTTTTGCTTTTGTTACAGTAGTTTTGATCTGCTCATTCATAACCAAAGAAGTTGCCATATTTGCAAACATGGCTTTCCTATGAGAAGATGTTCTATTTAACTTTTTTCCTTTAATCTTATGACGCATTTCTTTTACCTAAATATTCAACGTGAAACCTAATTCTAACAAAGACATGTATGTAAATATTAGTTTTATTTTTACTCTATGGTATAATTGTTTATTTAACCCTAATTTATAGGAATTAAATAAAATACTAAATCAATAAGGATCTTCATATTTTTTAGCGAACTCTTCTATATTTTCAGGAGGCCAACCACTAACTTCCATACCAAATTTTAAATTAAATTTTGCTAGCACTTCCTTAATTTCATTTAAAGACTTCCTGCCAAAATTTTGAGTTCTCAACATCTCAGCCTCAGTTTTATTAACTAAGTCACCAATATATACGATATTATCGTTTTGCAAGCAATTTCTTGATCTTACTGATAATTCAAGTTCATCTACTTTTTTAAGCAGGATTGGGTTATATTCAAGTTCTTCTTGAACTTCTTTCTCCTCTTCTTTTTCCTCTTTAAAAGTAACAAATAACTGCAATTGATCCTGCAATATCTTTGCAGATAATGCTATAGCTATTTCAGGTGTTATAGTTGCATCTGTTTCAATACTCATGATTAACTTATCATAATCTGTTACTTGACCAACACGAGTATCTTCGACTTTATAAGATACTTTTTTAACTGGGCTAAATAGCGCGTCAACTGTGATAACTCCTATTGGAAAATCTTGCGAACTACTACTAGCCGCTGGAATATAACCTTTACCAATTTCACAATAAAGATCCATTTCAAGCTCTGCATCCTTAGACAGTGTACAAATTTTCTGATCTGGATTAAGAATTTCTACATCAGTACCAGTTTCAATCATACCAGCAGTTACAATACAAGGACCTTTTGCCTTGATTCTAACTATTTTTCTTTCTGCTGTATGCAGCTTAACAGAAACTTTCTTTAAATTAAGAACAATATCAACTATATCTTCTTTAATACCCGATTTTGCAGAAAACTCATGTTCAACACCAGGAATTCTCAAAGCAGTTATCGCTGCACCTTGTAAAGATGATAACAGAACTCTTCTAAGAGCGTTACCCAAGGTCAAGCCAAAACCACGCTCTAAGGGCTCAATAATAATATTTGCTATACTACAATCACCGTTATTTCCATCATATACAATTTTAGATGGTTTAATTAATGAATTCCAATTTTTATTTAGTGATAACATATGCTTGTTCCTAACTCTCTATCTTTTATGTCTATTCTTTCTACGTACGTCTTCTTTTCGGAGCTCTAACACCATTATGAGCGACGCTTGATACATCTGTTATTGAAGTAACAACGAAATTCTGACTAAAAACAGCTCTCATCGCTGATTCTCTTTGTGACCCAGCACCTTTAACTCTAATAGATACAGTCTTTAAACCGTGCTCTTTTGCCTCATTAGATACTTTATCAACGGTAATTTGAGCTGCATACGGAGTTGCTTTTTTAGCTCCTTTAAAACCATGAGCACCAGCAGTAGAAATCGCTATCACATTACCTTGTACATCAGTTACTGTAACAATAGTATTGTTAAAAGTTGCTTTAATATGAACAACTCCTAAACTTATATTCTTTTTTTTCTTTTTAGCTTTATTTGTTGAACTAGGTTTGTTTGTTGGACTCATTATTTATATCTCTAATTTATTTCTTCTTACCAGCAATAGCAACAGCTTTACCTTTTCTTGTCCTAGCATTAGAATGTGTATTCTGACCACGAACAGGTAGTTTTCTGATATGTCTTAAACCTTGATATGTACGAATATCTTTCTTCTTTTTTATATTAAGACTTACTTCTCTACGAAGATCACCTTCTACTTGGAAATTTTTTTCTATTTCAGAACGTAATGTTATTAATTCTTGATCATCAAGATCTTTTACCCTCTTACTCTCTGACAGCTTTGCACTTTTGCAAATCTTCTGAGACGAAGTTAGACCAACGCCGTATATATAAGTTAAACTAATAACTAATCTTTTATTTGGTGGAATATTTACACCTGCAATCCTTGCCATAAAAAACTCTCCGACTTTTTAAAATAATTAGAACAGAATAATATAAAAATATTCGACAAAGTCAAATCTTTTTTATAATTGAAGCAAGTTCATTCACAACTTGCTCCTTTGATTTTCCTGCATTAACAGTAAAAAACTTACCTTTATGCTTATAATACTCGATTAAAGGTAACGTTTCTTTTTTGTACTCCTCTATTCTAGCTAGAATGGTATCTTTATCATCATCATCACGCGCTATAAATTCATTAGCACCACACCCATCACATACTCCTTCTTTGTTAGGTTTATCAAAATACTTGTTATATAATTTGCCACATGATGTACATATTATTCGACCTAAAATACGCCTCACTACTACGTCATCATCAATTTTTAAATATATAACACTAACTTTAGTATCAATATATGAAATAAAATATTCCGCCTGTGCAAGTGTTCTAGGATAACCATCAAGAATACATCCCTTATGACACTCATCAGACAAAATAAACTTTCTAACAATTTTATTAACTAGATCACTTGGAACTAACTTACCTTTATTCATATATTCAGCTAGCTTTTTAGAATCTTTAGATTCCTCAAGAATCATTTTTCTAAAAATATCACCTGTAGATATATGAGGTAAAGCCAGTTCATTAGATAAAATAGCTCCCTGCGTACCTTTACCTGAACCAGGAAGACCTAATAAAAGTATTATTTTTTTGATCATCTGTCTTTTAACCTCATCTTTTTAACCAGACCTTCATACCTAGCACTAAATAAATGTGTTTGAATTTGAGTAAAAGTATCAAGTACGACATTAACCACGATTAAAAAACTTGTCCCACCTAAGGCAAATGCCACAGAATATTTATTCATCAAGAGCTCTGGTACAATACATATAACAGATAAATATAAACTTCCCAGTACTGTTAAACGTGTTAATAAATAATCGAAATACTCTGCTGTATTTTTCCCAGGTCGTCTGCCAGGTACATAAGCACCATTTTTTCTTAAGTTATTAGCAGTATCTTCAGAATTAAATACAACCGCAGTATAGAAAAAACTAAAAAACATAATAAGTGATACATACAGCAATATAAATAAAGGTTTACCATGACCTAGATATTGCGAAAACATAGCCATTATTTCTGAATCACCACTAGCAGAAAAATCGGAAATAGTGGCAGGAAACAATAATACTGAACTTGCAAAAATCGGCGGTATAACACCAGCTGTATTTAATTTTAGTGGCATATGAGTTGAATCACCACCATAAACTTTGTTACCTACCTGTCTTTTAGGATATTGCACTAATACACGCCTCTGAGCACGCTCAAAGAAGATAATTACCAATATCATTGCTAAAACTCCAGCACAAATAGCTATAACAGCTAACGGTGACATAGCACCTTTACGTGAAAGTTCAAACATACCAATAACAGCGCTTGGTAAACCAGAAACTATACCTATAAAAATTATCAAAGATGTACCATTTCCAATACCTCGAGAAGTAATTTGTTCTCCAAGCCACATCAAGAACATAGTTCCGACTACTAATGTAATAACCGTAGACACCTTAAAAATCAAAGAATCTACAATAACAACAGGACCATAGGGGGTACTAGTGGCTTCTAAACCTAAAGTCACTCCATAAGCCTGAAATGCAGCAAATAATACTGTTAAGTACCTAGATAGTTGATTTATCTTGCGACGCCCAACTTCTCCATCTTTTTTTAAATTTTCTAGAGGTTTATAAGCAATAGTCATTAACTGAATAACAATGGATGCCGTAATATAAGGCATGATAGCCAAAGCAAATATTGACATTCTTTCGAGGGACCCACCAGAAAGCATGTTAAACATACCTAATATACCGCCTTGAGCACGCTCAGCAAGACTTGCTAAAGCCACGGAATCGATTCCAGGAATCGGTACAAAAGAGCCAACTCTACAGACAATTAAAACACCCAAGGTGAATAAAATACGACTACTAAGCTCTCCCTTTGGTTTTTGCATTATATTTCTTTATAAAACTTTTCCGCCAGCATTTTCAACAACGGACTTTGCGCTAGCAGAACAAGCATCCAATTCTATAGTTAGTTTGTAATTTGTCTTTTCAATACCGCCTAATAACTTCACCGGTACTTTTACACTTTTAATATACCCAATACCAAATAAGATTTCCTTATTAATGCTATCACTAACATTAATACGCTTCATTTCAATTAAAGATTCAATATCTGCAATACTTATAGGCGTATAATCCACTGACTTTGAACAATTAAAACCTCTTTTTGGTAATCTTTTAATCAAAGGCATTTGACCACCCTCAGTTTTAATAGAAACACCAGATCTAGATTTTTGCCCTTTAACACCACGACCACAAGTTTTACCCGTTCCACTACCTATACCTCTACCCACTCTTTTTCTTGGTTTTTTGGATCCAGGCACGTTAAATAATGTGTTTAATTTCATTTCCATAATTTCCTACCAAACTTTATATAGTTTCAACACTTATCAAGTGTTGAACTTTTTTTACCATACCACGAACAGATGCAGTATCTTCAAGAATTTTTGTGTTTCCTATTTTCTTTAAACCTAAACCAAGTAATGTTCTACGTTGATCAACAGAATGACCAATATAACTTCCTGTTTGAGTTACCTTAATTTGGCTCTTTGATTCTTTCTCCTTAGTCATGCTATTACTTCGATTTTATATTTATTTTCTTAAACAGGTATTATTTATTTTCTTTGTTAGGCTTTGCAGAGTTAACAGATAATTCTGCAATATTCTTACCTCTTCTTTCCGCAATATTTTTGGGAGAACTTAAACTAGCAAGAGCAGCCATCGTTGCTGTAATCATTGCCTGAGGATTTGTTGAACCTAAAGATTTAGCTACTATATCCTTTACTCCTAAACGACCAAATATAGATCTAAGTGGACCACCAGCAATAACTCCTGTACCAGCTGGAGCTCTTCTTAAGACTACTTTCGCAGCACCAGATCTACCAATTACATCGTGATGAATCGTTCTGCCTTGATACAGAGGAACAGATATCATTTTACCCCTTGCATCTTTTGTAGCTTTAGCACGAGCTTCAGTAACTTCTTTTGCTTTGCCATTACCGTAACCAACTCTACCATTTTCATCACCAACTACTACAATAGCTGCGAAAGAAAAATTACGGCCTCCTTTTACAACTTTAGTTACTCTGTTTACGTGAACTAAATCTTCTACTACAGCATCATTATTTCTTGAATTTTTAGACATCTATCTTATCTCTATTAAAATTGTAGTTTTTTTCTTGCTTCATCAGCAAGGGCCTTAATAACACCATGATACCTATGACCACCTTTGTCAAAAGCAACAAGCTTTATTGATTTTTTTTCAGCACGATCAGCTAGTAGTTTTCCAACTTTTACAGCAAGATCTATATTACAATTTGACTTATCTGCCTTTCTAAGTTCTTTATCTAAAGTAGATGCAGAAACAAGGGTTTTGGAAGTAGAATCATCAATAATTTGAGCATAAATATGACGACCTGATTTAAACACAGACAGTCTATTTCTATCAGAAACTTTTTTTAGTTTGATTCTGACTCTATCTCTTCTTCTTCTGAAATTTGGATTATTTGCACTCATATCCTTAAATTAACCTTTTTTGCCTTCTTTTCTTTGTACATACTCGCCTTTACGTCTAATACCTTTACCTTTATAAGGCTCAGGTGGTCTTTGACTACGAATTATAGCGACATACTGCCCCAACTTCTCTTTGTCGTGAGACTCAAGCGAAATAACATTTTGCTTAGGAGTCACAACATTAACACCTTCTGGAATTTCTATTTTAGTATTATGACTTTTACCAAGAGTTAGATTTAAATATTTTCCATTAATAGAGGCTCTATAACCAACTCCATTAACTTCCAACTCTTCTTGAAAGCCAGTAGTTACGCCTACAACCATTCCGTTTATCACACTTCTTGCCGTTCCCCACATAGCTCTAGCTGGCGTTGAATCATCCAAAGGTCTTACTACTATAGTCGCATTTTTTTGCTCTATAGCAATTTGACCTGCAAAAACTTTTTCTAACGATCCCTTAGGACCTTCTACCTTAACAATTAAACCAGAAATTTCAACTTTTACTCCTTCTGGAAGTGCTATTGGTAACTTACCTACTCTTGACATTATTACGCTCTAAAATACTTTACAAATTACTTCACCACCGACATTTAGCTTCTTAGCTTCCCTATCTGACATAACTCCATGTGAAGTAGACAGGATATGAATGCCCATATTATTAAAATAACCAGGCAACTTGCCAATAGAAGAATACATTCTCTTACCAGGCTTTGACACTCTATGAATTTCACATATAGCTGGCTGACCAACGCGCGAATACTTTAAAGAAATATCAATCGTTTTCTCTTCAATATTCATGATATAATCAGTGATATACCCTTCATTCTTTAACACATCAAGAACCGCACATTTAAGCTTTGATGCAGGTAAACCAACATTAAGCAACCTGCTTTTCTGTCCGTTTCTAATTCTTGTTAGCATATCTGCTATATTATCTGACATTGACATAATGATACTTCCTATCTTTTTTCTTCTTACCAACTAGATTTAATAACACCAGGTAACTGCCCTAGCGCTGCTAATGATCTTAGCATATTACGAGATATACCCATCTTACGATGATAACCTCTTGGTCTGCCAGTTAAAGCACACCTATTTCTTACTCTAATTTGCGCAGAATTTCTTGGCAATTTAGCAAGCTTCATTACCAATTCAAACCTCTCTTCTAAAGGAAGATCCTTTTGGTGAATTTTACTATTTAGTGCATCACGCTTAACTTTTAAAGATTTTACTAATCTTTTTCTTTTGTCGTTTCTCTCTACAGATCCAGTTTTTGCCATATTTAGTATGTTTACTTTAATTAATTATAAAATGGAATATTAAACCCCAACAACAAAGCCTTCGCTTCTTCGTCAGTTTTTGCGGTAGTTACTATGGTAATATCCATTCCTCTAATTTTATCGATTTTATCATAGTTTATTTCAGGAAAAACAATTTGTTCTTTAATACCAAAAGTTATATTTCCTCTGCCATCAAAACTTTTTACAGATAATCCTTTGAACTCCTTTACCCTTGGAAGAGCTACAATAACTAACCTCTCCAAAAATTCGTACATCCTATCTCTTCTAAGAGTAACCTTACAACCTAGTTTCATACCCTCACGAAGCTTAAAAGTTGCTATAGATTTTTTTGCATAAGTTGTATAAGGCTTTTGACCAGTAATTGCGGTTAAATCACTTATTGCATGATTTATCACTTTTGAATCTGTTACAGCATCACCAACACCCATATTAACTACAACCTTAGAAAGCTTTGGCATTTGATGCATGTTTGAGTATTTAAACTCATCCTGCAAACTCTTTATAATTTGCTTATTATATAGCTCTTTAAATCTAACCAACATTTACTTACCTTCCTTCGTAATTATCTCACCAGATTTTTTAGCAAATCTAACTTTTTTGCCATCATCGAGAGTTTTATATCCTATCTTAGTAATTTTACTTGTCTTAGGGTCAATATGACTTACGTTAGACACATGAATAGGCAGTTCTTTCTGAATAATACCACCTTCACTTGTTTGACTAGGTTTAGTATGTTTTTTTACAAGATTTACACCAGAAACAAGAATCTTATTTGCTACTGGAAACACTTTCATAACGTCACCAACTTTGCCCTTGTTTTTTCCAGTTATTACCTGAACTTTATCGCCTTTTTTTATTTTTAACTTAATCATTTAGATCACCTCTTCTGCAAGAGAAATTATTTTCATATAACCTTTTCCTCGAAGTTCTCTTGGCACAGTGCCAAAAACTCTTGTCCCTAAAGGCTCATTTTGTTTATTCACAAGCACAACTGCATTTGAATCAAATTGTATTGTGCTACCATCAGGTCTTCTTACACCCTTTTTTGTACGTACTATAAGAGCTCTATGCACCTCACCTTTCTTGACCTTGCCGCCAGGAATAGCAGTCTTGATTGACACTACAATCACATCACCGCAACCTGCGATCATACGACCAGAGCCACCAAGAACTTTTATACACATCACTCTTTTAGCGCCTGAATTATCGGCCACCCCAAGGGCGCTCTGCATCTGAATCATAATCTAAACTTCCAATTATACATATATTAAACAATTGACAACATATAGGGATTGTCAAAAAAGTCAATGATTTATTCGGCGACCACTATCCAAGACTTAGTCTTTGACATAGGGCGACACTCCTCAATCTTAACCTTATCACCTACTTTACACTTACTATTTTCATCATGAGCAGCATAATTAGTAGATTTCCTTACAGTCTTTTTATACAAAGGATGTCTAAATGTTCTTTCAACCTTTACAGAAACTGTCTTAGCATTCTTGGTACTTTCAACCGTACCTTGTAAAATTCTCTTAGGCATTCTTACTTCTCTTTGTTAGTTCGGTTTTTATTCTAGCTATATCTTTTCTCACTTGAGCAAATCTACTCAAATTTGTGAGCTCACCTAGAGTTTTCTGAAACCTTAAATTAAAAAGCTCTTTCTTTAAAAAAGCAAATTTTTCAGTTAGTTTTTCAGCGCTAATTTCAGATAGCGCTTTTGATGTAAATTCTGACTTATTCATATCTTTGTACTATTTTAGTTTTTACTGGTAATTTCGCAGATGCAAGCTCTAACGCAGATCTTGCAGTCGTTTCATCAACACCATCAATTTCAAACATAATTCTACCAGGAGAAACCCTTACAGCAAAATATTCTGGCGAACCCTTTCCTTTACCCATACGCACTTCGTTTGGCTTTTTAGAAACTGGTAGATCTGGGAAAATTCTAATAAAAAACCTTCCTTGTCTTTTCATTTGTCTTACTGCAGCACGACGAGCAGCTTCAATTTGTCTTGCAGTTACACGCAAACCTTCAATAGACTTTAAACCAAATGTACCAAAACTAAGCATAGTTCCAGCTTTTGCCTTCGAACCAACTCTACCTTTGTGCGCTTTTCTAAATTTTTGCTTTTTTGGAGCTAACATTTTATATTTTCCAATTAATTAAACAATTATTTTCTATTTTGGCTGTATTCACCTTTATATATCCAAACTTTGATACCAATAACTCCGTATGTAGTCATTGCTTCTGCAGTACCATAATCAATATCAGCACGCAAAGTATGCAAAGGGACTTGTCCTTCCCTATACCACTCAGTTCTAGCTATCTCAGCACCACCTAAACGGCCTGAGCACGCAACTTTAATACCTTTTCCACCCTGCTTAAAACAATTTTGAATCGCAGTTTTCATTGCCTTTCTAAAAGACACACGATTCTCTAATTGCTGAGCAATAGTTTGAGCCGTGATATTTCCATCAAGGCTAGGCTTCTTTATTTCATGAATATTAATGAACACTTCCGATGATGCAATTTTTTGTACATCTTTCTTTAGTTTCTCAATATCTGATCCACTTTTACCAATAATAATACCAGGCTTCTTAGCATGTATATTAACTACAATATTACCACTCGGTCTTTGAATTACTACTTTACTAACCTGAGCTAGCTTATATTGTTTCTTAATCAAGGATCTAATTTTTAAATCTTGAAGTAATTTTTTAGCATAGTCTTTTTCTGCATATAATACAGAATCCCAACCTTTAAATAACGTTGGCCCAACTCTAAAACCATGAGGATTTACTTTTTGTCCCATATTAACTCTCCTCTCTTTCGGATACTGTTATATACAAATTACTAAATGGCTTAAGAATTTTAGCACTTCTTCCTCTTGCTCTTGGCCTAACTCTCTTCATTACTAGAGCTCTACCAACTGTCGCAGAAATTATTACTAAATTATCAATGTTCAAACCCATGTTGTTTTCAGCATTTGCTATAGCTGATTGTAAACATTTTTTTACATCAACTGCTATTCTCTTTGGAGAGAAAGTTAACTGAATTAGCGCATCGGATACTTTCATGTTCCTAATCATCGCTGTAACTAAATTCAACTTCTGTGGACTTGTTCTTAAACGGCTAATAGAAGCCTTTGCTAATAAATTACCCATTTCTTCCTACAATTATTTTCTTTTTACTTTTTTATCTGCACCGTGACCATAGTAAGTACGAGTTGGAGAAAAGACCCCTAACTTATGCCCTACCATCTCTTCTGTCACAGAAACAGGAATAAACTTATTACCATTATGAACAGAAAATGTATAGCCTACAAAAATTGGTAAAATTGTTGATCTTCTAGACCAAGTCTTAATTACCTCTTTTTTACCAGACTCCATTGATTTTTGGATTTTCTTTAATAAATAACCATCTACAAAAGGTCCTTTCCATATTGAACGTGTCATACGTCTCTACCTATTATTTTGTTCTTCTTTTTAATATAAATTTCGAAGTAAGTTTATTATTACGAGTCTTCTTACCCTTAGTTGACTTACCCCAAGGTGTCACCGGATGACGACCACCTGAAGTTTTACCTTCACCACCACCATGCGGGTGATCTACTGGGTTCATCGCAACACCTCTTACATGAGGACGTTTGCCAAGCCAACGATTTCTACCAGCTTTACCAATAATACTATTCTTCTTATCAGCATTCGAAAGTATTCCTATAGTTGCCATACAATCAAGAGGAATCAATCTAACCTCACTTGAAGACAACTTAATTTGCGCATAACCAGAATCTTTACCAACTATACTCACTGAAGTACCAGCTGATCTAGCTATTTGACCACCTTTACCAGGTTTCATCTCGACGTTATGAACAAGAGTCCCTACTGGAATATTTTTAAGAGGCAAACAATTACCCGTCTTAATATCAGCGCTTACACTTGAAACGACCTGATCACCTACTTTCATTTTAGCTGGAGCAAGGATATATGAAAAGACACCATCATCATATTTAATAAGAGCAATATAAGCTGATCTGTTTGGATCATATTCAATACGTTCTATAGTTGCAACAGAATCTAGCTTATTTCTTTTAAAATCAATTATTCTGTATAATCTTTTATGCCCACCTCCTCTATGACGCGCAGTCATTCTACCAAGATTATTTCTACCACCAGTTTTTGTTAATCCTTCGGTTAGTGGCTTATGCGGTCTACCTTTCCAAAGCTCACTTTTATCTACACGAATTAGACCTCTTTGTGATGGAGTAGTTGGGTTATATTTTTTTAAAGCCATATTACTTAATACCTCCAGCCAAATCTATACTATGATCTTTTTCTAAAGTCACAATAGCTTTTTTTACATCAGATCTACGACCCACTCTACCCTTGAATCGTTTCGTTTTACCCTTTTGGTTTAAAACATTTACTGCTTTTACTTTTACATCAAATATTTCTTCTATAGCTTTTTTTACAGAAGGTTTATCTGCTGCCGGAGCAACTTCAAACACATACTTAACCTGCTCACCAAGTATAGTAGATTTCTCAGTAACAATAGGACTTCTAATTAAATCGTATTTACTTTTATTAGCTTTCATTACTTCAACCTCTCTTCTAAAAGCAACAACGCATTTTTAGATATCAAAACATGATCACTGCTTATTATATCATAAACATTTGCACCAATTGCCGGAACTACACATGTATTTATTGCAGATGCAGCAGATAGCTTGAAGTTATTATCAACAGTTTCACCGTCAATAACAAAAAACTTGCCAGAACCAAAATTAGATAAAGACTTTACTAATTCAGACGTTTTAGGGTGCTTCATTTCTACAGAATCAACAAAATGCAAAGTGCCTTCTGATAATTTTATTGAAAGAGCGTGTCTTAAACCAAGGCTTCTAACTTTCTTTTGCAATTTAATATCATGTGATCTAACCTGCGGACCATGAGCTATACCACCACCACGACGCTGAACACCTCTGGCGTTACCTTGCCTTGCATTACCAGTGCCTTTTTGCTTAAATGGCTTTTTAGTTGTTCCAGAAACCTCACCTACAGTCTTTACACTACGAGTCCCGCTTCTAGCTTTAGCCATTTGCCAGTCTATAACCCTTTTTATAATATCTACTCTTGCCTCTAGCCCAAAGACAGAATCGCTTAGCGCAATTTCGCCAACCAACTTCTTATCTAGACTTACTAACTCAGCTTTCATATCGTTTTACCTAAAATTCACTCAAATAATAATTAAGCACTAATTGCTTTTTTTACCGCATCCTTAACGAACACATAATTTCCTTTTGATCCAGGAACATTACCACTAACGATAAGCAACCCCTTCTCTTCATCTATTTCAACAACTTGTAAATTCTGGATAGTAACGCTTCTATCACCCATATGACCAGCCATTTTTTTACCTTTAAAAACTTTACCAGGATCTTGACACTGACCAGTAGAACCATGAGAACGGTGAGATACAGATACACCATGAGTTGCCTCTAGACCACGAAAATTATGCCTCTTCATAACACCAGCAAAGCCCTTACCAATTGAACGCCCTGAGACATCTATATATTGACCAATTTCGTAATGGCTTGGTTTAACTTCAGAACCGATCTCAAGAAGATTAGCTTCAGCCACCCTAAATTCCTTTAATACAGCTCTTGGCTCAACTTTAGCGTTCGCAAACACTGTTTTCATTGACTTAGAAACTTTAGAAGGTTTTTTTAGCACAGCGCCTAAAACCACTGCAGAATAACCATCTTTAGCAATAGTCTTTTGACCAACTACCTGGCAATTATCCATTTGTAAAAATGTTAGTGTAATTCTTTCACCTTTTTCGGTGAACATTGAGCTCATGCCCAATTTTTTTGCAATTATACCCGTTCTCATTTTCAAGCACCTACCAATTTAATTTCAACATCGACACCAGCTGGCAAGTCAACTTTTCTTAAAGCTTCAACAGTTTGCGGAGTAGGATAATTAATAATCACTAATCTTTTTTGAGTTCTAATCTCAAATTGCTCCCTAGATTTTTTATCAACGTGAGGTCCTCTAATTACAGTGAATCTCTCAATATGCCTTGGAAGAGGAATTGGACCGCTAACATCTGCACCAGTCCGCTTTACTGCACTCACTATATCACCAGTAGCATGCTCAAGAGAGCGATGGTCAAATGACTTTAGCTTGATTTTTATCTTTTGATTACTCATTATCAACCTTATATTTTTAAACAGCTAGCAAGAACTTCAAAACGAAGCTCAACTTAAATTATTTTAGCCTAACTTAAAATTACTTAAGTTAGGCTACTTTTAATTACTTAATAATTTTTGATACCACGCCAGCACCAACAGTTCTACCACCTTCACGGATAGCAAAACGCAAACCTTCATCCATAGCAACTGGAGAAATCATTTTAACAACGATTTTTGTATTATCACCAGGCATTACCATTTCTTTACCTTCTGGAAGTTCAACTTCACCAGTAACATCAGTAGTTCTGAAATAGAATTGTGGGCGATAATTTTTGAAGAATGGGGTATGACGACCACCCTCCTCTTTTGTTAAAACATAAATCTCTGCTTCAAATTCAGTATGCGGAGTAATACTACCAGGCTTAGCTAGAACTTGACCTCTAACAACGTCTTCTCTTTTAGTACCACGCAAAAGCACACCAACATTATCACCTGCTTGACCAGAATCAAGCAACTTTCTAAACATCTCAACACCAGTACATACAGTTTTTTCTGTAGCTTTAATACCAACTATTTCTAGCTCGTCACCAACATTAACCTTACCCTGCTCGATTCTTCCTGTTACAACAGTTCCACGACCAGAAATAGAGAATACATCTTCAATTGGCATTAAGAAAGTCTTAGAAATTTCACGCTCTGGCTGAGGAATATAAGAATCAACAGCATCCATAAGCTCTTCTATGCACTTATCACCTTTACCTTCAAGAACATGAAGAGCAGAACCTCTAATTATGGGAATTTCATCACCTGGAAAATCATACGCAGATAAAAGCTCTCTTACTTCCATTTCTACTAATTCTAAAAGCTCTTCATCATCAACTTGATCAACTTTATTTAAAAACACTACAAGAGCCGGAACACCTACTTGGCGAGCCAACAAAATGTGCTCTCTTGTTTGTGGCATGGGGCCATCAGCCGCTGATACAACAAGTATTCCGCCATCCATTTGCGCAGCGCCAGTAATCATGTTCTTAACATAATCAGCATGACCCGGACAATCAACGTGAGCATAATGTCTTTTTTCAGTTTCATATTCAACGTGCGCAGTAGATATAGTAATACCTCTTGCTTTTTCTTCTGGAGCACCATCAATTTCATCGTATTTAGTAGCTTTAGCCATGCCTTTTTTAGCTAATACGTTAGTTATTGCGGCTGTAAGTGAAGTTTTACCATGATCCACGTGACCAATAGTACCAATATTACAGTGCGGCTTATTCCGTTCAAATTTTACTTTTGCCATAATCTCAATCTCCTAAAAATAATTTACTAGTTTAACAATCAACAATAACTCATCACCACCACTTAAAATAATACTCAGCAATGGAGCGGGTGATGGGGATCGAACCCACACAACCAGCTTGGAAGGCTGGGGCTCTACCATTGAGCTACACCCGCGCTTTCTTTAAAACCTATACCAACTAGCAAAAGCTAATGGTGGAGGGAGAAGGATTCGAACCTTCGTACGCATACGCGGGCAGATTTACAGTCTGCTGCCTTTGACCGCTCGGCCACCCCTCCTCTAAGAACTATCAAGCAAAGTAAACCAACTGAGCGCTAAACGCAAGAACTATATTCACTACAAACAAAAACATCCATAAATATTATGCATCATTAAATATTAGGCGTTATATCTAAATAGTTTAGTTGTAAGTTTTTATAATAAATAGTATTTTATGTCAAGAATATTTTTTAAACAAAAAGATCGCGTGTCTATGAAAAATCACAAGAAAGAGAGCTTTAGAAGTAAAACACAATACTATATGTACGGTCAACACGCAGTTCTTGCCGCTGCTCGTAATAATAATCGTACGGTTAAGCAAATTTACTGTCTACAGAAGCAACTAACCGAATTACAAGAAAAATTACCACACTCAAAAATAGAAGTTGTACAAAATGACTTTATTACAAAAAAAATTGGTAAAGACCAAGTCGTCCATCAAGGAGTAATGGCTCTAGTAGAAAGTATCTTCAAAAATAAAATTGAAGACCTTGATTTTACAGATAGCAAAGACAGGGTTGTGATTTTAGATCAGGTAACCGATCCACAAAATATTGGAGCTATAATTAGGAGCGCTGCTGCTTTTGGTATAAATAAACTTATACTACCAAGCGATAATGCACCAGACGAGAATGCCGTTATAGCCAAAGCAGCGTGTGGATGCTTAGAATTAATGCAAGTCGTCAAAGTAACTAACATAAAAAACACTATAGAAAAATTAAAAAAAATGAATTTTTGGATTGTAGGCCTTGATGTAGAGGGCAAAGACAGCATGAACAGCGTATCAGAAATTGATAAATTAGCCATTATCATAGGCTCTGAGGGCAAAGGAATGCGGCGCTTAACTTCAACGCATTGTGACTTTTTAATTAAAATACCTATTTCAGAACAAGTTGAAAGCCTTAATGCATCAAATGCAGCAAGTATAATTTTCTACTTATTAAAAATATAAATCTGTGTGGCAAATATAATCTAAAAGCAACTGCTAATAAAAAAAGCGCTCCCAATTCATTGTGTAGAGATCTTTTTGTTTATTTTATTGTAATAGCTGCTACATAATATAGATTAAAATTAAACTTAAGATCATTTTAACATAACAGAACACAGGTAGTTTAGCTAACTATGCTTAAAATTAGTGATTTAATAAATAAATTTAAAAAAACCGCAACTCCTGTAGAGACGGGACAATCACAAAATGTAGGTGATGAACGCTCAGCTAACAAAGTGCGTAACTGGTATGAAGAACGTTATGACAACATAACTGTGCAGCGTAACTTATTATTTGTACTATTACTGATTCTATTATGTTTATCAATTATTTCGATTATTGTTGTAGCTTATGTAGTTAATACAAAGCGTTTTGATCCTTTTGTAATTCAAATTGATGATACAACTGGTATGGCTAAGATTGTAAACCCTATTTCATCTAGTGTACTTAGTGGCAACGAAGCATTAGCGCAATATTTTATAAAAAAATATGTAGTGGCGCGAGAAACTTACAATCCAGTGGATTTTGATACACAAGC
Organism: uncultured Rickettsiaceae bacterium; assembly: GCA_963934885.1. Lineage (GTDB taxonomy): Bacteria > Pseudomonadota > Alphaproteobacteria > Rickettsiales > Rickettsiaceae > Megaera_A. Next base: position 6,555 of record CAWWAI010000014.1, on the reverse strand, counting down.
CAACACTACAGTACGCTTGCTTTCTGCTAGTTCAATTTATTGGGATTATAGAGGTTACTTAAAAAATGAAGATGTAAACCCTAGTATTAAGTATGGCCAAAAAAATACAACTTTCTTATTAGTAAAATCTTGGTCAAACTTATCAGAAAATAAATATATTCTTAGATTTTCAATTAATGAAACTGCAGGGTCCAGAAGTGTTTTTAATAAAATTGCTGTAGTAGAGTTTAAATATGTCCCTATGGAATTGACTGATAAAGACAAAGATATCAATCCAATAGGTTTTCAAATAATAGGATACAGGGTAGACGATGACAGTAGTTAAGATTATTTTAACATTATTAATAACTTTTACTTTTTCTAGCGGTGTTGCTTATGATAACGACACACTTCTTACTACGGATAATCGTATTAAAACGTATGTTTATAGCCCTAATGAAGTATATTTATTAGTATTACATTTTGGCTTCCAATCTAGTATAGAATTTGAAAAAAATGAATCCATTGAAACTATCACTCTTGGTGATTCTTATGCATGGAAAATAACTCCGCTTGGCAATAGATTATTTATAAAACCAATGGAACGCGACATACGTACAAACATGACTATAATAACAAACCGTAGAACATATCAATTTGATATAGTAGCTAAAGAACTTGAAAATGGAGAAGAAAAAGACTTAGTCTACGTAATGCGATTCCAATATCCAAAGAAATCTAGGTAAGTTTATGTCACAAGATATCAATCCAAAGCAAGAACAAAGTGCAGGAGAAGATTCTCCTGAAGTAGAGCAAGAGCTTTCTCAAGTTGCAACTAATCCTAAGCAAAGCATGTTGATATTAGTTGTTATTTCAGCAATTTTTCTATATTTATTTTTCAACTTATTTATTAGCGGAGAGGACTCTGATAAAAAAATAGAAGATACACCAATTCCCACAAATGTATCAAAGCCAGTACAAATTGATACAGAAAGTGATGTTCCATCTATACCAACATTACCTTCTCCGCCAAAATTAGAGGACCCAACACCTCCTCCCCCTCCTGTTACAGAACCATTGCCTGTTGCTTCGGAAGAGGTATTACCAGAATTGCCTTCAAAACTTTCTTTTCCTACTGATAATACATCTTCTAATAAAGCCCTACCTCCCTCTTTACCGTTTAGCAAGGTGCAGGATGATGGAAGCCGTAAAAGGATGGAAGCTAAACGTAAATCCGCCATTATTCTAGTGGCCGGAGTACCTGCAACAAAAACATCTGATCAGTTGCAAGAAGAAGTGGATTTTAAATATCGTGGAGATATGAACTTAGTTCTTGGGCGTGGTAAAATGCTTGATGCAATAATAGAAACTGCCATTAACACTGATATTGGTGGTGAAATTCGTGCAATAATAAGTCGTGATATCTATTCTGAATGGGGAAAAAACATCTTATTACCGAAAGGATCGCGAGTATTTGGTAGTTATGCCATGGGTATAGAAAAAGGTGGGTATGGTCGTATATCCATTGAATGGACAAGAATTGATTTGACTAACGGTTATAGCTTAAACCTAAGTGGCTCTGGTGTGGATTCGTTGGGTAGAAAGGGTAACCAAGGGAGACTTGATAATAAATTTAAAGAACGGTTTTCAAATGCTGTCCTTAGATCAGCATTTAATATTACGCTAGCTAATGCAATTGATTCGACAGTAAAACCTAAAGCTACTTCGCAAGCAGCTGCTAATCAAAATCAAGTATCAACTAACATAAAAAACATTGCTAATGGTATATTTACTCAATCAAATCTAAATGATTCAACAAAAAGAGTGAATATTTGTGCTCATACTCTTGCTGCTATTACGGATAAAACTTCCACAGTATTTACACAAATTAATACAGCTTGTGTAAATTTAGCTGCTGATGCAACTGCCACAGATACAGCTAAATTAGTTTCATTAATGAGTAATATTAATGAAACTTCTGATAAGTTGATAAAAAATACTACCGCTAATATTGAAGAAACAAAAGCTCAACTTGCTTCGAAACAGGCATTTACTGATATTACTGACACCGTAAAAAATCTTCTTGAAGAGCAAGAATTCAAACCAACTATTACTATTGATCAAGGAACTCCTGTTAAAATTTATGTGAATAAAGATTATAAATTTCCGAAAGTTGCTGTAAATAAATCAAGGTCATTAAAATGAGTTATGCGGCATTAGAAACTTATCTTTTACCGTTTAAAAACATTTTTGCGGAAGATGGTGTTAACGAAGTTATGATTAATAAACCGGGTGAAGCATGGGTTGAAAAAGCCGGTGATCAACGCCTAGTAAAAATTCCTGAGATTGATATAGATCATTTACTTGGTCTTGGACGTTTGGTTGCGCAATCAACAGCGCAGGGAATATCTGAAGAAACTCCACTATTATCTGCTACTTTACCTAATGGTTATCGTATTCAAATAGTGTTCCCGCCAGCAGTTGAACCTAATCTTGCTGCTTTTGCTATCAGAAAGGGTACTAGTATGCATTTATCTTTAGATAAATATGCTGAAATGGGAGCATTTGACAATACCTCAACTAAAGAAATAGAAGATAAAAACAACCCAATTTTATGTGATTACCTTAAATCTGGTAACATAAAAGAATTTATTAGATATGCTGTTAATTGTAAAAAAAATATAATTATCAGCGGCGGTACTTCAACAGGTAAGACTACTTTTACAAATGCTGCTCTTGGCGAAATACCAGTGAGTGAACGCTTAATTACTGTAGAAGATGCACGGGAAGTAATGCTACATCAACACCCTAACAAAGTTCACTTATTAGCATCTAAGGGGGGGCAAGGACGAGCGAAAGTAACTACACAAGATTTGATTGAAGCCTGCTTACGTTTACGACCAGATAGAATAATTGTTGGTGAGTTGCGCGGATCCGAAGCATTTAGTTTCTTACGAGCAATCAATACTGGTCATCCTGGTTCAATCTCAACTCTACACGCAGATGCTCCTGCTATGGCACTTGAACAATTAAAACTTATGGTAATGCAAGCAGGACTTGGTATGCCACCAGAAGAGGTTCGGAAATATATTCTTGCTGTAGTAGACATAGTAGTGCAATTAAAGCGTGGCGAAGGTGGTAAAAGATACGTATCCGAAGTGTATTTTAAAGGAATGAAGGGGCAGGATGGGGTTTAACAAAATACTTAAAACAGCACGTACTCTGTTTGGACACATGATAATTCATCCATTTGTTCTAATCTCTACATTATGGATAAGCGGCGTTCTTGTAGCTCTTGTTACTAATGAATCCAAATCTATAGAACTGGGCTTTATTACCATTGGTATTGCTTATAAATGGGCTAATTGGTTGATGCATTCGTGGGTTCAATTAAGTTTTAGTGCCTATGATTATTTAAAAATAAAATTAATATTAGCTCTAATTGCTCCGCTAGCTGTAGTAATAATGTTCTATATAAAGAATTTTAGTAGAATTAAATCTCTTGAATTTTTTAAATCTAAAGAATCAGTTTTTGGTTCTGCAGATTGGGCTACAGAAACTGATATTGATAATGCTGGATTAAGATCTAAACATGGCATACTTCTTGGACAGAATTCCACGGGATATTTTATTGCTGATGGTTTTCAACATTCTTTATTATTTGCTCCTACAGGTTCTGGTAAAGGTGTGGGTTTTGTAATTCCTAATTTATTATTCTGGTAACATTCTGTGGTAGTTCATGATATTAAGCTAGAGAATCATCAACTTACTAGTGGATGGAGAGGTCAAGCTGGGCAAGAAATTTATGTATGGGAACCTTCTAATCCAGATGGAATAACTCACTGTTATAACCCCATTGATTTCGTTAGTAAAAAACCTGGTCAAATGGTTGATGATGTACAGAAAATTTCTAACCTAATTATGCCAGAAAAAGATTTCTGGAATAATGAAGCAAGAAGCTTATTTCTAGGAATTGTATTGTATCTTTTAGCAGATGATACTAAAAGCAAATCATTTGGTGAAGTAGTTAGAACCATGAGAAGTGATGATGTCGTTTATAATTTAGCTATAGTATTAGATACTTTGGGGGATATTATACATCCAGTAGCTTATATGAACATTGCTGCTTTTTTACAAAAAGCTGATAAAGAACGTTCTGGTGTTATTTCAACTATGAACTCCTCGTTAGAATTATGGGCAAATCCATTAATTGATGCAGCTACTGCCTCATCAGACTTTAACGTCATGGAATTTAAAAAGAAAAAAACCACTGTGTATGTAGGACTTACACCTGATAATATTCAACGTCTTCAAAGATTAATGCAAATTTTTTATCAGCAAGCTACAGAATTCTTGAGTAGAAAAATCCCAAATGAAAAAGAAGAGCCTTATGGTGTGATGTTCATGATGGATGAGTTCCCAACGCTTGGTAAAATGGAACAATTTAAAGCTGGTATTGCATATTTTCGTGGATATAGAGTGCGTTTATTCTTAATTATTCAAGATACTCAACAGCTAAAAGGTACTTATGAAGATGCTGGTATGAACTCGTTCCTTTCAAACTCAACGTTCAGAGTTACTTTTGCAGCGAACAACTATGAAACTGCTAATCTAATATCACAATTATGCGGCAATAAAACAGTTGAACAAACCTCATATAATAAACCTTTATTCTTTGATTTAAACATTTCTACTCGTACTCAAAGTGTTTCAAAAGTTCAAAGAGCTTTATTATTACCTCAGGAAGTTATTCAATTGCCACGTGATGAACAGATAGTCTTGATAGAATCCATGCCTCCAATTAAATCATTGAAAATAAAATATTACGAAGATAAGTTCTTTACAAAACGACTTTTACCTCCTACATTTATACCAACTCAACAACCTGTCGATATAAGAAGATCAAAAGAAAAAAGCGATCAATCTTCAGAATAATAAATATTAGTACTAAAAAAACATATAGTGCAAGATTAGGGCAAGAGACGATGTAAGAGCTCTTGCTGGAATACGACTAAATACAAAAATATTGTTTTTAGTATAGAAAAAGAAAAATTATGCGTTCTGCAATAATGGATATTGGCTATAATGCCATAAGAGCCGTGGTATATGAGAATGATAGTATTGGGGCACCAGAAATATTTAACAGTAAATTTAAAAATGATATTTTAAGCCTTTTAACTAGTGAATCTATTGATATCAAACATCAAACTTATCTCTCTATTCAATATTTACTTCATATTTTTGAAAAACTAGAAGTTAATAATATAAAATGCGTAGCAACGGCAGTACTTAGAAATCATCCAAGAGCTGATGATTTTATCAACTATATAAAAAATAAATATAATTTTGATATTGATATTATCTCTGGCGAAGAAGAAGCTAGACTTTCTGCGCTTGGATTAATTAGCAGTATTAAAGACAGTCATGGAATTGCTGTGGACCTTGGAGGTGGCAGTTTAGAAGTAATTAAAATAGAACATGGAGCAATTACTCAACTTAAATCTTTTGAACTAGGTACAAAAGTAATTAGCTCTCAAAATATCACTAATGAAAAAGAAATAATTGATATTATACAAGAATCTTATAACGCAAAAACCTACGATAATCTATATTTAATGGGCGGAGCATTACGATTTATGGGCAGGCTCTATATAGATTTTATGGGTTACCCTCTTAAAAATCTTCATAATTTAGAGATTCCAACCAAAGATTTTGCTACTTATTTAGATAAATTACAATCATCTACTCAAGACACAAAAAACAAACTTTGGCGCAGGCGTATAAACCAAAACGCAATCATTGTAGTAAAGGCTCTAATTAATGTTTTTCAATCAAAAAATATTATAATTTCTACGTATGGACTAAAAGAAGGAGTTCGTATTTCTGATATGAGTGAAGAAGAAAAACAAAAAGATATAGTCTTCGAAAAAGTACAATATACTTGTAATTTTAATACGCAAAATCTTAATTGGGAAAGCTACTTTGATATTATTATTCCATTATTATCTAAAAAAGCTAATTACCAAAATATTATTAAATTAGCTATAATGTTACTATCCCTGCAACATAAGTTTGATAGTACATTACACTCGTCGGCAATTTCTGAATTTGTATTATCATCAGAAATTCCATTTACACATAAAACGCGTATAATGTTAGCTTTAATTCTGTCATATTCTACAAATTATAAACCCCATAACGAATTAATTAGGATTGCAAAAAGAATAATTGATAAAAATGATCAGAATAATTGTCAAATTATTGGCCATTATCTGTGGATAACCGAGGCAATAGACGGACCAATATTTACTACCCCATCATTTAGTATTAATATGCAAAATCATTATTTAGAAATAAATAGTAAAGAAATCTTACCACGACCTATTTTTGACAAAATCTGTACCCGACTAAAATCTATTGCTTTCGCACGAAAAATGAACTTTAATATACTTAAAGATAGTATTGTTGCATAAATCGTATTTTTAATTTATTATCCCTGTAGTCATTTTTAGTGAAATAAATGGCGGATTAAAGATTCAAATGCGACAGATCTAATTTTTCATTTCATTATAATAT
>CAWWAI010000013.1:0-24656 GCA_963934885.1 uncultured Rickettsiaceae bacterium | reverse complement strand
CAAAACAAGCCGGCATTTGTTATAACGCGCGCCGAAGCTTATATAGGTGTTATGATTGATGATTTGGTAAATTTAGGAACATCTGAGCCTTATAGGATGTTCACCTCTAGATCTGAATATAGGTTATCTCTTCGGGCTGACAATGCGGATTTAAGATTAACTCCAATGGCGCTTGATTTAGGGATAGTATGCGTCGATAGACAAAAAATCTTTGAAAAGAAGCTGAGTGCTATTAAATCGACAAGAAAAGAGTTATTATCTATGGTTATTACTACTAGCGAGCTTATAAAATTTAATGTTGCGGTGGCACAGGATGGTTCTAAAAAATCAGCCTACCAACTAATCGGATTGCCCAATTTTAATTTAGATAAAACAAAAGAAATATTTACTGAGATAGTTGATTTAGACCAGTCTAGTTTGCAATATTTACAAATTGAATCTAAATATTCGGTGTATCTTAAAAGACAAAATATGGACATTCAGTTATTTAATACAGAAGAAAAATATGTTATTCCAGAGAATGTAGATTATTCTATTATTAATAGCTTAAGTACAGAAATCAAAGATAAGTTTATCTTTTATAGACCAGAAACCATAGGGGCGGCAAGACGTATCTCGGGCGTTACCCCTGCTGCAGTAACCGCGCTTATTATTTATCTTAAAACTAAATATTCTTCACGATGATTGGTATAGAAAATTTCGTTTCACGTGAAGTTTACGAGAAATTGATGGAGTACACCAGGCTTTTACTAAAATGGAATAACACTATAAACCTTATTTCTTCTAATACTATTAATGAAGTGGTGCATAGACATATAATTGATTCTTTGCAGTTACTAAAATTTATTGAGAATAAAGATATAAAAATAGTAGATCTTGGATCTGGGGCTGGTTTTCCAGGTATTGTTCTTTCTATAGCTGGCATTAGAAAGGTAACATTAGTTGAGAGCAATTCAAGAAAAGTATCCTTCCTTCATCAGGCTGCTAAGTTGTCGAAGGACGATGTTGAAATTGTGAATGATAGGGTCGAAGAGGTGGCTGGCTTAAGGTGCGATATAGTAACATCACGTGCGTTTGCAAGCCTTGATAAAATATTCACTCTGAGCCAAGGTCTTGAAGTGTCAAATAAATATTTATTGCATAAAGGAGAAAAATACCAAGAAGAAATTTTTAAAGCTGAGAAACATTGGTTGTTTAATAGCAAGGTTCATGATAGCATCACCTCTGATTATGGTAAAATTTTAGAAATTACAGACGTAAAACGTATTCCATGAGTGCAAAAATTATATCTATTGTGAATCAAAAAGGTGGGGTTGGTAAAACAACAACGGCTGTAAATTTGGCTACAATATTTGCGGTGATGGATAAGAATGTGTTGTTGATTGACCTTGATTCACAGGGTAATAGTAGTAGTGGTTTAGGAATCAGGCAAGAGCAACGTAAAGTCACTTCTTATCATTTATTTTGTGGTTTATCTTCTATAGATAAGGCTATTTATTCTACCGAAATACCTGGTTTATCTATTATTACTTCTAATACTAATTTAGCTGCAGTTGAGGTAGAGTTATTAGATAAAGATGATCATGAATTAATTCTCAAAAATCTTTTGTCCTCGGTATCAGAAGATTATGATTATATTATAATTGATTGTCCGCCTTCGTTAAATTTATTAACACTTAATGCTCTTGTAGCTAGCAATGAAGTAATAATTCCCATGTTGTGTGATTTTTATTCGCTAGAAGGTTTGAGCCATTTATTGAAAACGATTGAGATAGTAGAAAAAAAATTGAACCCAAAAATTAAAGTAGGAGGGGTTTTATTTACCATGTATGATAAGAGAAACCGCTTAACAGATCAGGTAGAGAAAGATGTTCGTTCTTGTTTGGGAGATATGGTCTATCATGTTACTATTCCTCGTAATGTTAGAGTTTCTGAAGCGCCCTCGCATGGAAAATCTGTAATAATATATGACCATAAATGTTCTGGTTCGCTGGCCTATATCAGCTTAGCAAAAGAAATAATAGATAAAGAAAAGCGCCAATTAATGAAGTAGGAATAAATATGAGAAATAAAGCCCTTGGTAGAGGTTTATCTTCTTTATTGAAGGAGGAGATAGTACCAATAGAAATCACGCAATCTGTTAATAACGTTGATATATCTTTGGTTGAAGTTAATAAAAATCAGCCAAGAAAATATTTTGATGAAGAAAAAATTAAAGAACTGACGGATTCTATTATAAGTCATGGTGTAGTACAGCCTATTATTGTTAATAAGCTCACAAATGGTAAATATCAGATTATTGCAGGAGAGCGCAGGTTTAGGGCTTGTAAACTTGCGGGGTTGCAAACAATTCCAGTAGTGGTAAAGGAATTAAGCCAGAAGGATATTCTTGAAATTGCTTTAATTGAAAATATACAACGGCAAGAATTGACTTCTATTGAAGAAGCAGAAGGTTTTCAACAATTAGTACAAGATTATGGATATAGCCATGCTGAGCTTTCTGTAGCTGTTGGTAAAAGCAGGAGTCATGTTGCTAACTTATTGCGTTTAAACAATCTGCCAGATTCCATAAAGATGATGATTAATAATGGTCAGCTTAGTATGGGTCATGCTAGATGTTTGATTGGCTTGGAAAACGCAGAAGCGTTAGCTGCAAAGATTATTGCTAATGATTTAAACGTACGACAAGCTGAAGAGTTGGCTGGTAGCAAGCGTAAAATAAAGCGTGCTAATAATGATTCACCTAAGAAGGAAGAGCCTGTAAATGAGGATTTAATAATGCTAGGTCAATCATTAAGTGAAAAATTTGGTGTGAAAGTTATTGTTGAAAATTCTTGGAATGGCGGTAAGATATCATTTCATTATAGTAATTTAGAAGAACTAGATTCAATTTTAACAAAATTTAATTAGATTTATGAAATTATTTTTAGACAGCGTAGATAGTGCAGAAATCGAAAAATATGGTAGTTTTATCGACGGTATTACTACTAACCCTTCATTGATGGCGTCTTCTAAAGAAAATTTTTATGACATAGTAAAAGAAATTTGTACTTTAGTTAATGGAAGTGTAAGCATTGAGGTAGCATCTAACGATTTTGAAACCATAATTGCTGAAGGAAAGAAAATCGTGGCTATTGCAGATAATATAGTTATCAAACTTCCAGTTACCTGGGATGGTTTAGAGGCATGTAAGTATTTTACAGACAAAGGTCATAAAGTAAATATGACTTTATGTTTTTCAGCTAATCAGGCATTACTAGCTGCTAAAATGGGTGCTACATATATTTCCCCATTTATTGGAAGACTAGATGATATTGGTGAAGATGGTATGCAATTAATTTCTGAAATTCGTACAATTTATGATAATTATGAATTGAAAACAAAAATATTAGCGGCTTCAATTAGAACAACTCAACATGTAACGGAGGCTGCATTATATGGAGCCGATATTGCAACTATTCCTGCAAAGCTTATGTCGAAATTAGTTGCTCATCCTTTGACGGAGAAGGGGCTTGAGCAGTTTAATGAGGATTGGGCTAAATCAGGAAAGAAAATTTAATTTTAATATATTAGGAAAAATAATGTCATATCAGTATACGTATGTAATGAAAGGTCTGAGTAAGGCTATTAACGGTAAGCAAATTTTAAAAGAAACTTGGCTATCTTTTTTGCCTGGTGCAAAGATTGGCATTATTGGCCATAACGGTGCGGGTAAATCTACATTATTGAAGATTATGGCTGGTCTTGATAAAGAATATGAAGGCGAAGCATTTCTTGCTGACGGGGTTAAAGTTGGTTATTTACCGCAAGAGCCACATTTAGATTCTAGTAAAAATGTATTTGAGAACATTATGGATGGCTTAGCTGAAAAAAAGGCTTTAATTGATGAATTTAACGAGGTGAGTGCTAAATTTGCTGAGGAAATGACCGATGATGAGATGAATGATTTACTTATTAGGCAAGGAGATTTGCAAGAAAAAATTGATGCGTGTGATGGCTGGAGTATAGAGAGAGAAATTGAGATGGCAATGAGTGCGTTGCGTTGTCCTCCGAAGGATGCTGATGTTACTAAAATTTCTGGTGGTGAAAAAAGACGTGTAGCATTATGTAAATTATTACTTGAGAATCCAGGTATGATTTTACTAGATGAGCCTACTAATCATTTAGATGCAGAGTCAGTTTCATGGCTTGAGAATTATTTGAAAAATTATAAAGGCACTGTAGTAGCCATTACGCACGATCGTTATTTTTTAGATAATGTTGCTGAATGGATACTAGAAATTGATCGCGGTGCTTGTGTACCTTGGCATTCAAATTATTCTGCATGGTTGAAACAAAAACAAGAAAAATTAGCTGGTGAGGATAAAGAAGATGATGATCGCTCAAAGCAGTTAAAGCGTGAATTAGAATGGGTTCAGCAATCGCCAAAAGCTCGTCAAGCAAAGAGTAAAGCAAGGATTAATGCTTATCAAGATTTACTAAATAAGAAGCGCGATGATAGTAATGGTATTGCACAAATTATTGTACCAAACGGTCCAAGATTAGGAGACTTAGTTATTGAAGTGAGTAATTTATCAAAACAATTTGCTGGACGTGATTTGCTGAAAGATTTTAGTTTTAGAGCTCCTCCTGGCGCAATTGTAGGAATTGTTGGACCAAACGGTGCCGGTAAATCAACTTTATTTAATATGATAACGGGAAAAATAGAGCCTGATTCCGGTAGTATTAATATTGGTGATACTGTCAAACTTGGCTATGTTGACCAGTCAAGAGATCATTTAGATGATAATAAAAATGTATGGGAAGAAATTTCTGAAGGTTTAGAAGTTTTAGAGCTTGGTGGCTTATCTGTAAAAAGTAGAGCTTATTGCTCAGCCTTTAATTTTAAAGGAGCTCAGCAGCAAAAGAAAGTCGGTCAATTATCGGGTGGTGAGCGTAATAGAGTGCATTTGGCGAAGCTTTTGAAGGAAGGTTCTAATGTTATTCTTCTCGATGAACCTTCAAATGATCTAGATGTTGATACTCTTAGAGCTTTAGAAGATGCGATTCTAGATTTTGCTGGTTGTGTTTTTGTGATTAGTCACGATCGTTGGTTTTTAGATAGAATTGCTACTCATATTATATCTTATGATAAAGATGGAAGTGCTACTTGGTTTGAAGGTAACTATGAAGATTATCATAATTATATGATTAATATTGTTGGTGAAGATACAAAAAACCCAAAATATAAACATAGGAAGTTAGCTTAACAATAGTGAGATATGTCTTTATTTGAGATTTTATTAGTAGTGATAGTTGGTTTTTTGGTAGCTAAGCCTGAAGATTTTCCTAAAATTATAAGAAAATTTAGGGATATGAGATCTTTTATCACAAATACTAAACAAGAAATTATAAACCACCTTGATCCGATTAATGAATTAGAAGAGTCGATAGTTGAAGAAATTTCTGTAAATTTAGATGAGGAAATGGATCAGATGAACTTTTATTTGGAAAAAATTTCTAATTTAGATTCTGAATATGAAGGAGAATATTCTCTTATTTCTATCAAAAATCATTATCGCAAAATTGTAAAAGATAAAATAAAACAGAGTCGCTGATATTGTTTTTCTATTAAATATTAGTTATATCTAAAACCTACACAATATTATACTACTCCCCTGTCTCATGATATAAAGGGGGGTATAATAATATTATTATTATTAGGATTTTTTCTCTAACTTGACTATATGTAGGTTATAAGTTAAACTTAACCAAAATTGTCATTTGCTAGAAGTTTATAAATGAGATCATCTTTAAACATGTTTAAGAACTGCTTCCTATTCGGATTCTTTCAATTTATGGGCTTTGCCTCATATTATCAATTTATCATGTTTTATCATTTATTCAACAACCAAATTAATAGCAAGAATAGGAATACACAATGCAATCTACTAGAACAAAAGTTACCACATCTATTATAAATCATCAAATATCAACTTCTCGGTTGCTTAGTTTTACCCTGTTATTTATTACTATTATTTTATTTGGGTATAGCAAGATAGCTTTTGCTGAGGGTAAGAAATTAGTTGCTATAACTGAGATTGTCGAGCATCCATCGCTTGAACAGGCAAAACAAGGTATCATTGATGTGTTACAAGAAAATGGCTATGAATTAGGACATAATCTTGAAATAGTTCATAAAAATGCGCAGGGTGCAATCACTAATGCATTATTGATCGCTAAACAGTTTGTATCTTTATCTCCTGATGCGATTGTAGCTATTTCTACTCCTTCAGCTCAAGCTGCGATAAAGGCTATGGGTGGTACTGACATACCGCTTATTTTTTCTTCGGTTACAGATCCAGTTGCAGCCGGGCTTGTAGTGAAGATTAATCTCCCTGAGGCAAATATAACAGGCGCTATAGATTATCCATTAATCGATGAAGAAATTGAATTAATACAAAAATTACTACCAGATGCAAAAACTATAGGTTTTCTCTATAGTGCAGGTGAAGCGAATTCAGTCAATACTATTGATTTGATGAAAAAAGCTGTTAAAGGTAAGCTCGAATATATTGATTCTCAAGTAGCGAATTCAAACCAGATTGGTCAGGCAATAACAGCCTTGATTGGTCGTGTTGATGTTATTTATATTCCATCGGATAATACAGTGTTTTCGGCTTTGCCAAAATTGATACAAATATCTAGAAAATATAAGTTACCAGTATTTTCAAGTGATCCAGATTCCGTTAAACAAGGGGTTTTAGCATGTATTGGTTATACGCAATATGAAGTAGGTAGGACAGCGGGACAATTGCTGGTTAGAGTGCTTGCTGGTGAACGAAATATTGTAATTCAAAAACCTAAAATAGCGCAAATTTTTATCAATCAGGATTCCGCCGATATTATGGGCATAGAAGCTTCTGAGGAGTTGCTTGGAATAAAGACAAATATTGTGGTTAAATAAAATGCATAGAAAATTTTTGATAAAATTTATACTTATTTGTTTCTGGTCGACTAACAGTTTAGCCGAAGAAAAAATTCTTATAACGATAAATCAATTTGTTAGCCATATATCTTTAGATGCGGTGCAAGCTGGACTAAACGATGCGCTACGTAATCGTGAAATTATACCAGAGAGAGCATCTATAATTGCAGGTAATGCACAAGGTAATATTAGTAATAGCGTACAAATTTCCAAGCATCATGCTTCATTTAAACCTAAATTTATGGTGGCAATTGCAACTGCATCTGCTCAGACTAATTTGAAGGCAATGGGGAGTGATGCAATTTTAGCTTTTGCTGCTGTAACTGACCCTAGTGAAGCAAATTTAACTGGACATGATAATGTAATTGGCGTTACAGATGACCCTCCACTTGAGGAATTAATTAATTTAGCTATGCAAATTTTTCCTAATTTAAAAATAGTTGGTGTGATTTCTAATTCTGGGGAGGTTAATTCAGTAAAAGTCACAGAGGATTTAAAGGTTATATTAGATAAGCATAATATTAAGCTTAAAAAAGTCTCTATATCTAGTTCTAACGATGTTAAAAATGCAATGAATAAATTGATTGGTGAGGTAGATTTTATTTACTTACCACAAGATAACTCTTTAGTTTCTGCGCTTGAAAATATTGTAAGTATTAGTAAAATTACAAAAACACCATTGCTTGCAAGTGATCCAACTTTGGTAGATAAAGGCGTGCTGATGGCTCTTGGAGCTAATTATTTTAAAAGTGGTGAGCAATTAGGAAATATGATTGCAGATCTTATGGATGGCAAGGTTTTAGAACAATCAATTCAAAACATGACGGCAAAAGAATTAAAAATTAACAAGCAATTAGCTGAAGAATTTGGTATAGATATTCCAAAAACTTTAGTTGAAGGAGATAAATAAATGAATCAATTACAGCTTCTTGGTGCAGTTGAGATAGGATTGATTTACTCATTGGTAGCTATTGGGGTGTATATTACTTTTAAAGTAATAGATTTTCCTGATTTAACAGTTGATGGTAGTTTTACCTTAGGTGCAGCTGTTAGCTCTTCTATGATATATGCTGGCTTTGATCCATATTTTTCTACATTCATCGCTATATTATCTGGTGGCGTTGCAGGAATTATTACCGGCTATTTGAATGTACGCTGGGATATATTAGGATTACTTGCAGGCATACTAACTATGACTACGCTTTATTCGATAAATTTGCGTATTATGGGGCGTCCTAATATAGCAATTATTGATTCTGATACGGTATTTGGCAGCTGGTCTATAATTGGCACGATATTCGTTATAACAATTATTACTATAATATTATTGACTAGATTTTTTGCTTCTGAATTTGGTCTAGCTGTTCGAGCTGTTGGTATTAATCCAAAAGTGAGTAGCTCTTATGGCATTAATGTCGGTATTATGAAAATAGTAGCTTTAAGTATAAGTAATGGCATTGTAGCCCTTGCTGGTTCATTATTCGCGCAATCTCAGGGATTTGCTGATATTTCGATGGGTACAGGTACTATTATAGTTGGTCTTGCCTCGGTTATTATTGGTGAAGCATTGGTAAATCCCGAGCGTGTATGGGGATCTTTACTTACCTGTGCGGTTGGTTCTATTTTATATCGTATAGCAATTGCTTTTGCTCTAAATGCTCATGATATTGGTCTTGAAGCTTCCGATTTAAATATGATAACAGCATTATTAGTTGCATTAACGATGATTTTTACAAAGCTCAGAAAGAAAAGTGGGGCTAGGAACTTATGATAGAGTTAAAGGGAGCTCATGTAGTTTTTAATAAGGGCACCAAGATAGAAAATCATGTGCTGAAAGGCATTGATTTTAAAGTAATGGACGGTCAATTTGTAACAATTATAGGTGGTAATGGAGCCGGTAAGTCTACTTTGATGAATGTACTTTCTGGTAATATAGTGCCTAATAAAGGCAAAGTATTTATTGATAATCTTGATGTAACTCGTATGTCGACAGAAAATCGTGCTAGTATGGTATCACGTGTATTTCAGGATCCGATGATTGGTACATTTGCTGATTTAACCATTGAAGAGAATATGAGCTTGGCATCAAAGCGTGGAATTAAACGTGGATTATCGCTTAGTTTAAATTCAAAATTAAAAGAAAAATTTAAAGAATCTTTAGCAGATATTGGCATAGGGTTAGAGGATCGCTTAACAGATAAGGTTTTATCTTTGTCTGGTGGTCAGAGGCAGGCGCTAAGTTTAATAATGGCAACTTTATTGGGTTCTAAGATATTGTTACTTGATGAACATACAGCTGCCCTTGATCCTAAAATTGCTAATAAAATTATGCAATTAACTGATAAAATAGTAAAAAGACACAGTCTCACAGCTTTAATGATAACCCATAGTATGTCTCAGGCACTTGCATATGGTGACAGAACAGTTATGATGTATCATGGCAAGATAGTTCGTGATATGTACGGTGCGGAGCGTAAAAAATTATCATCAGCTGATCTAGTTAAATATTTTGATCTTTAAACGTAGGGTTGTAATGTCATATAAACTAAATAATTATCTTAAATTAGAAAAAAAATTTGAAGAAATAACGCATCTAGAAAATATTGCAATGATAGCTCATTGGGATTCAGCTACCATGCTACAAAAAGGCTCTGCGTCTAGTAAACAAAAGGAAATGGCAACATTTTCATCTGTGTTACATGGTATGCAAACATCACCAGAAATAGGTGATTTAATTGAAGGGTCACTTGGGGAATTTGACCATCTTGATGATTGGCAAAAATCAAATTTAGCTAATATCAAAAAATCATATAATAATCAGATATGTATAAGTTCTGAAATTCAGCACGAAAATAGTATAGCTTCTGGCGAGTGTGAATTTACTTGGCGTCAGGCTAGAATTGATAATGATTTTCAAAAACTAGAACCTTATTTAGATCGAGTATTTGATTCAGTGCGTCGCATTGCTGCTATTAAAGCAGATAAATTACTAAAATCTCCTTTAGATGTGCTTATTGATAGCTATGATCCTGAGCGCACCAGCGTAGAAATTAAAAGTGTTTTTGATGTATTGAAAGCCGAATTGCCTTCTTTAGTTAATAAAATTACTGATAAGCAAGCTTCAGAAAAAATTATTCCATTAACGGAAAAAATTGATGAAGCAACGCAAAAAGCTATTGGTCTTAAAGTAATAGAAAAGATGGGATTTGACTTAAATCGTGGGCGTTTGGATAAATCCGTACACCCATTTTGTATTGGCTCTAATGATGATGTACGCTTAACGACTCGTTATGATGAAAATAATTTTTTATCTAGTTTATTTGGTGTTATTCATGAGACAGGTCATGGTTTATATCAGCAAAATTTACCAGCTATATATCGTAATCAGCCAGTTGGTCGTGCTAAGGGTATGGCTTTTCACGAGAGTCAATCTTTGATCATGGAGAAACAAGCAGCCATATCAAAACCATTTATGCAATGCTTGGCTAAAATATTAAAAGATGATTTTTCGTTATCATCGGCAGAATATTCAGCCGATAATTTATATGGTTTAGCTACTAGAGTTCGACCTAGTTTAATTCGAGTAGATGCAGATGAAGCTACTTATCCTTTGCATGTAATATTGCGATTTGAAATAGAAGAAGCAATAATTAAAGGTAATTTAAGAGCAGCTGACTTGCCCGAATTATGGAATAGCAAGATGCAAGAATATTTAGGTATTACTTCAAATACAGATTCAGATGGTTGTATGCAGGATATTCATTGGCCATCAGGCTCTCTTGGTTATTTTCCTTCCTATACAAATGGTGCAATTATCGCCAGTATGTTAATGAAATCTGCTAAAGAAAAATATTCATCAATTGATTCTGAGTTAGGGCTTGGTAATTTTGATAGTTTAAATAAATATTTAACTGATAATTTAAGAAAATACGGCTCATCAAAAATTTCTTCTGATTTATTGCAAGTTGCAACTGGTCATAAAACAGTGCAACCCATGATTTTTGTTAGTTATTTAAAAGGTAAATATTTATAGTTTGATCAATTACTGTAGAAAAACTTGTAATGAATTGTATATTAGAACGGAAAGAGTTGACAATCTTGACGATTATTGATATTCTTTTACTTGAAGTTAGGGGCTGAATATTTCATTGCCCATGGCTGTTCCCAAAAATTTATATAATAACACTAACAAGTATAAAAATTTAAGGCTATGTTGGGCGTCTAGTGCCAATGCTATAAAATTTTTTTAAATCAAGTAATCTTATTTTAATTTTCTCCAATATAATAAATAATGACTAAGCAACGTAAAGAGATTCAAAAGAAATCTGATAAACCATCGCAAAATAATACTCCAAAAAAAGATTATAACTCAAATATAGAAGATGAAGTAAAAATCATTAACCAAGAAAGTAGCGGGGTAAAGATTGTATTAAAAGAGCTTAAGAAAAAACCTCCGGAAGAATTGCAAACTCAAGCAGAATCTTTGGGTATTGAAAATGTTAGTTCTTTATTAAAGCAGGAATTAATATTTTCTATCTTGAAAAAAATTGTTGAACAAGGGGGGCATATTTCTGGTGAAGGCGTTTTAGAAGTGCTACCAGATGGTTTTGGATTTTTAAGATCTCCGGAAGCTAATTATTTAGCGGGTCCAGATGATATTTATGTCTCACCAAGTCAAATTCGTCGTTTTGGTTTAAAAAAAGGTGATACTGTTGAAGGACAGATTAGAGCCCCTAAATCTAGCGAGAGATATTTTGCTTTACTAAAGGTCAATAAGGTTAATTTTGAAGATAATAATAATGCGTATCACAGAGTGCATTTTGATAATCTCACGCCACTATATCCAGAAGAAAAATTAGATCTTGAAGTAAAATCAGAAACTCAAGAATTTAGCACAAGAACCATGGAGATAGTAGCCCCAATGGGTAAGGGGCAAAGAGCTCTTATTGTGGCGCCACCAAGGACAGGTAAAACAGTGTTATTACAGAATATAGCGCATTCGATTACTAGCAACCATCCAGAAGTATATTTGATGGTTTTATTGATTGATGAAAGGCCAGAAGAAGTAACTGATATGCAAAGATCTGTGAAGGGTGAAGTAGTGAGTTCTACATTCGATGAACCTGCCGCAAGACATGTACAATTAGCCGAAATGGTTATTGAGAAGGCAAAACGTTTAGTTGAACACAAGAAAGATGTTGTGATATTGTTAGATTCTATAACAAGGTTAGCAAGAGCCTACAATACAGTAGTACCGTCATCAGGTAAAGTCTTAACCGGAGGTGTGGACGCAAACGCATTACAAAGACCTAAGAGGTTCTTTGGAGCTGCTCGTAATATTGAGAATGGTGGATCATTGACAATTATTGCAACGGCTTTAATTGAAACTGGCTCTAGAATGGATGAAGTGATTTTTGAAGAGTTTAAAGGTACTGGTAATTCAGAAATTGTTCTTGATCGTAAAATTGCAGATAAAAGAATTTATCCAGCAATTGATATTACAAAATCTGGAACAAGAAAAGAAGAGTTATTGGTTGATCGCGCTACATTATCAAAGATGTGGGTATTGCGTCGTATTATTAATCCAATGGGAACTATTGATTCAATGGAGTTCTTATTGAGTAAATTCAAAGAAACAAGAACTAATGCTGAGTTTTTTAACTCAATGAATTCTTAAAATAAACACGAACGATAAATCTTAGGAGGATTTCTATGCAAAAAAGAGCAAAAATAGCATTAATTGGCGGTGGGAATATAGGGGGGACCTTGGCTCACTTAGCAGCAAAAGAAGCGTTAGGAGATATAGTATTATTTGACCTAACAGAAGGAAAAGCAAAAGGAAAGGCTCTTGATATTCTACAAGGTTCAACTATTGAAAATTCAGATGTATCTATCAGTGGTACTAATGAATATAAAGATATTAGCGGTGCTGATGTAATCATCGTTACTGCAGGTATAGCTAGAAAGCCTGGAATGAGTCGTGATGATTTGGTAGCTATTAATGCTGGTGTTATGAAAACTGTAGCAGCGGGAATTAAGGAGCATGCACCAGATGCATTTGTTATTGTTATTACTAATCCTCTTGATGCGATGGTATATGTTTTACAACAAGAAAGTGGTTTGTCTCCAAAGAAAGTAGTTGGTATGGCTGGTGTTCTCGATTCAGCGCGTTTTAATTGTTTTCTTGCTGAAGAATTTAATGTTTCTGTAGAAAATGTGAATAGCTTTGTTTTAGGAGGTCATGGTGACACCATGGTGCCGTTAGCCCGTTACTCAACAATTAGTGGTATACCAGTACCTGATATGGTTAAAATGGGTTGGAGTACTCAAGAGAAAATTGATGCAATTATTAAGCGTACTAGAGGCGGTGGTGGTGAGATAGTAGCATTGTTAGAAACAGGTTCTGCTTTCTATGCTCCTGCAACATCTGCGATAGAAATGGCTAAAAGTTATTTATATGATAAGCGTAAAATAATGCCATGTGCTGCTTATTTAAATGGTGAATATGGTGAGAAGGATATTTATGTTGGCGTGCCAGTAGTAATTGGTCGTAACGGTGTTGAAAAAATAGTTGAAATTGAGCTCAACGAAGATGAAAAAGCTGAATTCCAAAAATCCGTTGATAGTGTAAAAGAATTAATTAACTCAATCAAATTATAGATTTTTTATTAATTTACTAATCAATTAATGTCAATATGAAACTTTCTGACTTTGATTTTGATCTTCCAGTTGAATTAATAGCTCAATCTCCTGCGAGCCAGCGCGATCATTCGAACTTACTTGTACCAAGCTTTGATGGTAATCAAATAGTAAAATTCTATAATTTATTAGATTATTTGAAAGCTGGTGATTTGTTAATATTCAATGATAGCCGAGTGGTTAATGCAAAACTAACTTTGCATGTGGGAGAGCGTAAGATTAATGTTAATTTAAATAAGCCTTCAGGGGCTAATAGTTGGCTGGGGTTTGCAAAGCCTGCCAAAAAACTAAAAGAAGGCGATGAATTTATTTTTGATAATCATAAAATTGTGATTAAGAAGAAATTAGATGCAGGTGAAATAGAGGTTGAGTTTCAAACAGATA
This sequence comes from uncultured Rickettsiaceae bacterium, assembly GCA_963934885.1. Lineage (GTDB taxonomy): Bacteria > Pseudomonadota > Alphaproteobacteria > Rickettsiales > Rickettsiaceae > Megaera_A. The sequence goes on along the minus strand of CAWWAI010000013.1, from coordinate 10,606 downwards.
ATATTAGTATTTTTGACTTTTTAGATAAATATGGTCAGGTACCATTACCCCAATATATTAAACGTCGTCAGAATAATGTTGAAGATATTGAGAGATACCAAAATGTATATAGCCGAGCAAGGGGCTCTGTTGCTGCTGCTACTGCAGGGTTACATTTTAGTGAAGAGTTGCTCGAGAAGATAAGGAATAAGGGGGTAGAAACTGCGTTTGTTACGTTACATGTTGGAGCTGGAACTTTCTTACCCGTTAAGACTAAAAATATTCATGAGCATAAGATGCACTCCGAATGGTGTGAGATATCAGAAACAGTAGCAACAACAATAAATACAGCAAAAAAAGCAAATAAACGATTGATTATTGTGGGAACAACGGCAATGCGTACATTAGAATCTCTCTCTAGAGAGAATATTGTTTATTCAGGTTTTATGGATACAAATATTTTTATAACACCTGGTTATAAATTTCAAATAGCAGATATGTTAATAACTAATTTTCACTTACCAAAATCCACCCTTTTTATGCTAGTTTGCGCCTTTTCTGGTTACACAGAGATGCAAGAACTTTATAAATACGCCATAGACAATAAAATGCGTTTTTTTAGTTATGGCGATGCAATGATTATTAATAGAAAATTGTAAGAAGATAATTGAGAAAAATAATGCAATTCAAATTTAATATTTCTAATACCCATAAAAAATCTAGAACAGGATTAATAGAGACTGCTCATGGTCAGATTAGGACTCCAGCTTTTATGCCAGTAGGCACTAGGGGCACAGTAAAGGGTATGTTCCCAGAATCAGTGAAGCAAACAAATAGTGATATTGTGCTTGGTAATACATATCATTTAATGCTTAAGCCTGGTGCTGATCGTATTGAGAAATTCGGTGGCTTGCGAAAATTTATGAATTGGGATGGTCCTATATTAACAGATTCAGGCGGTTTTCAGGTAATGTCACTTTCAGATTTGCGTAAGATGTCTGAAAACGGCGTTGAATTTAGTTCTCATATTGACGGTAGTAAGCATATATTAACGCCAGAATATTCTACAGAAATACAGTATAAACTAGATAGTACAATTACCATGGCCTTTGATGAGTGTACACCATATCCTGCTACTTTTGAGGAAGCAAAATCATCAATGGAGCTAACATCTCGCTGGGGTAAAAGATCTAGAGATGCATTCGTAGGTCGCGATGGTTACGCACAATTTGGTATTATTCAAGGTGGTGTTTATGAAGAATTGAGGGCTCAATCTGCAAAAAACTTAATTGCATTAGGTTTCGAAGGTTATGCGATTGGTGGTTTAGCAGTCGGAGAAGGTCAAGAAGAAATGTTTAAAGTCTTGAATTATGCCCCAGATTTATTGCCACAAGATAAACCAAGATATTTAATGGGAGTAGGTAAGCCAGATGATATTATTGGAGCAGTAGAGCGTGGCATTGATATGTTTGATTGCGTTATTCCAACTCGCTCTGGTAGAAATGGTCAAGCATTTACAAAAAATGGCACAGTAAATATCAGAAATAGTAGATTTGCTGACGATCCAGAGCCATTAGAAGTGGATTGTTCATGTCCTGCATGTACTAATTACTCTAAAGCTTATCTACACCATACAGTGCGTGTTGGTGAGATGATCGGCGCAATGCTTATGACATGGCACAATATACAATATTTTCAAGATTTAATGCAGCGTATAAGGGAATATATTGCAATTGGAAAAGATTTTGATTTTAATTGCTAGTTCGTTATTTTTTTATATAACATCATAACCTTTAGCCTTCCAGTCTAGGATTCCGCCATCTAAGTTGTATAATTCTAGTGCTGGATTGTCTTCTAATAATTTTTTACAAGCAGATATAGATCGTATACCTGAGCGGCACTGGATAACTATTTTTTTATTTGTAGTTAAGCCTAAGGATTTAAGGTTTATTTGTGCAAGAGGGACGTTCTGAGAAAATTTAATTCTTTCAATCTTATATTCTAGTGGTTCTCGGACATCTATTAGCAATACCTTATTAGCTTTCATCCATTTATTTAGAGTTTGTGAATCAACATTTTTAATTTGAGACATAGTTTATCTAAGTTTTTTTAATATTTAATATATAATGCGCCTAATAGTTTGCGCCTAATAGTTTAGGTAGTATAAATTTAAGTAATTTCTTGTAAAGAGCCATTTTCTAGCCAAAGGATCATTGTACGAATTTTTTGTATAGGATAAATTTCTTTGATCATTTTTTTGTAAATCATTAATTGTTGATAATAAGTATCTGGAATATTCTTCTCACTTGAAGTTGGTAATTTATCAGATTTATAATCAATTATGATTACTTCGCTTGAATCTATCAGAATAAGATCAATTCTACCAATTTGTATTTTATTATCAATCTTTGAGCCTAGCGTTATTTCAGTTTTAATAGTTTTTTCCTGAATCAGAGAATTAAATTCTTTATTATCAATAATTTTTTTAATTCCGGAATGCATACGTTTTTGTGATTTCGGATCAAGGGTAGTAATTAATGGGTGAGAATTCATTATATTAATATTTGTAGCTTTTAAAGAATCTTCTAATATTTTATGAAAAACTAACCCGTAACCCATTGGATCACGATTTGATAGAGGTGAAGCAATGGTTCTAATAGCATGAACCTCTCGGTGTGTTAAAGAGGTCTGCGCTTTTGCCGTAAAAAATTCTATGTTAGCTTTTACAGAGGGTAAAGCGTTTTCTGCTATATGGTTAGTATCTACTTTTCCATATATTAAAGTACCATCTTCTGTTGGCGTGGCTATTTCAGAAAGCTTTGAAAGCACTAGTTGATACCAGCAATTATCTGGTAATGACCTACCACCTTGGTAGCCGCAGATAATTAAATGATCTTCAGCTCTGGTCATTCCTACATAAAGAAGGCGTAAATATTCAGCATAGGCTTTTTCTTGTTTTTCTTCTTTTAGTACTTTGTAATAATCTGGTATATAGTTAGAATTTTTGGCAGATAAAGCTTGACCATTTACAAAGAGAAAGCGATCAGAATTACTTGGTATGTTGTTAGTATCACAGAGGATTACAAAAGGAGCTTGTAGACCTTTTGAAGCATGTAGGGTCATTATTTTGACTTTATCCGTAGCACTATTATCACGTTTTATCGATCTGTTATAATTTTCTATCCAAAAAATAAATTTTTGGATAGAAGTGTTCTCTTGAGACGCAAAATCATTGCACGCATAAAGTAGTTCATCAATAGCATCATTGCTATCTGGTCCACAATTGGCATTTAAATTTTCTCTATATCCTAGTATATCGACTATATATTGAAAAAAATTACTAACATCTGTGTAGTGAAATAGGTCTATAAATATATTGAGTTTATTAGCTAGATTATATTTATCATTTGATTGTATGTATTGCCAAATTGATAATTTCTTTCTGGAAGTGGCAAGATCATAAAGATTTCGTTCAGAAAGAGCAATTAAAGGAGATTTTAGTAATGCAGCTAGATTCAAATCATCTTCAGTATTTAGTACAAATTTGGCTACTGACAATAAATCAAGTACGGCTAAATTTTCTTGGAGTGAAATACGATCAAGACCAGTTACTTCAATATTATCAGTTTTTAGAGCTTTAATAACTTCATCTGTTAGTTCATCGCGTTTACGAAATAAAATCATGAAATCACTACAGCTAACTGCTTTACCAGTCGAGGGTAGAATTCTGCCTGATGTAAGTTGTAGATTTATATAAGAGCTGATTTTCTTGGCTAGGTTAGCTTTTATTGAGTCTTGATTGTCTAAATGCGTGGTAATATTCCAAAAATCTTCATCATTATTATCAGAAACAGATAATGGCCATAATTCAACACTGCCTGTGTGCTTAGAGCGAAAAGGGGTTAGTTGTATAAGTGCGGCAGTAAATAGAGCTGGCATTTGTTGACGGATCTTATCAAAAACTTGATGCACCACCTCTAATATTTCTCCAGCCGAGCGGTAGGACATTTCTAAATTCACATCTTCAAAATATTTTCCACCATCGGTCATTTTTTGTTTTAGCAATTTATTCATATAAGAAAATGATGCAACATCTGCACCCTGAAAGCTAAAAATAGATTGTTTTTCATCACCAACTACAAATACTGTACGATTTTTATCTGCATTAGTAGATGTTCCTGCATAAAATTCTGCGATCATTGATTCAATGATTTGCCACTGCGAGGCGCTTGTATCTTGAGCTTCATCGACTAGTAAATGGTCAATCCCACCATCGAGTTTATAAAGCACCCATTCTTTGGCGTTACTCAATTTTAGTAAATTGCTAGAATAGATAATCAAGTCGTCATAATCTAGTAAACCCTTGTTAGATTTGTAAGATTCATAGGAATCAATTATATTTGCGCTAAGTATAGAAAGTAATTTTGAATGATTTTCTAGGTGTTTAGCTCGCTGTGTTTGATCAATAGAGTATATCTTATCTTGTATTTGTTCTAAATTATCATATAGATTTGAGCCTGGTTTTGCAATTTTTTGTGGAACTATACGCTTTTTCTTCTGCCCATCTTTATTGAGAAAGAAATTTTTAAGAGTATCTACAGAGATATCAAACCCTACTATGTCTTGTATAAATGGATGCTGCAATATATCTTGATAAGCATGATCTTCTGTGCTGTTTAGTAAGGCTATGATTTTTTGCGGATCTTCTGCTATATCCGTAGTTCGTGTTAAGAATTTTGTTTTATGCTGTACGATTTCGGTAAAAATTTCGTCTATTGTTATTTCATGGAAATTAGCAGTTAAATAATTATTAATAACTTCTAGTTCAGGCTTGTTAAACAAGCTCTTTTTTATTTGTTGTAAGATGGAGTATGCCTTGGCTTCATCAATAATTTTAAAACTAGGCGAAACACCAGCTTCAAGTGGAAATTTTTTTAATAAGGACTGGCAAAAAGAATGTATAGTTTGAATATTTATATTTTCATCAGAGCGTAGATATAATTCATATAATTGTTTAGATTTAGCTAGTTCTGTCAATGTACAATTACGTCCTAGGGTTTTATGAAGTTCTTCTTTTAGTTCTGTATCATTAAGTTTTGACCATTTTGCTAGAGAATTTACTATTCTTTCTTTCATTTCACCAGCAGCAGCATTAGTAAATGTTAGACATAATATTTTATTGAAAGCTGCATTGTCTAATAATAGGCGCAATACTCTATCAGTTAGAATTTTAGTTTTTCCTGTACCAGCAGAAGCAGATACCCATGTGGAGATATTAGGGTTTGATGCTTTAAGTTGTAGAAGGTTCATATTTTCTAAATTAGATAATCTTTCTTATCAACATACATCATAATAACTTTGTCGCTAAGTGTTTTTATAGAAAATAATGCAATAATTAATTTGTTACTTATTTATTATGAATAATTTGGGGTGTAAATATTTCCAATATATTACCTTTGTTTTTACTAAGCTCGTGCCAATTATGTATTTCGGGAAAATCTAAAACAATTATTCTACCCGTGGGCATCATAGTACTTCTTAGGAATTCATACTCATCTGAATTAGCATTTGCTAGGACTAAAGCAACATCATATATTAATGGATTATGTCCTATAACTAGAATATGTTTATTACTAGATTCTTGCTCACAAAGCAGGTTAAGAATTATATCAATATTACCTTGATATAACTCTGTAACAATTTCTAATTCTGCTGATGTTATTACTTCTTCAATTATTCTAGATGTTTGCATGGTACGCTTTGCGTAAGAAACTAGTATTTTTTCTATTTGATGTTTGTATAGAAATTCAGCAGCTTCGGCCGCTTCTAATTTGCCACGTTCAGTTAATAGACGTTCTAAATCATGTCCATCTTTTGGAATTTCAGTGTTTGCATGACGCATTAATAATAAACGCATAAGTACTTATATTTTTTTGGATATAAAGATTGCTGAACGGCAAATGTAGCGAACTAAATTTGATAAAAATCCATGAAACTGTGCATCGTTACTGGCATTATTGATAGCAATATGGATATGGTTAGCTTCATCTTGTTTGAATTTTTTTATTTTCTTTAGTAAATAATTTTTAGGATCATTTTTTTCTAGATAGTCAATTTGTTCTTGATAATGATCTACTATGATTTCTTCTACACTTTCAGTAACTAGCATAGCGGTTTTGGGTCCTAGCCATGAACTAAGTGCACCTAAAGCATAGCCAGAAATTTTCCACAAAGGGGTCAAGGCAGTAGGTCTACCATTACCAGCTTGAATTTGTTGTTCAAAATAATATAAATGTTCAAGTTCTTGTTCTAACATTTCTTTAATAAGCACCTTTTGCTCTGCATCCTTTGTATAAGCTAATTGTCCTTCATAAATTCTTTGCGCACCATATTCACCAGCATGATTAACCATAATAATTTCTTGCAGCTTCTTTTGTTTATTTTTAAAACACGGTCTTGGCATTATATTATTCCTTTATAATTTCTTAGTTTAATAAACATTGTGAGTAACGCTATATTTAAAAGACAATTCCATTCAGCCATTGAAAAACCAAAAATCATTAAAGCTGGTTTATTACACAGGCCTATTTGCTCATTATAGAGCATTTTTTTAAAATCATTTACTGAGATTTTATCGGTAATAGAAATTAGAGGCTTGCAAAAGCTAGATTGTTCAAATATTCCTCTTTCAATACCAGTGTGATAGCCAGCAAGTAACACTGCGAATGTGGCTGTTATAATATAGTATTTGCTATAATTTTTGGTGCTAGATAGAGAAATTAACGACAACATAATAAAAATTAGGTAAGGAAAGCGCTGATATATACATAAAGGACAGGCTGCTAAATGCATAATATATTCTACAAAATACGCAAAAAATAAGCTGATAGTAGAAAGCAGCAATAGTAATATATAAGGATTTTTTAGTTTCGTTGACATAGTTATAATATAATAATATTATTAGCTTGGTTAGTTCTTTTATTCTAAACTATATTTAAATTATGACAATAAATTTCGAGGATCTAGTTAATTCAAAAGCTTGGCCATTCTTAGAAGCGCAGAGAATTTACAATAAAATTGGTGGTAAAACGCCTAAAAAAGGTTATGTATTATTTGAGACTGGTTATGGTCCATCTGGTTTACCTCACATCGGTACATTTGCAGAAGTAACCAGAACTATTATGGTACAAGAAGCATTTAAACAAATGTATAATATACCCACGAAACTAATTTGTTTTTCTGATGATATGGATGGCTTACGTAAAGTACCAGGGAATCTGCCTAATTCAGAAATGATCACCAAGCATTTGGGTAAACCTCTAACAGATATACCAGATCCATTCGGTGAAACAGAAAGTTTTGGACATTACATGAACGCTAAGTTACGTTCATTTTTAGATCGTTTTGGTCTTGAATATAATTTTTATAGTGCAACTGATCATTATAAATCGGGTAAATTTGATTATATGATGCTTAAAGCTCTTGAAAAATATGATGATATTATGAATTTAATGTTACCAACTTTTCGTGAGGAGCGTCGTAAAACATATTCTCCGTTTATGCCAATTTGTCCTGATACTGGTGTTGTCCTACAAGTTCCGATTGAAAAGATTGATCGTGAGCGTGAAAGTGTTTTCTATAGAAATGAAGATAATGAGCTTGTTGAAGTGTTAGTAACGGGTGGGCATTGTAAATTACAGTGGAAGCCTGATTTTGGCATGCGTTGGGCTGCTCTTGATGTGGATTATGAAATGTATGGTAAAGATCATAGGCCAAATGCAGAAATATATAGTAAAATTTGTCAAATATTAGGCGGTACTCCGCCGGTACAATTTTTCTATGAGCTGTTTTTAGATGAAGATGGTGCAAAAATCTCTAAGTCAAAGGGAAATAGTATCAGCGTTGATGAATGGATGCATTATGCACCAATCGAGAGTATGAGCTTATTCATGTTTCAATCACCAACAAAAGCTAAGCGTTTGCATTTTGATGTACTACCAAAAAGTGTTGATGAATATTTAACATTTAATAAAAAGTACCATGAAGAAGATATAGAGAAGCAATTAGTCAATCCAGTTTTTCATATCCACAATGCAAATGTACCAGTTATAGATACTTATGGCATTAGTTTTAGCTTACTTTTGAATTTAGCATCTGTATGTAACCCAGAAGATAAATCTGCTCTTTGGGGATTTATTACTCAATATGCTAAGGATGCAACGCCTGAAAATGCACCATATTTAGATCATTTAACACAATTTGCTGTAAATTATTATAATGATTTTGTAAAAAACAAAAAAGATTATCTTATACCAACTGATAGACACAAAGAACTTCTAAGACAAGTTTCTACCATGCTATCGACATTAACTGGTGAAGAGACTGGTGAAGAGATTCAAAATGAAATTTATACAATTGGTAGAGAAGCAGGTTATGAAAATCTACGTGATTTCTTCAAAGAGATATATCAAGTATTATTAGGACAAACGCAAGGTCCGCGCCTTGGAACGTTCTTTAAGCTGTATGGTATTTCTAAAACAATTAAACTTATAGAAAGCAAAATATAAACATGAGATGCTATCAATTTAACAAATTAATTCGTAGCAAATTGCCTATGCGTATGATCGATGAGGGTGTAATTATTAATAGTACCAAACTCTCTAAAGTAGAGTATATAGTGCAATTAAAGAATAAAATTGTTGAAGAGGCAGAAGAAGTTTTGCTAGCTAGTAGCCAAGAAAACCTAAAAACAGAACTTGCAGACGTGTTAGAAGTAATACATGCCCTTGCTGATGTAAGCGGCATTAAAATGCAAGAAATTGAAGAATATAGACTTGAAAAGTTAGAAGTTAATGGACGTTTTCAAGCCAATAATTATATCAATTATATTGAGGTAGAAAAAGATAATCATAAAGTAATTAAATATCTAAATAATAAAGATCGTCCTTATAAATTTAGTGAAAATTAGGCTATTTATCCTCTATAATGGTAATCTTCTCGGAGATTAATTTGGAATTTGGTATTAGGTGTTTTTCACTACCATTTTTTAGTGTTGTGTATCGTAGGTCAATATCTATTACTGTTCCTTCAACGCCCATTACGGTAATTTTTGATTGTAATTTAAAGGGACGGTAGAATAATATCAATATACCAGCAATACAACTAGATAGAACGTCTTTAAGAGCAAACCCTAGCGCGAATCCTGTTAAACCAAGTCCTGTAAGAAGAGCGCTTATGTCTACTCCCATAGTACCAAGTAAAGTCATTATTGCTATGGTTATAATAGATATATTTGTTAACTTAGAAAAAAAAGCGATAAGCGGATTTTGATATTGTATTTTCTTTTTTAGACTTTTGAATAATAAAAATGATAATATCCATAACATCAAAAAAGGTAATATGGTTATTATTCCAAGTGTAAAGCGTGGTATTAATTCAACAATTTGATTTAACGAATACATAAAATTCTATTGTTTATTTATTAATAATATATCAGTTAAATTATTCACAATTATCCCTTTACGTACGTTAGATTATAACGAACTACTGTAAGGTAATGATTTAATGTAATCTTCCATAAATTGCCAGTCTGGCTGATTATCTTTTTTTGGTAATTTTATAGATAACTCCATAACCCTAGACTTTACTAAACCACGACCATAACCAAATTTTTTTTCTATTTCAAAATTTAAAACACAATTTATAAATAAACTAATTTCTAAATTTAAATGTTTACTTCTTAAAACATTAACCTTGTTACCTGTTGCAAAACTATTTTTTTGATAAAAAGCCTTAAACCCTTCCGCCCCTATGGTTAGACAGTTTTTCTCCTGAATATAATCTTCATTATCTAAAACCCCTCTATCAATATACATTTCTATTCCATTGTTCTTTGTAGTTCTAGTTACATAAGGTATATATTCACTGTTGTTTTTGATTGAGCAATCCCTAATACTATTTTTATGTATGGGTTTTCCTAAAGATATCTCAAATAACTTTCCAACATTAAAATTACCCCAAGTTTTTATATTCAATTCCTTCTTTTCTCTATTATTTAAAAAACTTTTGATGGCTTCAAAATCACCCCGAGAAACATAATACGATAAATAATCGAGTGCCGTTTGTTGAAACATATTGTCTGTTAATTTTGTATAATCTGTTTGTATATATTGCTCCGCACACCATTCGTCTGTTGCCAAAACTTTTATGCTTTTACTAACGCCAACTTTTTCTTCATTATTGATATATAAATCTATCCAAGTCTTTTTTATACTCGACCATTTGTTATCATAATCATACCTTCCTTTAGTTCTTTTTTTATAAAAACCATCGTCTTTAAAATAACCAAAAAAAGTTTTCTTATTTTTGGGGTTTGGGGTGTGCGCCTTAAATACCATGATACAAGTATTAGTCCCCACTTTTGAGTTACAGAACAGCTCGTCTGGCATAGAAAAAACTGCATTTAAGGTATGTTTAGATAATAATTGCTCTTTTAACCTTAGTCTTTCTCCCGACTGAGCCAGAGCACAACTCATGGGAACGATCGCAACGCATTCTCCGTGCTTTTCCAAACAATCCAAACTGTTTAATATAAATTCAAATTCCTCTACGTCATCTGTTTTTGATT
>CAWWAI010000012.1:0-27005 GCA_963934885.1 uncultured Rickettsiaceae bacterium | reverse complement strand
TAGTATAGGGTATCAAAAACCCATGAATGTCTATCTTAATTATTTACAAAAAGTTGCTTAAAAAATAGTATAACATGGAAACAAAATTAGTAAAAATTTGTCTTGAAAAATCAGTCCATTATAGAGAAAGAAAAAATAAGGGTTTAGTGTTTACTAGTAATTTAGCAGAGTCTACGGTACATACACTAATTAACGAGCGTCAAAAAGGAAAACAAAAAATGTTATGGAGTGATCACAACGTTTTACAGATTAGAGCCGCAGTACGTAGTGATTCATGGGGGGATAGTTGGTCTAAAGTTCAATCAAATATATACAAAATCGCAGTTTAAGTATGGTTTAAGCTGTCATATTATATCCATCTAATCTAAATATTTAAGATGCTTCCATTTGTGTAAGTTACAAAAAGACATAGTAGAAAATACTATAAAAAACGACTTAAACCTATTTCTTGACCCCAAAGGAAAGACCAGCGAATTTTTTATTAAAATCACTAACGTTTTTATTGGATTGGTTAACCATGTTTGCAGCGCCTTTGTTCCAAGCTGGGTGCTTGCGGTAGTCGATATCCATCAAGATTTGACCAGACTTCAAAGTTGAGGCTGTAATGAACTCATCTTTACCGACTGTAATTGTTAATTTTTTATATGCTGGATGAATATCTTTCTTCATTATGCTAACTCTTTTTTCTTCTTAGATATATCTCTTTTAGCTTTTTTAGCTCTAAGCGACATTACTGTATCTTTTGCTTTTAGCATAAATGCGTCAAAGCCGCCAATTTTTTCTACACTACGCATAGCTTTTGCTACAATTTTTAGCCTATATTTTTCGCCCGTAAGTTCGCTCGTGTAAACAACACTTCTTACATTTGGCTCAAAACGCCTTCTTGTTTTTCTTTGTGAGTGCGATACGTTATTGCCATATTGCACAGCTACACCAGTTAATTCACATTTACGAGACATAATCGTATCCCTACATAATTTATTTATATTTATATGCACGATATAGATTTTTGCGGTGCATGTCAATAACAATTCAAACCAAAAAGAAGAATGCCAAGCCTAAAAAACTAAAAAATCCTATTGCATCAGTAAAAGCAGTCAAGAAAACTCCAGAAGCAGCAGCAGGATCAATATCAAAATGATTTAATATAATAGGAATAGCCGAACCAAGCAAACCAGCCATCATAAAGTTTATAGTAACTGCACTTGCGAATACTACGCTTAAACCAATATCAGCAAACAATAAATAGATAAGTATCATGCCAATGGATGCAAGGCATAAACCATTAAGAGTGCATACTAATATTTCTTTACATACCACTCGCATTGTATTTGAATTATTAATCTCACGACCAGCTAACGCGCGAACCGTCACCGTCATAACCTGAGTACCCGCATTACCGCCCATAGAAGCCACAATCGGCATAATAGTAGCTAAACTTATCAATTTAGCAATAGTGTCACTAAACTGATTAATCACCATTGAAGTTATACAAGCCGTCACCAAATTTACAAATAACCAAGGGAAACGATGCTTAGCTGTAGCATATAAATCATTAAATATATCACTATTATGAACACCCCCCAAATGCATAAATTCACTTTTGGTTTGTTCCTCAATAATATATAACATGTTATCAATAGAGATACTCCCAACCAACTTACCTTGGCGATTAGTAACAGGGACAATAGTCAAGGCATATTGCTTAAAAATAAATGCCAGATCATCTAACTCAGTATGCGTATCTACAGACCTAAACTCACAATTCATTAATTCTGAAATATGTGTGGTGCGCGAGACTTTTAACAAAGTACTAAGCAATATAGTGCCCACTGGATGAAATTTACTACTTACTATTATTGCAGCATAAAAGTCCGACTTTAATTTACTGCGACGAATAAAATCAATAGCCTGCCCTGCTGTCCAATGCCGCTGAAATGAAACAAAATCTTTCTCAAGAACACGACCAGCTGTATTATCTGGAAATCGAAAACCCTCAAGTATTTGCTGTCTTTTCTCTAGTTTTAACTTAGAAATTATAGCCTGCTTAAGCTCATCACCAAGAAAATCCATTACCTCGATTGAATCTTCTATATCTAATTGGTCAATCAGCTTAGAGCTTTTTTGTACTCCCAATACTTCGATAACACGCTGCTTATTACCGTCACTAAGACAAACAAGCGTTTCTGGATTTAGCTGCTCAACAATAAGCGGTAAAATCACATGATAAATCCTACGGTTGGCGTTATCTAAAAAATCTGCTAAATCCGCATAGTGCAAACCAAGCAAAGCTTCTGCCGCATCATCTAATTTATCATTATGAATTAAATATCTAATATGCTTAAACTGATCAGCCAGCATATCCTGATGGTCGTCCGGTGATATGGTATTCTGAGATTCATACATAATACATTATTTTTACTATAATGGTGCGGCCGAGAAGATTTGAACTTCCACTCCTTATCAGAACAGCACCCTCAATGCTGCGCGTCTACCAATTCCGCCACGGCCGCTAAGTTCAATTTGGTATAACAAACTTGCCTTTAAAAAGCTACTTATTTCTAGCATGAGGAGTCACTCCAACTGAATTTAGCATATTCAAAGTCTCAAATAATGGCAAACCTATGATATTTGAAAAAGAACCAGAAAGGAATGATACAAAAGATTCCGCGTGCCCTGTTAAAGTGTAACCGCCAGCTTTTCCAATACCTTCACCACTGGCACAATAATAATCTATTTCTTCTTTCGATAATGTTTTAAATTTTACAATCGATTTTACAACTCTATGCAATTCACGTATTTCATTTCCATCTTTTTTAATTACGCAGACTCCTGTATATATCTGATGCCTACGACGTGACAATAATTGCAGGCTCTCACGTACATCGTTGGCATTTATAGCTTTACGCATAATGCGCCTGCCAACCATAGGTATGGTATCCGAGCCAATTATGATCCCATGCTCAACCTGATTTGCAATCGCCATAGCCTTATTATAACTCAATCGTTGAGCCATCTGGCGCGTCTTTTCACCTGGATGTTCTGTCTCGTCTATATCTGATGCTAGTACTATATCAGGATCTAAACCAACTTGACGTAATAGCTGAAGCCTAGCTGGTGAAGCTGATGCTAAAATAAGAGGTAATTTCATAAAACCTAGTGGCGCAAGATAACACGCCCTTTTGTTAAGTCATAAGGAGTCATTTCAATACGGACTTTGTCTCCAGCTAAAATACGAATACGATTTTTACGCATTCTACCAGATGTATGGGCAATAATATTATGACCATTTTCAAGCTTGACTCGAAAATGCGCATTTGGAAGAAGCTCTAGAACATCCCCGTCAAACTCAATTAATTCTTCTTTTGCCATTAATCACCAATAAATCAAAAAATATTACAATTACAAGCATAATAACATTTTATACCTATATAAGCAAGATCAATAGTGACCTCATCTATCTGCCGCCCACACCAGCATATTTGCCTTTCGGCTTAGTAAGAAGTGGAGAACTAGGTGATATTGTTTTTTGGACCACTAATGTTTTCACTAGGTCTTTTGCTTGATTTTGTAATATCTGCTTGGACTTAGATGATTCAATAGAGGTAGATTGAGACCTATCAATAGCCCCTTCTTTCTTAGATTGTGCGCTGGCAAAAGAAATCATAAATTTCTTTACAATATCTGCTTTTATCTTTTTATCTTTTACAACCTTTACAGAACTATTAAAGCTCGAAGATTTTTGATTAATCACTCCATTCATTGCCTTATCTTGTTTGTTTAAAGCAAACTCAGGATTGGTTTTTACTGAATGGCAACCAACAGTACCACCCTGTATACCAGCCATTTCTTGAGTATGATTACCAGCAACTTGAAACACCAAATTTTTCTGACCCAAATTCGATTTAGGATCAATTCCTAAATGCGAAGCAACAGATAATTGAGTGTTTTTTGCCTGCACATAACCCGTTCTATCTTTACCGCTTTTACAGAAATCCACGTTATCTGGAATCTTATTGATAATTTCATGAGATAGAACTGAATTTAAAGCCCCACCCTTTAATTTAGCTGAATTTGCAACCATATTCATCTTGGCTGTTAACTCCAGGCTTACATTCTCAGATAATGAACCAAGCGTAGTAGAATCAGCTAAATTCCTACATTCCATAGCCACACCTAAATCTTTTGCTAAATCCGAGTTACTCTCAGCAAGTTTTACAATTTCTGCCTTAGCCTTAGTTTCAGTGGTTTTATAAACACCAAATGTTATTGCCTCCAGAAAATTACCAAATCTAAATCCACCTTTTTTTAAATACGAAGCAACATTTTTTGTTCCGTCCTTATCTTCTAGGCCACCAGCAATATCAGCAAGAGTTTCTTTAAATTGATTCGTATCTCGACCACCACCAAGTAACCTCCATCTATTAATCGGAGAGGCCGTACTAGTAACATTTTGAGTTTCTTTCTTAGCTTTTTTTAACTGATCAAAAATAAAATTTTCACCACGGACATTTCTAGGAGTTTTGCTATTTAAAATATTAAGATTTAGTTTTGCTCCAGACTCTGTAAAACTTTGTAATTGCTTAACATTTTCAGTAGCAATCTCTTGTCTTTGCGCTTTATCGACAACTTTAATTTTAGTTACAGGCGCTCCGCAATGTAATGTTTGTGACAAAACTTTAGATACATTATCTGACCCCTTAATGGTTGTTACTTTTTGATATGCGTTTCTAATACCCACTGCATCTCCCAAAAGCTGTGTCGGTATTATTTTTTTACCAGAAGCAATATCAGCTGCTGACTCACGCAATAGATCTTGTTTATATTTCGGCATATTATCGAACCAGGGAACGCCTGAATTTTTGCCCTCTTGCGACTTGTCTATATCCGTATATTGTTTCTTCTGAGTTTCTGTCAAACCATTGAGCATTATTTCAGCTTCAGCGACTGTATGTCTTTGACCATTTTTATCTTCTACCACAGTAAGAGTAACGATGTGGCGATGCTCGTCTTTAAAATTAGATATTTCTTTTGCAAAATTTAATTTATCTGATGCATCCTCAATACCAGCGATTTCTAATGTATTAATCATCTGAGTATTAAATACTTTAATTGTTTTGTCGTTCAGCTTGTCTATGTCTAACATACCGCTTTGTGCAATATGCATAAACTTTTCTTTGGCTAGTTCTTTAACTTCTTTATCTAAAGCAGATTTATCTATTAGATCAAGGCCTCCTCGAACCTCATTCAATAGCTGCATGGCATATTTTTCATTAGCTTCTTTTTTAAGAACCGTAAGATCAGTAGTAACTCCTCTAGCATCCCTAACAAGAGCTTTTGTACCATTACCTAAATCTTCACTTTTATGCCAAACTATACCAATTTTATTATCTTTAATTTCATCCAATTCTTGAATAGCCATAGCTAAATTACCATTAGCAACAAGATCCTGCACATTAGTAGTCTTGAGCTTAATATCTTGCGTAAGGTCTACAACAACTTGCTCAGTTGTAACACCTGGATCTTGAATTGCATCTGCGAATTTTAAAACTTCCGCTCTATTTTTCTCTAATATTTGATGATTTGTTTTAGACATTATCCAACTACTCCAAGTGTATTTAGTTTATCAAAATCGATAAGAAAATCAGAGTAATAATAGCAGATAAATATTTCTAGCGCTAGATAATATAGCATTTTTTGATTTAAGCATTAAATTTAAGGTCAAATTAATTGCCAGAATTATCTACCCATTTATAGGAATACGGATCACTGAAAATTTTATGCAGGAATTTATTATTTAGGGAATGACTAGTTTTAAATCCTTTTAATTCACAAATAAGACCACCACCAGAAGAAAATAAATCTCCCACCAAATCTAGCAATTTATGACGCACAAATTCATTATCATGACGAAGGCCACCATGGTTAAGAATAATATCCTTATCAATACCAATAGCATTATCTAAAGAGGCCCCTTTAGCCAATCCCTTGCTTTGTAAATAGTCCAGTTCATGCAAGAAACCAAAGGTTCTAGAATCCGCCAAATCTTCACGGAAGCTAGCTTCTTTGTTAAAAACATGTTGCTGCTTACCAATGACGGAGCTTGCAAAATCTATAGTAAGATCAATCCGCAAATACTCTGCTGGACTTGCGAAAATTTCAGCATCCTTCTCACTTACATATACATCTTTTAATAATTTCAAATGCTTTTTTGGCGTATTAAGCATCTTGAGACCAGCACATTCAATCATAAACACAAATGCCTTACTACTACCATCCATAATAGGTACTTCTGGACCATCAATTTCAATAATAACATTACTAAGCCGACAGCCCCAAATAGCTGCCATTAAATGTTCTATGGTAGATACTTGAGTACCAGATAGATTTTTTATTGAAGTGGATAAGGTGGTATCAAAAACATTTTTGTAAGATGCATATACTTTGTTGTCTACTGCTTTTATATCCGTCCTAACAAACACTATACCAGTGTTTTGCGCAGCCGGCTTTAATGTTACTTGAGTTTTTTCTCCAGAGTGTACACCAATACCATAGCAGCTAGTAGGGTTATTAATAGTGGTTTGCATCATGTATATTTTAAAATGTTATAATCACAGTAACGTTGGTTATACTACACAATCATGGCGTATATTCACAATAAAAATTTTGTTACTAAATATTTCATTCACTTTTTTTAAAAAAACTATAGACCACGAAAAGAAGTTTTGCTATAAGTACATTGACCATGTCATTGGTTATATAGGTTAATACTTATATTAAGTTAGTTATTTTGTTCCTCGGTAGCTCAGTGGTAGAGCAAACGGCTGTTAACCGTTCGGTCGCTGGTTCGAGTCCGGCCCGAGGAGCCATTTTAAAGTTTTTCATTTTAATTTTTTTCATTTTAAAGTTTTTAAAGAGCAAAGGAATAACTATCAAAATATATAATGAATTAGCTATAAATTTAATCTATTTATTCCGCACCCGTAGCTCAATTGGATAGAGTACTTGACTACGAATCAAGAGGTTAGGGGTTCGATTCCTCTCGGGTGCACCATTATTTTTATTATGCCCATCTCTTAAAACTAGCAAACATATTTATATACCCTTGTATCTAAAAATATAACCGCATCTACTTATCATCCTCCTTATCCTTAATACACTTAATTTCTGTATATTTTTTTACCCCATCTACTACTCTATCTAAAGGCTCAAAACCAAATGTTTTTGTCGCAGAAAAAGGTACACAATATCTCTTTAATGGCTGAAGTGCATGCCACCCCACCTTGCAAGTACCAATAGCTTGCTTACCTACTGGAGTTTCAGGCCAATATGCATAACCATTACTTTCGGAATAATCGTTTTCTTCAGAGCATGTTCCTTGTGGAATAGTTACACATAACCCAAGCTCCACTGACGTTTTGTTGCGTAGGCCCTGTGTATCTAGATTGTACTTAATTTTTACACCTTTTGGAAGGTCATCATTAGACGAATTAGCAGAAGGATCGTAAAATCGACCTGGTTCCAATTTTTTCCCATAAAAGGCGCTAGGGTTAATACGATCTTTTGCATTTTCACTAATTTTACATAACTCTACCCCTCCGTCATAACATTTTCCTTGAACGCCGCAATCTCTAATATTAATTTGACCGTCACTTTTTTTACTTATAGAATCTGTAATAGGACAATTATTCTGAACACCAACACACATTTTAAGCCCACCATACCCAGAAGATTTTTTAGATAAATCGCTACACAGCACCGTTTCAGTGTTTAATAAATTTGTTAACACACACATTTCAATATCTTCTGGGCATCTTTTATCGTTGATACTTGTTAAACACGCGAGTTTCCCACCCAAGTGATAAGAACCGTTTATATACTCTAATCCACTAATATAGACGGCGTCATTATTTACTACTCCTTCAGCAAATGGAAATATATTGTCTTGGTACATACCAAATATACTAGAAGGATTAGGTGAATGATCTCCAGAAAAAGGTTTTGTAATCATTGTATCATCAATAATAAAGGACTCAAACAAATTGCCCGCCAAATTAATAACAGTGTTAGTTTTAGAATCTGGATTATGAACAGATAAAGGCTCAATAACAGCTGATGTTGTATATTCGTTTTTATTTTTATTTTCATTATAATACGCAATAAATTTGGGAGAAAAATAACTAGAACTGCATCTATCACCACTGCACTCTCTAACTTTAGCACCAGAATTTTTCACTCTATTGCTACAACCAATTAAAGAATGATACTTTGTATCAAATACACAAAGCTGATTAGGCTCTTGGGTAAATGAATAAGTACCGTCATTACCGGGGTCAGGAACCATTACTATTGAAGCAATAAAATCTCCTCTCTTATCATTTTTATCAACTAGAGTAAAGCTTTTGACTAAAGGCATTGTTTCACCAGATTTTTGTATTTCTGGAAATGGAAGACTAATATCAATGAACTCACCTATATTCACTCCCCATATTTCCTGACAAATAGTACTTGACTTACCTGAACAATTATCTAAATCATCATTAAAATATTGTTTCGCAGTAAGTGTACTGCCTAATTTTTCACCGTAAACTATACGAAACCCATCCTGACAACCATTACTTGTTACACTACATTTATGTGGCAACATAGTTCTAAAACAAGGAACTCCATTAGTTGGATCTTTAGTTGGATCTTTAGTTGG
Source organism: uncultured Rickettsiaceae bacterium (assembly GCA_963934885.1). GTDB lineage: Bacteria > Pseudomonadota > Alphaproteobacteria > Rickettsiales > Rickettsiaceae > Megaera_A. Next base: position 18,304 of record CAWWAI010000012.1, on the reverse strand, counting down.
ATCTTTACAAGGTTTTATTATATCCTTAGACGCAGTAGATAAATGCAAAGCTTCTGCTTCAGAAAACGCACCTAGATTTTCAATTTTCACACATGAATCTGTTGTCATCGGGTCTTCATTATTACGACATAATGGTAATAAAGTTTCATAACCCACCCTAACAGAATTATTAATAAAATTATTATCAACCTTTGAAACTACGCATGGAAAATTACCAGTTGATTTGACAAAATTACCTTGACTATTTTTTGGGCAAATATTAGAAATAGTCGCTACCTGAGAAAAAGGTGCAACTTTTTCGCAATATGGTGGAGGGAGAGGACCAAGTGGTAAGTTCACACAACCATATTCTTTACTATCAACAGCATGATTAATTTCTCCCAATCTCTCTAGAAGGGAAATGAATGCATCTCCTACCCATTCAATCACCTTGCCTACAAACGACATTAAATCTTTCATTAATGAAGCAGCTGTAGTTTGATCATCTTTTCCATTATCCATTAAACCAAATAGAGCCCCCAATAACTCCGATGGCGTTTTAGCTGCATCAGATGACATTTTTATAATAAAATTAATAACCTTAATTATTGGATGAGCCTCCTTTGTTTTATGGAGAGGCTGCCTATTGGGATCAAGATCCATTAAATCAAGCCCATCTTCCGTACTGAAAAAGGACGGATCCTTGTACAAGCATAGCTTTGGAGCATCAATTATTATTTCTTTCTCATATTTATCCGTTATTTTCTTATCTTTTTCATTAACACCTTCATGAGTTAAATGCATACCTTTGGTATAGCCGGGATCTGCAGGTAATTTTCTATCATCATCTTTAGGCAAGGCAATTCTTGCGCACATGCGGTGTAATGGCAGAGCATAACCACCAGCAAGTGTTACACACTCACCATTTCCCTTTAAAATATGACTAGTTGTCCAACAAGCAAATACATTACATTGCTGCCCTCTAACTCTAATTTTAGGATCAAAATAAGTACTTTCTACTGTAGACTCAGCACACAAATTTTCATAATACACAGTGCCTGCACCAGGAAAACCAGGAGCTTCTGTACCGTCTACATCTACTCCTCTTACTAGGCACGTATGATCATCACGTCCGCCATTTTTATTCCAGGGCGGGCAAAGATAATTTTTCTTACCACGATTATAAGGACTATCCTTACCATTACCCCATTTCTCCATTTGAGTACTATTAGAATCTCCGCAATTACATGGATCTCCAATACATTGGCCTACAGCATCCCAAAATCCAGCTAGTACAACCGGGCAGTAGAATAAAAATATTAATAGCAAAATTATTCTTTTTATCACCTAAAACCTTGTGTCATTTATTACCTAACATTTTCAAGTTTTTCATAAAATTCTTGCACCCAATCTTCAGGCTTTTTGTTACCAAACTCATTAATTACTTCCTTGTAAATATCGATCTCTTTCTGACCAGAACAAAACAACCTAATTAATCCTGATAATCCTCCGATACTAAGCTCAGAAGCTATAGATTTACCATCTTGTCTAATTAAAAACATTCGCGATGATATAGTAAGCTTAGAAAGCTTTTTAAACTCAGCAGACTCTAAACTTAGGACTTCATCAATACCAGCCATAGTTATTTCTGAAGGCAAAATAAAGCTAGTATTCACGCGTGCAATCCATTCCTGAGGAATTTTTTGTGTATATAATTTATGCAATACATCGATATTAATACCACTTACAAAAACTCCATTCATTGCCGTTATGTTTTCTGCCAATAGAGAGAATAATTCTGCATAATGTTCAAGATTTATAATCTCTGATAAATTATCCACTGCAAATATTTTTGGTCCCTCGCCAACTTCTTGCATAATATTTTGAGATGTCAAAACTATGGCAGCCTTTACTGCCCGCATTACATTCCTATCATACTCGAACTGTTCAATAAGTTTTTTCTCTTTAGGATAATTAGCTTTGGTATAAGCCGCATCATCAAAACACTGTAAATTGATAGCAACTATAGAACCCTCTGATAAATTAATAGGATTATCCCTTTCAAATACACCATGGTAAATACCTTCTGGTAAATATACAGCTAAACGCTTGCGCAATTCTTCTTCGCCTTTATCTGAATTTTTTAATGTTTGAATCACCTTAGAAAGTCTACGTTCTTGAATTGGTATATTAAATACGGACTCACTCAAGACTTGTAATAAAGATAATTCACTTTTTTGTAAGGGATCAAAATAATGTTTTGCAATGATTTTAAAAAAATCAAATAAGAATTTTCGATTTTCTTCTGTATCCGTGCAAAGAAGAGGGTTTATTATATTTTTATCCCTCTGAAACCAATTTCCACCACGTGCTTTTATATACAAACCAGAATCCATATCATCTGTAAGATAGATTGTAGTAGGATTATATTTATCCGCCTCTGATATCAAAAAATTTAATAAAGTTGTTTTACCAGATTTACGTTCACCAAAAATACAAGTAGTACCAACATTAGTTTGATCGTGAAAATTCATAAAATACGGAGTACCCTTTTCGGTTCTAAGCAGCGTTACAGCCCTACCCCATATATTATACTGATTTCCTGTAGGAAAATTATGCAAAGAGGCTAAAGCAGCTGTGTTTTTTAACACCGTCGGACGCATACGCGTTAAAAACGAGAAATTTGCTGGTAATTGCGCCCAAAAAGTTTTTTCAAGATTAACATCCTCACGCACGTGTACTATACCAATTTTAGATAGTGAATCAGAGGCCTGACGTACTTGTTTATCAAGTGTTTGTATATCATCCCCAATAACCATAAAGGAAATCTGCTGATGACAAAAATGTATATTATCATTATCTACATCTACTATAACGTCTAGACCTTTAAACTCTCTCAATTCTGAATCACCACTTACTCCTAATATATAATCTTGATCTTCATAAACTGATACTACTTCATCACGATCTACAAAATAAAATACTTCTGTAGCTACCATTTCCACAGGTATTTGTAAAAATTTATCTAAAGCCTCAGCTGAAACTTCCTTATATTCTTTGATTGACATCAAAGCAGCAAATTTCTTTCCTCTATTACCAATTACTTCTATTTTATCACTACCCACAGAATATTGATGTGATCCAAGAGCTGCCGAAATATCAGAAATCGGCACAGGGCAATCTTCTTCATTAAGTTGCATAATACGGCGATAAAGAAACATGGGGTCTGAATAACACTCTTCTCCTTCTATTCTTATTCCTAATTTTTGTGCACCATATTCGCCAACTCCCTCTAATATTCCATTAACTGTATTATTTAATTCAATCGCCGCGGCGGCAAAATATTTCTCTTCAAAACTAGTAATAGTATTAACAGAAAGAGAATGCACCAAGGAATTAAAATTGTTAAGTTTTAGCGTAGGAGCTTGATGCACTACAGTAATATAAAGACGATTTACGAATTTATCATGCCAATAATTTTTACTTCGCCAAAGATCGTGAATATTTGCAGAAAGCAAACCATTATATTCTGCATCATCGTCTAAATCATCTTTTCTTCTAATTGTATGCACCCAAAAAGCAAATTTTTTACAAGTTACTGTACTGCGTATGGACTCTCTAACTACTTTACGTAAATTAAACAAATTCTTACTGATTTTTTCTGAATGAATACCATTAATTTGTATTGTTTGTAATAATTCACCATTTTTGGTAAGCAACGTATGCTCATCGTAATGGCATGCTATTGGTATGAAGTTCTCAGAAGCGTCATTATATAAGTTACTATCAGATGATTTAGATACTGCCACAATAAACCTAATTTTTATAAAAAAAGCAAAATGCCTCAAATCTATTATGCCATCAAGATTGCTAACGTAAAAGACTTACAGTAGTAAAAACGCATAAATACATAATTAATTGTTACAACTAGGGTACTAAATACCAAATCTGACAAATTAATTACATTATTATTAGCTATACTTATGTATTAAGAAGGCAAACAAAGAAAAAATATTTCAATATATCTATGTATATTGATATTAACTTGATCAAGACAAGGCAATCATTTAATATCTGATTAATAATCATAATCTTTTAAAAATGAATTACATAAAAAAAACCTTAGTACACAGTAAAGTAAGAGCTATTTTACTACTATTACTAGCTATTATAACCTGCATCTCTCTTGTCTCATATAAGCCTACTGACCCTTCTTTCAATTTAGTAACAGATAATATTCCTGACAATCTATTATTGTATTTTGGATCTTATATCTCGGATCTAATATATCAAATATGTGGATTATCTGGATTTATTTTTACCTTATGCGCTACCTCATGGTCATATTTATTATTTCGCAACGGTGAGGTTAATTATGCTTTTTTACGCACTATTTCTATGTTCTTTGCAATTATATGTTCATGTGGCGCCCTTACTTACTTTGAAATCAAGTATCTACCTGCTGGAGCTGGTGGCGTATTAGGGATGGCTGTTGCGCATATTACTTTGTCCTTTACACAAATAGCAAACTATAAAGAATATGTTTCCCATGGATATATAATACTTACGACTATATTTATAATATTAGCATTGGGTATACCTTTTAGAATATACAAGATGATTATTTATGTTTTTTGCAATGTAATTATTCAAATAATAAATAAAACTGGTATTTTGCAAAAACTTGGGTCCAAGCTTGAGTCGCTTGATACGGGTGATGCATATTATGACGAAGGAGAATTTGGTTCAATAAACCAACAAAATAAAAAAAACTTTATAGAAGCTACCTCTAACAAAAAACGATTACCTCAAAATGCAAAAAAACCCAAGCCAATTGAACGAACCATTTCTGAACAAAACACTCTACCACCTATAGATTTACTAGATGAAGCCGACAATCAAAGTTTTAAACCGCAAACTCAAGCTGAACTTACAGAGCGCTCAGAACAATTAGTATCCGTACTCAAAGATTTCGGGGTTAAAGGACAAGTAGTTTCTGCCTTAGAAGGTCCTGTGGTTACTATGTATGAATTCGAACCAGCAGCTGGAACAAAATCTTCTCGTGTTATTGGTCTTGCCGACGATATCGCAAGATCTTTATCTGCAGTTTCTGCTCGTATTGCTGTTATACCTGGTAGAAATGCTATCGGTGTTGAGCTTCCCAATACAAAACGTATGTTCTTTAGATTAAAAGAACTAGTTACAACTCCAGAATTTCAAAATTCTAATATATCTCTTCCCTTAATTCTAGGAAAAGATCTAGGGGGTAGCCCACTTGTCGCTGATCTAGCCAAGATGCCACATTTACTTGTTGCTGGAACTACAGGCTCTGGTAAATCAGTGGCTATTAATGCAATGATTATGTCTCTATTATATAGATATACATCAGATGAATGTAAAATGATCATGATCGATCCTAAAATGCTTGAACTATCAGCTTACGACAATATCCCTCATTTAATGACACCAGTTGTTACCGAACCAGGAAAAGCCGTTGTGGCTTTAAAGTGGGCATGTAAAGAAATGGAAAATCGTTACCGATTAATGTCTCATCTTGGTGTTCGTAACATTACTAATTATAATATAAAAATTCAAGAAGCCTCTAAAACAGGAAAAGTACTTGAACGTAAAGTACAAACTGGTTTCGATACAGAGACTGGTAAGCCCATAAACGATACAGTGCCGATAGATATGAATAAAATGCCTTTCATTGTAGTCGTAGTTGATGAAATGGCTGACCTTATGTTAGTTGCTGGTAAGGATATCGAGTCCTCTATTCAAAGACTAGCGCAAATGGCTAGAGCTGCAGGAATTCATCTTATTATGGCTACACAAAGACCATCAGTAGACGTAATTACTGGCGTGATCAAAGCTAATTTTCCAAGCCGTATAAGCTTCAAAGTAACTTCCAAAATTGACAGTCGCACTATTTTAGGCGAACAAGGCGCAGAACAACTTCTAGGTATGGGAGATATGCTTTATATGGGTAATAGCGCTAAAATATTACGTGTACATGGTCCATTTGTAGATGACAAAGAAGTTGAAAGGGTGACAAGTTTTTTAAGGGATACCGGAACACCAGAATATATTTCTGCAGTAACCGAATCTGAAGAAGATGAAATGTTAAATAATGAATTTGAAAATACAGAAAAGGACGATATGTATAACCAAGCGGTAAATATCGTTCGCACCGAGCGCAAAGCATCAATTAGTTATATTCAACGCTGTCTTAGAATTGGTTACAACAGAGCTGCAAATATAGTAGAAGAAATGGAGAAAAAAGGAATACTCTCTAGCCCTAACCATTCCGGAAAACGCGAAATATTATTACCAGAAGATTAACTTCTTAGCTAAATTATATGCTTTTATTATCATTGTACTTGTGATACAATGTATGTAATTCTATTAAACTCAAATTATGAGGTGCTTATGTCAAAAACTCAAGAATTTCAAGTAGGTCATAAAGTTGTCTATCCTTCACACGGGGTCGGTGAAATCATAGAAATTGAAAACCAAGATATAGCAGGCACAATACTAGAAGTATATGTAATTTCCTTTCCACAAGACAAAATGACATTACGAGTCCCTGTCACAAGAGCGTCTCTATCTGGCCTTAGAACCTTAGCTAATAAGAGTTCCATAAATGAAGTCTACAACATTTTAAACGGCAAACCCAAGCGTGGCAATAAAATGTGGAGTAGAAGAGCCCAAGAATACGAAGCTAAAATTAACTCAGGTGAAATAGAAGCTATAGCTGAAGTAGTACGTGATCTATATAAAAACGTAGATAATGATCGCTCTTACAGCGAAAGGACAATCTATGAAGAAGCTTTAAATCGTTTAGCTACTGAGATTGCAATTCTAGAAAAAATATCCGAAACAGATTCTACGGAAAAACTGGTTGAACTTCTAAAAGAAAAAGCGCTAGCAGCATAATTTTTTTGTATGTTAAGCCTAACTCAACATAGAGAATGTAACAAACTTAAGAATTAACGTTTTTTGATTTAAAAGTTGTAATAATTTCTTGCCTAAATGTACCGCCATGCTAACGCTCTTAAGTGAAGGGTTTATGTACCTTTAAGTTCGCATTAATACTAATCTATTAAACTATCTTTAACTCCTGCAAATAACAATACAAACTATGGATGATCATGATGCTACACTTTCAAATGGAGATGATTTTAAGTTTTCTAGTGCAAACGCATTAACTAATAGTGTTGAAGTTGCTACAAATCCTATTAACCTAAACAATAATGCTGCTGGAACTTTTACAGTAGCGCATGATATATCTAGCCTCGTCAGTACTTAATAATGCTAGTGCAAACGGACTTGACATATTCGTTAATGACAACATAAGACTAACATTAACTGGAGAAGATTTTATTGTTTCAGAAGGTGATGTGACTATAAATGGAGATCTTGAAGTACTTTAGATGTAGTAGGGTTATACAAAAATAGAATGCACTTTTTCGTCACTGCACTTTTAAAGTGCGGCAGTCTCTTTATGAATCTGATTTATGTATAAAATTGCCATTCATAAACAGGGATTGCCGCGTTATCTTTGCCTTTCTCGCTAATAGACGTGGATTGTGGTCGTAGAACCTGATATCGTCACTGCAAGGCTGAATAATAATATATTATAAAATAGAAGGGCAATTAATCTATATCCTTTTGCCTTCAATTATAATGATTAACTAATCGTATACATTACCACTTTTATATTCCATATTCTTTTGAAATTGATTAAAGCCGATTAAAAACAGCTATTGTTATTTTATCATTTATTCCCTTAGAAGTTCGTTAATGCTAGTTTTTGCTCGCGTTTTTTCATCCACTTGTTTAATAATCACGGCACAGTAGAGACTAGGTAGTCCTTGTTTTTCGGCTGGCAAACTACCTGGTACTACAACAGAATATGCTGGTATCTTGCCGTAAGATATTTTGCCAGTATTGCGTTCAATGATTTTAGTTGAGGCGCCAATAAAAACGCCCATACTGATAACAGCCCCTTCCTCAACAAGTACGCCCTCTACGATCTCTGAGCGCGCTCCTATAAAACAATTATCTTCAACAATTACTGGTGCTGCTTGTAAAGGTTCTAATACACCACCAATCCCTGTGCCACCTGATATATGACAATTTTTACCAATATACGCGCAAGAGCCAATAGTTGCCCATGCATCAATTAATGTTCCATCACCTACATGCGCTCCAATATTAATAAAAGATGGCATCACTACAACGTTTTTACCAAGATAAGCTCCATGCCGTACGAATGCTCCAGGTACCATTCTAATGCCAGATTGCCTTAGTTTATCTTGATCATCAATGCTGAATTTAAGATTTATTTTATCGTACCACTGCATACAATTACCATCATAAATTTGCATTTCAGAAGTTTTAAAACCAAGCAAGATGCTTTTTTTAACCCACTCATTTATTTTCCAAGACCCATGAATTTTTTCACAGACAGAAATATTGCCATCACCTAGTTCTATAATGATTTGATCTATTAATTGCTTAGCTTGTTTAAAGTCATTTGATCCCTTGGTGAGAGACTCTCTAATTTGCCAAAATTCTTCAATTGCTGTAATATAATTTTTCATAATAATAATTTGTTTATAAATAAGTTGAATATAGTAGTAAATATCTATATTTTTATCAATGTAGAATAAGAGAATTTAGGATAATAATCAATAATGTATATTGCTTGCACAGAATGTGACACAAAATTTGTAGTTACTCCAGAACAAATTGGAAAACACGGCAGAAAAGTTAAGTGCTCAAAATGTTCTCATGTTTGGCATCAGAATCTAGAGGATAATATACGCATTGAACCTGTGTTAACAGCACCAGAAGCTTTTACCCCACTTGGTAATGGTGTTAACTTACCCGCATTATTACCTGTAAAAATACCGCCATATTTATTCGCAATGCCTTTATTGATGATTGGATTAATTATATTCACGCTTACTATGTTATTCCCTAATAAACTAGGTAATTCATTGCTTAATAGTAATGAGATGAGCATTAAAGATATGCAGATTGTAAATGAAAAAGATATTGATAAAATTACCGTAAACTACAAAGTGCACAATTCCTCTTTCAAAGATATAAAAATGCCACTTGTAAGAATTAGGTTATTTGATAAAAATAATCGTGTACTAAAATCAATTATTGATGATCATACAAATATTGATATGTCGCCAGATCAATATATTCAAATCAAGACTGAATTTGTCCCTGCTCCACCATCAGTAGATAGTATAGATATCATGATCGGTAATAAAATAGATTTTCTACTACGTTGACTTGGTCTTTTATTTGACGATCATAAATAATTAATTGAGTATATGAAGACAAATAACTTATAAATCTAACTTGTAACTACTATTAGCAGCCAATAAATTTCATTTGACCATCATTGGTTATTTTGCCTAGCATATAATTTTGTACTTTTTCAAAAGCTTTATTTTCAATTTGACGCACTCTTTCTTTAGAGATATTATATTCACCACTTAGTTTATCAAGAGTTGAAGGTAAAGCATTTAGTTTTCTAGCCGTTAGAATTTTTACTTCCCGCTCAGTTAGTACGCACATAGCATCTGAGAGAATTTGCCTTTGATTGCTTAATAGTTGACTACTAGACAAAGTCTCTTCTTGTGATGCTTTTGTTTCGGCTAAAAGTTCTATTAATTCCATACTATCATCGTCATTTTGATCAATGTTACGGTTTAACGACATATCTGGTCCAGCAAGTCTTTGATCCATTTGACCTACTTCTTTTACACTTACACCGAGTTCATCAGCAATTTCTTGATAATCATTTTCATCTATAGATCTTGAATAATTATTGCTTAGCTTATTTTTAATTTTTCTTAGGCTAAAAAATAATTTTTTCTGTGCTGAAGTAGTACCAATCTTTACAAGAGACCATGATTTTAGTACATATTCTTGTATAGATGCTTTTATCCACCACATAGCGTAAGTTGATAATCTATATCCTAAGTCTGGATCATATTTCTTAACTGCCTGCATTAATCCAAGATTACCTTCAGATACTAGCTCAGAGACTGGCAGACCATAATTTTTATATTTCATTGCTATTTTTACCACAAGCTTTAAGTGGCTAGTAACTAGCTTATGCGCGGCTTCAAGATCATGCTCTTCGATATAAGATTTTGCTAGCAAAAATTCATCTTCCTGGCTAAGAGACGGAATACCATTAATTTCACGCAAATATTTACTAAATCCAGAATCTATGGTAATTACTGGTAATTTGGTTATATTTGACATACTGACACCTCATTATTTTTTTAAAGATTATCATAAATTTATATAAATATTAAGAAAAAATATGTTTAATTAATCTAAATCTAGTTGGATAAAACTTATTTCTAGTATTTCATAAGCTTTCCCACCTTTTGGCGTAGAAACTTCCACTATATCTCCAACAGATTTACCAATTAGCGCTTTTGCCAATGGAGATTGTGTTGAAATCCTTCTTTTCTTCATGCCTGCTTCATATTCGCCTACTAGGTGGTAGGTATATTTTTCTTTAGAATCATCATCAATTACTTTAACTGTAGCCCCGAATTTAACACTATCATTTGATAATTTTGTAGAATCAATAATTTCCGCGCGAGAAAATTTACTTTCTAAATCGAGTATCCTCCCTTCGATAAAGCTTTGCTTTTCTCGAGCTGCATGATATTCTGCATTTTCAGATAAATCACCAAATTCACGCGCTGTTGCAATAGCTTCAATTACGCTTGGACGCTCTGTATGTTTTAAATATTTTATTTCTTGCTCTAGTTTTTCATACCCCTTTTGGGTAATTGGAAATTTAACCATAGTAATTATCTTGTTTATATTAAGATTTGAAGTATATTTGTAGTGGTATAATTTGTCAAATTTCGCTTTTAAATATTTGTTATGAATAACGCAGCATTAAATTTCGAAATTAAGCGCAAGATATTTCACCTTTGCAGCTTGATATTCCCAATTATATATATCTTCACGCCTAAAATTATTATGTGTACGATTCTAGCAGTTATTGCCAGCATCACACTCTACTTAGATATATCTAGACATTATAACAAAAAAATTAAAGAGGCAATAGAGAAATTTCTTGGAAGATTCTTACGAATTGAAGAAACTAATAACTACCTTTCCTTAACTGGATCGAGTTATATGGCCCTTGGACTCTTGATAAGTAGCGTATTTTTTTCACAAGGTTTAGCTATTACTTCTTGGTTTGTGCTAATAATTTCTGATTGTTTTGCTGCCCTAGTTGGCATGAAATTTGGACACCCACTTTTTAATGGTAAATCATATGCTGGTATGATTACATTTTTTGTATCATCTGTATTAGTTAGTATAATGTCCTATTTTACAATTGGATATAGCACCACTTTTTTGATTATTCTAATAAGCTCCTTCTTAACCATGTTAGTTGAGTTTTTTTCTAAACAGATAAAAATTAATGATAATCTATCAATACCATTAACATATTCATTATCTACAGTAATTTTTGGATTTATTTTATAATATCATGAAAATTCCATTAGAATTTTATAATCATCTTCGGGATCATGTTCGTGTTTCAGATGTAGTTCGACAAAGGTTAGTCCTTACTCGAAAAGGTGTAGAATATCTAGGTATATGCCCTTTTCATGATGAGAAAACTCCGTCATTTACTGTAAATGATGCAAAAAAATTCTATCATTGTTTTGGTTGCAGCGCACATGGTGATGTAATACGCTTTGTTTCAGAGACTAATGGTATTAGCTACAAAGAATCTGCAGTAAAAATTGCTGGCGACAATGGAATTGAATTACCAAAAATGTCAGAAAATGAAGAAAGAAGATATGAAGAAGCGGACCATATTTATGGAATATTGGAGCTAGCAACTCAATTTTTTATTAGCAAATTAACAGATGATTCTAAAAAATACTTAGATAAACGAGGAGTGAGTCTAAAGTCTATAGATAATTTTGCAATTGGCTATGCTCCTGGAGGCGGTGAATTAGAAAAATTTTTTAAAAAAAAATCAATTCCATTAAAAGATTTATTAAAAGCAGGCTTAGTGGGACGTAAGGATGATGGTAGGATATATGAGATATTTAGTAAAAGAATTATGTTTCCAATTAAAAATATTTACAATAAAATAGTGGGTTTTGGAGGCAGGTCAATTGGTGATATTATGCCTAAATACATTAATTCTCCAGAAACTATTATCTTTAAAAAGGGTGAAGTAATGTATGGCGAAAATATAGCAACAGGATATTCTTATAAAGATAATTATTCTATCGTTGTGGAAGGTTACATGGATGTTATTGCCTTGCATCAAGCTGGATTTAAGCATGCAGTAGCAAGTCTGGGTACTGCAGTGACCGACAAACATATACAGAAATTATGGCGCTCAGGAGATGAGATTATAGCGTGCCTAGACGGTGATAGTGCGGGCTTAAGAGCTAGCGCCAAGATGATAGAAATGGCTTTACCATACATTACTGCTAACAAGTCGATATCATTCGTTGAGTTGCCGACCGGGTTAGATCCAGATGATTTAATAAAAGATAATGGCCCTAAGGCTTTTAACCAAATATTATCTAAGCGCCTTGGTTTATCTGAAATGATATGGAAAAATGAATATACGGGCAAAGTTTTTAAAACAGCAGAATCACGGGCTGCTTTAGAACAAAAATTAAATGAATATTGTAATAAGATTGAAGATAAATCTCTACGAGATAATTTTAAGCGTTATTTTAAAGATATTACTTGGAATAGTTTAGTTCGCAAGCAATCATCCAAGAACAACAAAGAGAATAATAGCAAAGAGCTAACTAATGCCAAAGAATATTCTGAAATTGAAGTATTAGAATATTCTATTTGCGCTTTTTTGATTAAATATCCTGACATTATAAATGATATAGAATTTAAAGAATTTATCTTCAATCTTGAATTAAAAGATACTAAACTTAATGATTTTAAGATGACTATTTTAGATATTACTTTGAACGCTGAAGGTGAGTTAGCAGAATTGATAAACACTAAGATAAAAAATACTAGCTTTTATGATACTTATTTAGTATTATCTAGCCCAGATGTTCTGTTTTTAGATATAGCTTTTTTAAATAAAAATAGCGTAGATTCAGGACGGGTCTTTGAATGGCTATATAAGAAGCATTATTTATTGCTCTTAAAAGAAGAATTTTTCAATACATTGAAAGGCGGAATTGATACAGCAGAATCCAAATCTTCTTCTTATATTAAAGAGATTCAAAAAATTTCTAAAGAACTTAGCCAATTAAGCGATAATTTTATAAATAGTTAAGCCATAAACACCCATTTAGTAAAAACACCTATGACAGCAAAAAAAACAACGAAAAACACTATGTCAAAAGAAGATGCAAAAAACCTTGATAACTTAGTGTCAAAAGGTAAAAAGAAAGGATTTATAACTTATGATGAGTTAAATAAGTCTATTTCTGCAACCAGGCAACTTTCAGTCAATGATCTTGAAAGTGCAATTTCAAAATTCTCCGAAGCTGGAATTGACATTATAGAAGATGATAGTGAGGACATAAAACTTGATATTAATATCAATGAAGAGTTAACAGTCTCAAGCCGTTCGGTTGATTTTGGGGAAGAAGAAGGCGCTTCTTCCGCAGATGCAGAAAACATAGGTTCTACTGATGATCCCGTACGTTTATATTTGCGTGATATGGGTGGAGTTGAGTTATTATCACGTGAGAATGAGATTGAAATAGCTAAGCGTATTGATGCTGGAAAAGAGCTAATGCTTAACTCCCTTTGTGAAAGCCCGCTCGCTATGAAGCGTTTTATTAAATGGTTTGAAGATTTAGTAAATGAAAAAATTCTGCTGAGAGATTTAATTGATCTTGATGCAAATCTAGTTACAGAAGAAGTAATAAACCCTGATGAAGGTGATTCTATTGATGATTCTTCTGATATTGACCAAGAGGAAGAAGAAACCGTTTCTTTATCAGTATCTGCCATGGAAGCTGAATTATTGCCAGCTATTACTGATAAAATGGAACATATTGCCCAAATTTGTGATAAAATTTTACAAGAATCTCAAAAGCACTGTAGCGGCGAATCAAGAGGCATACCCCTAAAAGAAAACAAAAAATATATAGAGAAGCTAGCTATTTTAGTTGAAGAAGTATCTTCAATACATTTTAGTATCAAACGAGTTGAAGAAATGATTGTGGATATTTACGATGTAAACAAAATGCTCGTTGCTCAAGAAACTCAATTATTAAAGTTAGCAGAAACTCATAAAGTAAGTAGAGTTAGCTTTTTAAAAGAATATGCTGGAGCAGATATTGGTCCGGCTTGGCTTGAAAAAGTTGGAAAAAAAAAGGAAGCTGCATGGAAAAGATTCTTAAGTGAAGAAGCTAGTGCAATTGATGTGTTATTAAAAGAATTACATATCATGGAAGAAAAAGAAATGGGTCTTACTGTCGTAGAATTTAAACGCGTAGTAAACACTATTCAAAAAGGCGAAAGACAAACTACCAGAGCTAAAAAAGAAATGATCGAAGCAAACTTACGTTTAGTAATTTCGATTGCAAAAAAATATGCTAATCGTGGTTTACAATTTTTAGATTTAATTCAAGAAGGTAATATTGGACTAATGAAAGCGGTGGATAAATTTGAATATAGCCGTGGTTTTAAATTTTCTACATACGCAACTTGGTGGATACGTCAGGCAATAACCAGATCTATTGCCGATCAGGCTAGAACAATTCGTATTCCTGTACATATGATTGAAACAATAAATAAGATCATTCGTACCACTCGTCAAATGATGGGAGAACTTGGTTACGAGCCTACACCAGCTGAAATAGCTGCACGCTTATCTATGCCATTAGATAGAGTTAAAAAAGTAATGAAGATTGCCAAAGAACCAGTAAGCCTTGAAAACCCTGTAGGTGATGAAGATGGTAGTTATCTTGGTGATTTTATTGAAGATAAAAATGCAGTATTGCCAAGTGAAGCGGCTTTTCAATCTAATTTACGTGAAACCACGACTAGAATTCTTTCCACTTTAACGCCTAGAGAAGAAAGAGTTCTGCGTATGAGATTTGGTATTGGTGTAAATACTGATCACACTTTGGAAGAAGTAGGACAGCAATTTAATGTTACTCGTGAGCGTATTCGTCAGATCGAAGCTAAAGCTTTGCGCAAGTTAAAACACCCAACAAGATCCAAGAAGTTGATAAGTTTCCTAAGTGGTGGTGGTGCAAATAGTACTGGATAAGTAGAAGTGTATAGATATAAAATTACTTTAGAATATTTAGGTGCTAGTTATTGTGGTTGGCAGAGACAAAAAGAATCTTTGTCTCTGCAGCAAATTATTGAAGAAGCAATTTTCAGTTTTAGCAAGATAAGAGTTCAGTTAATAATAGCTGGTCGCACTGATTCAGGCGTGAATGCGTATGGTCAAGTGGCACATTTCGATCTTGAAAATTATTACGATCCAAGACGCCTTATGCATTCGATTAATCACTTTGTGCGCCCTCATACTATTGGTGTAGTTGCTGCTGAAATAGCAGAACCAGAATTTCATGCTAGATTTTCTGCAAAGGCTAGGCATTATGTTTATAAAATTCTCAATCGTGATGCAATTAATGTCATTAATAAAGGCTTGCAAACAACTATAAGACATAAATTAGATATAAAATCTATGCAACAAGCTGCAAACTATCTTCTAGGATACCATGATTTTACTTCTTTTCGGGCGAGTGAATGTCAGTCCAAATCGCCTATGAAAACCATTGATAGGATAGAAATAATCAAGCATGGAGATACTATTGAAGTGCATGTATCGGCTTTATCTTTTTTACATCATATGGTTCGAAATATTGTTGGTAGTTTATTAATGGTTGGAAACGGCACTTGGCCAGCGGAAAAAATACAGGAAATATTAAAAGCAAAAGATAGAAAAGTTGCAGGTCCAACTGCACCGCCAGAAGGTTTGTATTTTCTTAAAATTGATTATTAATTATGCAAATAAGGGAAGCATTAAAATTTGCAACTAATAAATTAATTCATATCTCTACAGCTAGCTTAGATGCAAGATTATTACTTGGTTTTGCAATGAACATGACATACGAACAATTACTGTTAAATTATGACAAAA
The DNA here is from genome assembly GCA_963934885.1 of uncultured Rickettsiaceae bacterium. Lineage (GTDB taxonomy): Bacteria > Pseudomonadota > Alphaproteobacteria > Rickettsiales > Rickettsiaceae > Megaera_A. The sequence goes on along the minus strand of CAWWAI010000012.1, from coordinate 2,151 downwards.
ATTTATCTCCAACATTAGATAATAAGTTTTTAAAACTAGTTGATAGACGTAAAAATATGGAACCCATTGCTTATATTCTAGGTAAGCAGGAATTTTATGGATTAGAGATGCTTGTAAATGAAGCTGTGCTTATACCACGACCGGATACTGAGCTATTAATTGATATAATGTTAGATGAATGTAATAACCTTGGAAGCGAAGAAATTTCTATCTTAGAATTAGGTACGGGTAGCGGCGCCATTGCTATTACTCTAGCAAATTATATTATTACAGCAGAGATAACTGCGCTTGATATTAGTGAATCTGCACTAGAAATAGCACAAATAAATGCCAAAAAACATAATGTTTTGGAACAGGTAAAATTTATCCAGAGTGACTGGTATCAAAACCTTGAAGAATCAAAATATGATTATATTATAAGCAACCCACCATACATAGCACGCGATGAGCAAATGCAGATGGCTGAAGAAACTCGCATGTTTGAACCAGAGATTGCTCTATATGCTGCAGATAATGGTTTGGCTAATTATCAAATTATTATTGAGTCTGCTAGCAAACATTTAAAACCACAGGGAAAATTATTATTAGAAATTGGTTATTTGCAGCGGGACATGTTGTTTGAAATATTGCAAAAAAATGGCTTTAATATGCTAAAAATACATACTGATTTGGCTGGGCATGATAGGGTTATTGTGGCTAAAAATACACGTCCTAGTCAAAATAATTAGAATTATAGTTAAATTATACATCAAAAATATACTAGATTATACCGTATTCATTATACAGTAGCACTAGCTATAGTATATGAATTAATTCAGATTCTATTTTTGTTAATGTAAATAAATTGGTAAAATTTATGAGTAGATCAAAATTATTAGCCACTGCATTTGCAGCGGTAGCATTCTCTTTAACTGGTGCTCAGGCTGATGGATTTAAGGAGATGGAAAAATGTAAAGTCGTTGATGAAAACGGTAAAGGTCTAATTAAGGAAAATGAGGCAGATTTGGCTAATAATAAAGCTGGTGATCCTGAAGCATGGATCATGGTTCCTATTGGTGAATGTAATAAAATAAACAACGGTGATTTTAGCGGAGTTTCAGACGAAATTGAAGATAAAATAGAAATGGATGATGATACAACATCAGAATCACAATAGTAATTTTAATTATTTGATTTTAAAAGTTCAGAGCTTGATTTCAACACCAAACTCTGAACTCCTATTTTTCTCATTTTAAGTTATAATTAATATTCAATTAATTATGATCAGTCTTAGACACTCTCCATAATCATGCTAACTTAACTAAACCTTAATACTAGACTAATTAGAAAGATTATAATTATCATGGATTTAATATGAACTATTCAGAACCTTGTAAATATTCAATTAGATTAATAGAAAGGCTAAAATCTTTAGATACCAAAGGAGCACTAGATTTTGCATTAATAGATAAAGCTATATACTGGGCCAAAAAGTACCATGATGGGCAATTTAGAAAGAGCGGTGAGCCGTATTATACTCATCCTTTAGAAGTAGCTTATATGCTATCTGAATATAATCTTAAAACAGATATAACAGTAACAGCTATATTGCATGATATTGTTGAAGATACTCAAGTGACAGCTGGTATGATTCTTGATGCATTTGGGCGTAGAATAGAAGAAATGGTTGATAGACTTACTCGTGATAGACCAGATGGGAGTAAACTAAGCGTAGAAGAAATATTGAATAATGCTTATAAGAAAGATGATAAAGAGGTATTGTTGATTAAATTCGTTGATAGATTACATAATATGCAGACTATTGATGCTCAAACAGCTGAGAAGCAAAAAAAAACAGCGACTGAAACTCTTAATTTTTTTATGGTAGTTATTGTCAATGCAGAATATAAAAATATAGAAAGTCTAATGTACCAAATTTGTTGTAAGAACTTATCTATTAAGATCACCCCTAATGAAACTACTTCTTATTTGGATTATTTGGATTATACTGATAATCACCAACTTGTTTCTCAAGTTTTTCAAAATGTAATAACCCACACAAAAAACATAGGGTAGTAGGAAGAGAAATTAATAATATTCCGTAAATACCCAGAGCACTAGTTGCATATACTAACCCAAATGAAGTTACTATATAAAGTGTTACATGTGCGA
>CAWWAI010000011.1:0-27009 GCA_963934885.1 uncultured Rickettsiaceae bacterium | reverse complement strand
CATGATAAGATTTTAGATAAAAATAACATCAATTAATCAGACTGCAACAGTGCCAAGATGCAGATCAAAGTATTTTTGTTAAAGTTTGCTAAAAGTAATCTGCAGCGTAAACTCTATTAGCATATCCCAATCTATAATTACAATTAATTTAGTTGACGGAATCGGTTGACAAAAGGGGAGAAATTTGTTTTTACGAGACTTGTATCCCTTGTAAATAAAGGGTTTTGTAATGTAAACCATGTAAAAAATCTACATACGTAAACTGGTTGACACCCTTAATCCTATATAAACGCTGCGGTTTAGAGATTTGGGTGTCAACCTAACTTTGTCAACCACTTGGTAAAACGTCTTGTTCTAGGGGTTTTTGGTAGTAGTGTATTTTTGCATCAGTAAAATTAGAAAATTTTAAAAATAATTTATTTGTAATCTTAGGGGTATGCTAAAAGTATTTCAGTTATACTGGATAAGTAGCTGTATCTCTTATATAATAATGGTAGCGAGAGAGGGACTTGAACCCCCGACACGCGGATTATGATTCCGCTGCTCTAACCAGCTGAGCTACCCCGCCTTAGATAGAGAGCCTGGTCAAAACAAAACTAGTAATGACCAGGAGATAAGTAAATATTAACGTTTAGAGAATTGTGCTTTTTTACGTGCTTTACGTCTACCGTATTTTTTACGTTCAACTGTTCTTGAATCTCTTGTCAAGAAACCGTTTTTACGTAATACATCGTGATAATCTTCTGAAATACAATCTAGTGCTCTTGCTATTCCGTGGATGATGGCGCCAGCTTGACCAGTTGTTCCACCGCCTTTTGTAGTGCAAATAACATCAAATTGACCACTAGTATTTGTGTCAGAAAAAACTCTTAAAATAGATGTTCTATATGATTCACGAGCGAAATATTTAGAAAGATCTTTTTTATTTACTGTGATCATTCCTTTTCCAGGTTTTACCCATACTCGAGCTACAGCATCTTTTCTTTTGCCAGTACCATAACCACCACCATTTGGTGTAGATTTTTTAGACTTGCATTGAATAATTTTAGGAGCATCTTTTTCAATTTTTGCTACAGTATCAGATAGTTTTTCTTTTAATTCTAATTCTTTAAGTGTTGGTACTTCCATTATATTACTTCTTATTTTTAGGGTTTTTCTCTGCAATATCAAAAGTCACGGGCTGTTGAGCCGTATGTGGGTGTTCTGAACCAGAATATACGTGTAGGTTAGAGAATTGTTTGCGTCCTAGCTTGTTTCTACTAATCATTCTATTAACTGCCATTTGCACAACTCTTTCAGGGTAGTTACCAAGTAGAATTTTACCAGCAGTAGTTTCTTTGATTCCACCTGGGAAGCCAGTGTGACGATAATAAAATTTACCATCTTTTTTATCACCTTTTTTGCCAGATAAGTACACCTGCTTTGCATTAATAATCACTACGTGATCACCGCAATCCATGTGTGGAGTGAACATAGGCTTGTGTTTTCCACGAAGCAGTAAGGCTACTTGGCTTGCAAGACGCCCAAGAACAATGTCCTTAGCATCAATGACAAACCATTTCTTTTCGATTTCAGAAGGTTTTGCAGAATAAGTTTTCACAGTTAGTTCTTCTATTAATTAGACATTTTGCACCTAAAAATAGCAGCTACGTAGGTATATTGTCAAGGTTTTTTATATAGGGGGTTAAATTTATTAGATAGATGTTGAATCACAAAACTTTAGTATAAAACCCCGCCTTGCGAATAAAGCCAGTTATAACAGGAGAAGATAGTAATTTTATACTAAACAACGTGCAATAAATTAATTAGCCTCTATTTTATGTGTACTTTTGTTGTATGAGTTCGTATTATTCAGCTCTAGACTTGAAAATTAAAAAACTTTATTAAAGATTTTTGTTATGAATAAAATATTTATAGTTATTGCTGTATTATTGGTTGTTTTAGTAGGCGGGGGGTTATATTATTATAATTCAACGAACGAAGAGCCACCTCTTAGAACTGATATAAAGGTTATGCTCTACATTAAAAATGGGTGTGGTTATTGTAATAAGTCTAAAGCTTTACTTAAAAGTAGGGGGATTCCTTACGAGGCAGTTGAATTGACAAACAATAAAGACTTGATTATAAAATTAATTAGTCAAACAGGACAAAAGACTGTGCCTTATGTGTTTGTAAACGATGAATTTATTGGTGGTTACAAAGATCTACGTGATCTTGATGAAGCGGGTAAACTTTAAAATTATAGTGAATATTAAAAATTAGAGAGATAAATTATGGTATATGTGCCAATCGTTGTAGAACAAACTTCAAAAGGCGAAAGGTCTTATGATATTTATTCGCGCCTTTTAAAAGAAAGAATTGTCTTTGTATGCGGTGAATTTGAAGATCAAATGGCTAATGTTATTGTTGCGCAATTATTATTTTTGGAAGCTGATAATCCGGAAAAAGAAATATATATGTATATTAACTCTCCTGGCGGTGTTGTAAGTTCTGGACTAGCAATTTATGATACCATGCAATATATTAAACCTAAAATTGCTACATTATGTATAGGTCAAGCTTGTTCAATGGGGGCCACTATTTTACTAGCTGGAGAAAAGGGAATGCGTTACGCACTTCCTAATAGTCGCGTGATGATACATCAACCCCTTGGTGGTTACAGGGGGCAAGCAACTGATATTGAGATTCACGCGAAAGAAACTATGAAAGTTAAAACTTTATTGCATGAAATATATGCAAAACATAGTGGTAAGAGCGTTGCTCAAGTTGCAAAAAACATGGAAAGAGATAATTTTATGTCACCAGAGGAAGCGAAAAACTTTGGACTGGTGGATAAAATTATCCAAAGCAGAGATTTAATTTTAGTAAAGAAGTAAAGTTTTACTTTTTATTAAATAGCTGATAAAAACAAATATTAAGTTACTAAAATTTAGGTTATATGATGGCGGAACAGTCAGATAAGAAATCATTACATTGTTCATTTTGTGGAAAAAATCAGTTTGAAGTAAAAAAATTAATTGCTGGTCCAACGGTATTTATTTGCGATGAATGTACAGAAATTTGCTTGGATATTATTAAAGAAGAAGCCAACGAAAAAACTGAAGAAATGGTTTCTTTGATTCCTATGCCTAAAGATATTTGTAGCATTCTAAATGACCATGTAATTGGTCAAGATCGTGCAAAAAGAGTTTTGTCAGTTGCAGTTTATAACCACTATAAACGTTTAGAAGATATAGCATCCGCTCAAGCAGATGATGTAGAGCTAGCGAAATCTAACATTATGCTGATAGGTTCAACTGGTTCAGGTAAAACACTGCTTGCACAGACTCTTGCAAAAATTCTCGATGTACCATTTACCATGGCTGATGCAACTACCCTCACAGAAGCTGGATATGTTGGCGAGGATGTAGAAAATATTCTTCTGCGTCTATTGCAAGCAGCTGAGTTTAATGTTGAAAAAGCACAAAAAGGTATCATTTATATTGATGAAATAGACAAGATTGCTAAAAAATCTGAGAATGTATCGATCACTCGTGATGTTTCTGGTGAAGGCGTGCAGCAAGCATTGCTCAAGATCATGGAAGGTACGGTTGCGTATGTGCCACCGCAAGGAGGACGAAAACACCCACAACAAGATTTTATTCAGATTGATACATCAAATATATTATTTATATGCGGTGGTGCTTTTATGGGAATTGAAGGCATTATTTCAGCTAGGAGCGATAAAAGTTCGATCGGTTTTGCAGCTAATGTAAAGTCAAAAGAAGAAATGCGTCATAGTGATATTTTAAAAGATTTGCAAGTAGAAGATATAATCAAGTTTGGCATGATTCCAGAATTTATAGGTCGTATTCCTGTAGTAGCTACGTTAAAAGAGCTAGATAAAGCTGCGTTAATTAATATTTTAACAGAGCCTAAAAATGCTATAATTAAACAATATAAAAAGCTTTTTGCACTTAATGATGCGGAATTAAACTTCACAGAGGATGCCCTAGAGGCAATTGCAGAGAAGGCCTTAAAAAGACATACTGGTGCTAGAGGTCTAAGGTCAATCCTTGAGGATTTATTGCTTGAGGATATGTATAATTTCTCAGATTTAGAGAATAAGCAAATTACTTATAATCGTGGGGTTATCGAAAATGGTGAGGTTGCAACAATCAAAGCTAAAAAGTCTGGTAAGACTACTAGTCCTTCTAAAAAACGTATAGCTGTTTAGTTGTGGTTTCGTTTGTTTCTGCTGAAAGAGAATATCATTTAAAAAAGTTTGTCGATCAATGTTTTCCACATGCCAGTAGAACTTTGGAGGCTATGCCCAGTGACGCGGGGCAACGTATCTATTATAGAATATCTTCTAAAGGAAAAACATACGTAGTGATGGATTGTCCACCATCTTATTGTAGCGTGCAGTTATTTATAAATATTGCTATTTATCTAAGGAAAAAGGAGTTTTCTGCTCCTCAAATTCTTCATAAAGATATTGAGCAAGGTTTTCTAATTTTAGAGGATTTTGGTACTTTAAGCGTTAAGAATTATCTTTTAGGCATATCAGGTCAAGGAAATTCAGAGCAACGGACAATATACCATTTAATAATAGATTTATTGGTTTCGTTACAATCTAAGGAGGCACCACAAGGTTTGCTAGAGTATGATAATGAATTATTATTATCAGAACTTAAGTTATTTGTTGATTGGTACATACCGCATGCCTATAACCGTGAAATTCATATATATGAGTTTGAAGAATTTATAGAAATTTGGTACAATATATTAGAGTCTCTAGCTCCTATGCCAAGTAGTATTGTTCTTCGTGATTATCATGTAGAAAATATGATGTATTTAGAAGATCGTAAATCAATACAACAATTGGGATTACTGGATTTCCAAGATGCTTTAATTGGTTCACCTATTTATGATTTAGTGTCGGTCCTAGAAGATGCTAGGATAGAAGTATCACGCTTGGATGCTTTACGATATGTAGAGTATTTCTCTAAAAAGAAAGGAATGGATATAGAGCCTGTATTGTTGAATTATCATATTTTAGGAGCGCAAAGGAATAGTAGAATTTTAGGAATATTTGCACGTAAAGTTATACGTGATCAAGATGATAGTTATTTGCAATATATTCCTAGGGTTCTAAAATATTTAGAGTATGATTTATCATACGTGGCACTTGCTCCACTAAAAATTTGGTTTGATAAATTGGGAAATAGAGTATGATTGATACAATAATGTTATTTGCAGCTGGTTTTGGAAATCGTATGCGACATTTAACAGAAAATAGTCCTAAAACATTGATTCCTATTTTAGGTAAGCCAATTTTACATTACGCCCTTGAATTATGCAAATCATATCCTTTTAAAAAAATAGTAATTAATACTCATTATTTGCATGCAAAAATTGCAGAATCCATTGAAGAATTTAAAGAACAAAACCCAAATTTTCCCGAGATAATAGTTATTTATGAAGAAGAATTATTAGAAACTGGTGGGGCAATAAAAAATGCTATAGAAATATTGGGTGATAAACCGATATTTACTTTAAATACTGATATTGTTATTCAGTCAGAGAATAATCTTTTTAGGTATATGGAAAATAAATGGAATACAGATAAAATGGATTTTTTATTACTGATGCAGCCATATAAAAACGCAGTTGGTTATGCTGGGCATGGTGATTTTGATCTGGATGATAAAGGAAGATTACATAGACCAGATAAGATAGAGAATTATGAATATATGTATGCTGGTCTACAAATTTTAAAACCTCTAAAAGTAGCAAAACATCCGCTTAGAATATTCTCGCTACGGGAATATTATTTAAATAGCCAGAAAGTAATTGGTTTAAGAGCCAAAAATGTTCGCTGGTATCATGCAACAACACCAGAAGATTTAATTAGTATAGAAATGGATATGTTGTCGTATAGCAATGCATAAATAAATGAGTTATATAATGAAGCTTAATTGGAGTAATCAAAAATTAACTAACGTTCAACTGGCAGAAAAATTACAAAATTTAACACAGGAAGAGTTGTTAGAGATAAAGGAAATTAATTTGGAAGATAATGACTTAACCTCTATTGAGGGTATTAAGTTTCCCGAGGGATTGGAGCATCTTTTATTATTTCAAAATCCGTTAATATCTGTAGATAAGGTTATATTTCCGAATAGTTTGAAAATACTTGATTTAGGTTGCACTAGATTAATTTCTATAGATAAAGTTAGGTTTCCCGATGGATTAGAAGAGTTGTATTTATATGCTAATGACCTAACTTCTCTAGATAAAGTTGATTTTCCTGATGGACTGAAAGTACTTAGTATAGCTAGTAATTTACTGACTTCTATAATAAATATTAAATTTCCAAAGGGGCTAAATGAGCTGTTGATGGGGGGAATGCTTATTTTAGAGAAAGAGGTGTGCAGAGAGTATATGCTACAAATGTCAGTGTGCAATAAGGATAGTTTGTTCCAGGAATTATCAGGAACAGTACTAATACCAAAATTACAGGAAAAAATTGCAGAATATATATATGCGCCGTTTAATGGCGAATACAGTATAGATTTATGATTACTTTATTTTTGATCAACACCAGCTGCTAGCTCTATAATATCTTCCTCTAATTGATGATAAGGGGTGGAGTTATTTCCGTAGAAATTATTTGCCATAATAACGAAGCTATGTAGTGCATTATTTTTGTCATAGAAATAACCTATTAAGCTAGAGACATTGCTGAGCGTACCAGTTTTTGCATATAATTTTGGTATGTTTTTGAAGCGTTCATTTAAAGTTCCTTCTTTTCCTGGTATTACCATCAGAGTTTTAATAGTTTCAAAATTATGTTTTTTAGACACGCTTTTTAAGAAATTACTATGCTGGTTGATCGTTATTAAGTTAAGTCTAGAAATTCCTGATCCATCTTGTATTACTGATTTTTCTAAATCTACATTGAATTCTTTTTTTATCAATTTTTTTAAGCTTGCTGTTGCGAGTCGCCATTCATGTTGATTTTTTTGGGTTGCAAATTCAGCAAGCAAATAATCTGTTATAAAATTATCTGATTGTTTTATAGCTATAGAGGCTATTTTTTTTAGGCTTTTAGAAAAAGTTGCTATTTCTTGAGCACTGGATTCTGCTGTTCCATATAAGATTTTTCCTTTTAGTGATACTCCGTGTTTAGCTAGGCGTTTTTTTAGATAATGTTTAACTTGTTGTAAATTGTCATTAGCGACGCCCCCAATAACTATCTTACCACTATTAGTGTTTAATGTACCTTCGATAATAAACTGTTTATCTTGAATTTGTACATGAATTCTATCGAGGCTATTTTTTCCAACTGTTATAGCTTTATTTTCAATAATATATGGAAAATCATTTGGTACTGAAACTTTAATTTTCTGTCCAATCTGTGAACTAACTACATTTAATTTACTACAATTTTTATTGATATGTACCTTAGTAATTGGTCCACTATTACAATAGAGGGTGTCACTATAGGTCTTGTTTCGCATGATTGCTGGAACGGTGAAATTCTTATTAGAAATATAAATATTTCCCTGAATTATTTGACCATTATGTTTTACGATGCTTTCAATCATAGAATCTAGATCATGGTTTTTAAATTCTGGATCATGAATATCTAAATAATAATCTTTTTCCATATTGAATATTTTATTAGTAAATTGATATTCCATTCCGAAATGTTCAAGCAGAGAAACAATGGTAATAAATTTAAGTGTACTAGCCGGAATAAAATAACGATCAGCATTTCTTTCGAATATAACTTGATCATTATCTAAATTGGTAATTTTAATGCCAATATTCAAATTTGGATCAAGTTGATTGATTTTTTTTTCAATAGCATTAGTTAGAGCTGAATCAGCCAAAGTGCTAAATGATATTGCATTAATTAAAATAAAAGTAAGTAATTTAAACATGAAAAGTACAATCACGAATTTAATTGAAGTGCTGTTAAATTCTCATTAATAAAGTGCTTTGTCAAGCTAGTTAACTTTAAGAGTTTTTTTTATTTAAATGCGCTTTGATAACATTAGCCATACTCATAAAAGTAAGACCAATAATAGCAATAGCTGACGAAGTTGGTATTATTGAAATACTAGTAATGAAGGCTTCAGCGCTGTAAGATTTTATACCATTAGTAATGGTGCCATCCCATAGCTTGTCTAAAGTCATGCCGATAGAATTATGGAATATCCAGCCAAAAGTCATAATAATCATATTTACAACGGCAGCTGCCATACCACTACGCTCTTCTCGGACAAATGTAGCAATTCTTGCTATAATCACTACTTGATAAGCACAGAATATACCAGTTATTACACATGTGTAATACAAGGAATCTGTAGTAGCTTTACCGCTTAATATATACATAAAGCAAGCGATCATCACTATTCCTGAGAAAATTGTTACTCCAAAGTAGCACCTAGTTTTATCTGCAATATAAGGTAAAATAAGACAACCAACACACATACCTAAAAATACAGATAAGGTAATAGAGTCTGCTACTGTTTTTTCCATACCATAAACACTTATTATAAATGCACTGCCCCAGGCATCAGCAAAACCTTCTAAAGGGCCAACCATCAAGCCTGCAAATATACTAGCAAATAGTAATCTATAATTACAAATAATAGCTTTTATATCAGTCCAAATATTGCTATGAGAAACTTCAGATACTGGGGCTGGCAGTAAAAAATAAGTTAATATAGCTAAAAGAATTCCAGTGTATAATAAAACGCTAATAGTTGCATCCATACCAATAGATGCAATAATTCCAGACATAAGTGTGCTTGCATACACAGCTGTAATTAAGCTAAGGGAAACCATTATACCAAGCATCATTGTGAATTTGGTCGGGTATAAAATACGGAATATTTGTAAGGCCCCTACGATAGCAGCAGATGAACCAATGCCAGTAAAAATTCTACCCACAACTACAATCCACCAAGAGTTACAATAGATCATTGGTGCCAGACCAAGGGCAGTACAGACTATGCAAATAGGTATTACAGTTTTAGCTCCAAGACGGCTTAGTAATATTCCAATTGGAATGTGTACTATAATATATCCTATATAATAACTACCAGCAAATGAGCCGAATTCTGCAGCACCAATACCATACTTATCCAATATTTCAGGCATAATGATATTAGGTAATGGTCTTAGAATATATTGATAACAATAGAATAATGTTATACATGACCAGATTAATATAGAAATAAATTTGTTTTGTTCTTTATTATTCATTTGAATTTACCCATCGCATAGTAGCTAGCTCTGTAGAGCATAATAATCTATAGAGTTTATTATAGACCCATGGTTTTTGGCTTGAAGTATTTTAACCATAAATCGATCATCAATTTTGTAATCACTAAGGCAGTATACATTGATGCAAGAATACCAATTGTTAGAGTTACAGCAAAACCTTTAATAGCACCGACACCAAAACTATACAGCAAGAAAGCCGCAATTAATGTAGTAACGTTCGAATCTGTGATAGTAGCAAATGCTGAATCAAACCCCATTTTAACAGCGTATAAATTAGAACAACCTTTATCTAATTCTTCTCGAATACGCTCATAAATTAATACATTAGCATCTACAGCCATTCCAATAGTTAAGATTATACCAGCAATACCCGGTAAAGTTAGAGTGGCTTGTAGCATTGATAATAGTGCTAATATATATAATAGTGCAATGATTAGTGTGATGTTAGCAAAGATACCTAATATTCCATATGAAAGCATCATAAAGACTACAACAAATAGAAAGCCAACTAGTGCTGCTAGCTTTCCAGATTGAATAGAGTCCGCGCCCAAGTTTGGCCCTATGCTTCGTTCTTCAATAATTTTTAATTGTGCTGGTAATGCACCAGCGCGTAGAACTAAGGCAAGTTCAGTTGCTGATTCAACGGTAAAGCTACCCGATATTACACCATCTCCATCAAGTATTGGACTATTGATGCTAGGGGCACTTAAGACAATACCATCAAGTACAACTGCTAAGCGTTTACCGCGATTATTAGATGTTGCTTCAGCGAACTTTTTTGCACCTAAATGATTAAATGAAAAATGTACCACAGGCTGCGCTTCTTTAAATTGAGCTTGTGCGTTATTAAGCTGGTCACCACTGACAATTACTTTGTTTTTGATTACCATGATATCAGATGCACCATCTTCAGATTTAACTATTTTTGATCCAGGTGGTACGTGCCCATTTCTAGCACGTTCAAGGTTTGCACCTTCATCTACTAAGTGGAAAGTTAGTTTTGCTGTTTTCCCCAAGACTCTTTTTAGCTCCGCAGGATTTTCTTCGCCCGGAACTTGTAGCAAGATATCTTTGATACCTTGGCGCTGAATGTTTGGTTCTTTAGTACCTGTACTGTCAACACGCATACGGATAATTTCAATAGATTGATCGATCACCTTGTCTTGTAGTTGATTTACTGCGTATTCATTATAAAAAAGAGTAATAGAAGTTTCCCCTTCTACAGCTACTGACAAATTAGAATCAATATTTCTAACTATTTTTTTTAAAGCTTTTAAATCTTTATTTGAGCGAAGTTCAAATTTTATACTATTCCTAGTGGTTCGTAGATTTATGTAACCAATTTTCTCTTCACGTGCATATTTTCTGAAGCTTTCAGCAACGGAATTACTTATATCCTCCATATAACTATCAAAATCAACGCTTAGAAGTAAGTGTGATCCACCGCGTAGATCAAGACCTAAATTCACTTTATCTCCTGGTAGCCATTCTGGGCTGTCATCCATGAAATTAGGTAGTACATAAATAGTTGCGATTATTGTAAATAAAATAGAAGTAATAATTTTCCACTTTGATATTTTATGCACGACCTAACTCTCTAATTTTAAACCAAATATTTTAACTATTTCTTTTTAGTTTTTGTTGTTAATGCTTTATCTTTCTTTGTAGTATCTTTCTTAGGATTTTTAGAATCTTCTCCTTTATTTCTACTTATTATATTAGCAATAGAATTTTTAAGCATTTTTATTTCAACATCTTTGGCTACTTGTACCATGATTGTATTATCACTATCATTTATTTCCACTACTTTGCCAAATAAACCAGTATTTGTAAGTATTTCTTCACCTTTTTTTACTTCGGATACTAGCTGAGCTTGTTGACGACGCTTTTTTTCTTGTGGTCGAATAAGTAAAAAATAAAACACTACAAAGATCAGTACCATCGGTACTAAACTTGTCCAACTAGATTCTATAGATGAAGGTGCGGCTAATTCCGTTTTTGTATCTTGAATCGTTATTGTATCAGTATCAGCAAGTGCATTTTCTATAAACATTATTTCCTCATTATGAATTTATATATCGTATTATACAGAGTTAGTTGTTTCTTTCAATTCCTTATTATATAACTTATAATATTCTTTTTCTAAATTTAATAATTCAATATGGGTTCCTTGTTCTACAGTTCTTCCTTGTTTCATTACAATTATTTGATCAGCATCTGTGATGCTGCTGAGTCTATGAGTAATAATTAACGTGGTACGACCTTCTCTTAACCTAGCAATAGACTTGATTATTGATTGTTCTGAGCGTTGATCTAGAGCACTAGTTGCTTCATCTAATAATAAGATTGGTGCATCTTTTAAGAAAGCTCTAGCGATAGATAGTCTTTGTTTTTGTCCTCCCGATAAAGTAGAACCCAATACACCAATTATAGTTTCATATCCTTGCGGTAATGATTCTATAAATTCATGTGCATCTGCGGCTTCTGCTGCGGCAATTATATCAGCTTTTGAAGCGTTTTTAAATCCATAGGCAATATTTTCAGATATGGTGGTATCAAAAAGCATAGTATCCTGAGTTACCATGGCAATCTGGCTCCGCAGATGTTTTAAAGATATATTTTTAATATTTTCACCGTTAATATTAATTTCGCCTGTGGTTGGATCAAAAAAACGTACTAACAAGTTTGCAGCTGTTGTTTTGCCGCTACCAGACCTACCAACAAAAGCAAAGGTTTGTCCAGCTGGAATTTTTATATCTAGAGAATCTAGAGCAGTTTTGTTATTGTCGAATTTTAGGCCTACTTGTTTAAATTCTATTTCAGGATGTAGCCATTTTGTTTCAGTGGGGTTTTGTATATCAGTTATTGTTGGTTTTAAATCTAATATGTTAAATACTCGGTTCGCTGCTGCCAGACCTTCTTGTAAATTAACATTTAGTGCTACTAGGCTTTTAAAAGGTCTATAAGCGGAAACAAAAGCTGTAATAAATGCTAATAATGCTCCAGTTGTCATGTTGCCTGCAATCACAGAAAATCCACCATACCACAGCACACAAGCTACAGCTATACCGCTCAATATTTCCATAATCGGGGAAGTAAGAGAGTCAAGTTTCGCAGCTCTCTTATAAAAATTTAATATGTTGTTAGTAATTTTTTTTGCTCTTTCTGCTTCTGTTTTTTCTGTACAGAATGATTTAATGATTTTGATAGAAAAGAACGTTTCATCTAAACGAGAAGTAAAATTACTTAATTCTTCCTGCGCATCACTTGTTACAGCGCGCATCTTTCTACCTAATTTTTGTATTGGATAAATTGCAAATGGAAAGACAAAAAAGACAAATGCAGATAAAGTTGGATTAATATAAAACATCATTATTATCAAGAACAAAACAGACAAAAAATGTTTAGCACAACCCACTAACATATTAGATACAGCTCCGCGCATAAGAATGATATCATTAGTAAAGCGTGAAATTAAACGTCCGGAAGATTGCGATTGTAAAAAAAGAAAGTCAGCATATAGTAAATGTTCATACATACGCATTTGCATATTGGTTAATATTCGCTGACCTACATATTTGATTATATAATTTTGAAAATATTCAGCTATTCCTTTAATAGTATGTATGATTAGTAAAGCTAAGGGAATAAGTAGAAGCATTTCACGATCATGAGTTATAAACACTCTATCAATCGCTGGCTGCACTAGCCCTACAATTGCAGCTGCACATAAAGCCGAGAGTACCATAAATAATATTGCAACGATTACTTCTTTCTTATATGGAGCCACGTGTTCTTGTAGTAATCTTTTGATAACTAGCTTTGATTTTATTTTTTTCTCTAAGGGCAAGAAGGAACTCCAATTTCAAGTTGTAAACACATAAATTTAGGATATAAAAATCGTATATTAGCGTTTGAAAGTGCTAATATCAAGTAAAAAGCAATTTGAGAAACCAGATCTTTAAAAGCATTTTTATTGAATATCTTAAGTTATTTTGAAACAAATATAGTCAATAAATTTTTAATCTAAGCAATACCCAGCTGATCTTATGGTTTTGATTAGCGGATACTGATCTGTTTCAAGTTTCATTAAGGTTCTGATTCTGTTGATGTGTACATCGATCGTGCGGTGAGCTATGTCTTTTTCGGTTCCCCAGACATAATCAATAATTTGACGTCTTGAATATATTTTTTTTGGCTGTTGTGAAAGTAATTGTAAAATCTTAAATTCTGTTGGCCCTAAATAAAACTGTTTTTGATTTCTATAGACTCTATAGTTAGACAAATCCACTCTGATATCATTATATTTTATAATTTTATCTTGAAATATTGGTTTTGATTGCCGAAGTTAAAGACCTGATAATAGTCATTAGTTCGTTTGGAGTGAATGGTCTAATTAGGTATTCTGAACAATATTGATCGCTGAGCGTGGTATTTTCCGATTCGTTTTGTTCTACAAGAAACAATATTGGTAGATCTCTCATACCTTTCATTTTTTTTAGTTCCGCGGCTATTTCATTGGCTGATTTATTTGTAATTCTAGAACTTATTATTGCAACATTAGGAGGATTGACTTCGGCTAAGCGGATTGCATTTTCCAAGCTGCGTGCGCGCATTACGTCGAACCAGCAGCGCTCTATAGTATTACATAAGTTTGCATTTAAGACTTCATCTGGTTCAATAACTAAAATTTTAGGAGGTAATTTATCCGACATTACTGGTTCTCTTGTTGCTTTAAAATTATGGATATCATAGTTCTTTCATAATTTACAACTAAGCAAAACACAATTAAAAGTGATTATTTTATATATTTATAGCTATTTAAAGACATATTTGTATTTTCGAGAAGATAATACTTGAATAACGCAGTTTAAATTGTTATAAATGACCATATTTTAAAAGCACTTATTAATTGGAGACGCTTTATATGGCATTTTATGAATCCATTATAATTATTCGTCAAGATGTTTCTTCCGCGGAAGTAGACAAGCTTGCGAACGATTTTGCACAGATAGTTAAAGACCACGATGGTAAAGTTATCAAAACTGAATATTGGGGGTTAAAGCAACTTGCGTATGAAATTGAGAATAACAAGAAAGGACATTACTATTTTATGGGAATCGAAGCAAATAATATTTTGCTCGCAGAAATGGATAGAAAATTGAAGCTTAGTGAAAGCGTAATTCGTTCTTCATTAATTAGGGTTGATGAGATCAGTAAAGACCCTTCCCCTATATTAAAGGCAAAAAGTTCAGATGGTGAAGAAACTATTGATGTTACAATTAACAAAGACTCACCGCGTACACCTAAAGATACTAACAATAAAAAAGATTAGAATGAATGGCTAAACAATATAATTCAGAATCAATGAGATCATCAGCGGACGCCGGAGACAAAAACAGCACTAAGATGTTTTTTAAGAAGAGTAAAGGGTGTCCTTTGTGCTCATCTTCAGCACCTGTTATAGATTATAAAAACCCAGAGCTTTTGGAACAATTTATTTCTGAAGGGGGAAGGATGCTGCCTAGTAGAATTACTAATGTTTGTGCTAAGCATCAAAGATCTTTGAAAAAAGCTGTTAAGCATAGCAGAGTTATTGCACTTTTGCCTTTCGTGTTTTTGCGTAAGTAGTTCTAGTTGTAATTTTAAGTAAATTTATTAATCGTTAATGTATTAAAATTATGCAAGTTATTTTAGTTAAGCCTGTTAGAAAATTAGGCCAAGTCGGAGAAACAGTTACTGTAACAAATGGTTATGGTCGTAATTATTTAGTTCCACAGGAATTTGCGATTAGAGCAACCAAGCAGAATATAGAAAAATTTGCTGCTTTGCAAAAAGATTTGGAGTCTAAGAATTCTAAAAATAAAATAGAAGCTGAAAAAGCCGCAAAACTTATCGAAGGTAAGCATATCGATTTTGTTACTCAGTCTGCTGCAGATGGTAGATTATTTGGTTCTGTAAGCGCTAAGACTTTAGCTATTGAGATTTCTAAATTTGCAGGAGTAGCTTTAAATTATTCTAATATTCTATTAGATGCGCCTATTAAGTTTAATGGTGTGTATAATGTTCAGATTATTTTACATCCAGCAATCATCACTAATATTTTGGTTGTTGTTGCTAAGTCTGAAGCAGAAGCACAAGATGCTTTGATAGACCACAAAGAAGGTGGTTCAAAGAAAGAAGAAGAAATAATAGAGGCAGAAATGCTAGCTCTTGAAGCGGCTGCTGCGTCTGCTATAGAAACTGAAGTTTCTGATGCAATGGAAGACACAACTTATTCAGCTGAATAAAATATTATATTTTTATAAATCAAAAAGGCATCTTATGTAATAGTTGACTCTTTTTATGTCAATATCATCTATGTCTATTTGCGAGGAGCGTTTAAGCGACTGCGGCAATCTCTCTTCCTAGCTTACGCTCGCACTGACCCTATTAGATAGCTTAGTAGTTAGTGTGTGTATGACTTTTTCAGTAAAATTCTTTAGAACTTAAAAAAAACGTTCTGATAACGGTTTGATATTGCCTCTGGTATTAAAATAACTATCTTTATTATCTTGCTGAGATATAGTAATTTTACTTAAACCTAGTCACGCTTAATAAAGCATATAATGGATCAAAATCAGACTATAGCAACTACAAATGATTTAAATTCTCCGCAAGCTGAGGCCGTCCAGTGCACAGAAGGCCCGTTGCTTATACTTGCAGGAGCTGGAACTGGTAAAACAAAAGTGCTAACTTCACGTATTGCGCATATCATAGAGCAAAATCTTGCATATCCTTCAAATATTTTGGCTGTAACTTTTACTAATAAAGCTTCAAAAGAAATGCAAGAACGAGTTAATAATATTACTCAAGCTAATGGTCTTAATATTGGAACTTTTCACTCTATAGCCGCTAGAATGCTTAGATCTCATATTAATTTAATTAGTCCAGATTTGAGTAGCTCTTTTACTATCATAAATCAAGATGACCAAGTAAAGTTAATCAAAAATATCCAGCTGCAGAATAATATTGATATAAAACAATATGTTCCTAAAATGATTCATACAATTATCTCGCGCTGGAAGGATCAAGGTATTATTCCTACAAAATTGAATGATACGGATTTTATATCACCAGCACATAAAATAGCGAAGTCAGTATATACTGAGTATCAGAGGCAAATGCACGCTTCAAACGCTGTTGATTTTGGTGATTTATTACTTTATTGTAACCAGTTATTGATTAATAATCCTGATATTTTAGAACACTATCAAAATAAATTTAAGTATATATTGATCGACGAGTATCAAGATACAAATGCTGTACAGTATATATGGGCACGCTTGCTTGCTAGTAGGCATAAAAATATCTGCTGCGTTGGTGATGATGATCAATCTATCTATAGCTGGCGTGGTGCAGAAGTAAAAAATATCTTACGATTTGAAAAAGATTTTCCGGATGCCAAAGTAATAAAGTTAGAACAAAATTATCGCTCTACACCTTATATTTTAAAAGCGGCATCTAGTGTTATAGCGCATAATAAAAACAGACATAACAAGCAATTATGGACTAATCAGGAAGCAGGAGAAAAAATTAAAATTATATCCTGTTGGAACGACAAAGAAGAAGCTAGGTTTATCTCTACAGAAACAGAAAAATCCATTAGCTCTGGCCGCTATAAAGCAAGACAGATAGCCATTTTAGTACGCGCTGGCTTTCAAACTAGAGCCTTTGAAGAAGTTTTTATCAGTAACGCGCTGCCCTATCAAATTATTGGTGGACTCCGATTTTACGAACGAATGGAAGTACGTGACCTGCTAGCTTACATAAGGCTCAGCATGAATAATAATGATAATTTGGCATTAGAAAGAATTATCAATGTTCCTAAAAGATCCATTGGCAATGTAACTCTTAAAAAAATCAAAGATTTTGCTGGCGAGAAAGAATTATCTGTATTCGTAGCATTAACAGAAATGTTAAAAGATGGTATTTTTACAGGCAGAACTAAGACTAGCCTACAATATTTTGTAAATCTAATTATTCTAGCTGGTAAGAAATATGAGAATGAATCAGCCTTTGATGTTACAAAATTTATACTAGAAGAATCGCAATATCTTGCAAACTTCAAAGCAGAAAAAACCGATGAATCTAGAGCTAGAATTGAAAATATTAACGAAATGCTCAAAGCCATAGATGAATTTGATAATATCATTGAATTCATTGAGCATTCAAGTTTAGTGATGGATAATGAGACACTAGAATCGGATTTTGGTGGTACAGTAAAAATTATGACTTTGCACGCAGCCAAAGGGTTGGAGTTTGAGCTAGTATTCCTTCCAGGCTGGGAAGAAAATGTTTTTCCGCATCAAAAGGTACTCTTTGAAGAAGGGGAAAAGGGGCTAGAAGAAGAAAGACGTATAGCGTATGTAGGCATAACACGTGCTAAAAAAGAACTTTATATTACTCATGCAGAAAATCGTAGAGTATTTGCTGAAATTTTAAATTCTACACCTTCACGCTTTTTAATGGAAATTCCTGATGAATTATGTGAAAAGTATTCATCAACTAACCGTTTAAACTATATGGGATCACGACATAATTTTTCTATGCAGCCTAATAAAGTAAAGACTAATATACATATTGATTCTTCAGGAAAAACTCCTGGAAACCGTGTATATCATCAAAAATTTGGCTCTGGAATTATCGTTCGAAAAAATGGTGATAGCTTAGAAATTGCTTTTGAGAAGATAGGTCTTAAAACAATCAAAGAAGATTACGTAGAAAATCTATAACCAAAAACATATCGTCACTGCGAGTGTAGGCGCGGTAGATTGTTATTAGATCAGGGTGATGTACAAATAATGGAATCTTGTTTTGTATTTTTGTTCTATCTTTTATTATAAATATTATTATAATTATTTCTTATAAGTTAATCATGTATATATTTTGATATGAGTAAGCAAGCCCTTCATCAACGACAAGCTATAGAGAAAAAGAGAATCGCTGCTCGTTTGGGTGGTGGAGTAAAAAGGATAGCTGCGCAGCATGCAAAAGGTAAACTTACCGCTAGAGAGCGTCTAGAAGTTTTGCTTGACACTAATAGCTTTGAAGAAACAGGTATGTTTGTTGAGCATCGTTGCGATAATTTTGGTATGAAGAGCAAAAAATTCTCAGGTGATGGTGTAGTAACGGGGCATGGCACAATTAATGGTCGTTTAGTATTTGTGTATAGTCAAGATTTTACTGTTCTTGGTGGGTCACTTGGTGAGTATCATGCAAAAAAGATTTGTAATTTGCTTGATTCTGCAATGGAAGTTGGTGCTCCAGTTATAGGTATAAATGATTCTGGAGGAGCTCGTATTCAAGAAGGAGTTGATGCGCTTGGAGGATATGGCGAGTTGTTTTTACGTAACGTTAGGGCATCTGGTGTTATTCCGCAATTAACCCTTATAATGGGTCCATGCGCAGGCGGAGCGGTCTATTCTCCAGCTCTTACGGATTTTATTTTTATGGTAAGTGGCTCTTCATATATGTTTGTAACAGGTCCAGATGTAGTTAAAACAGTAACGGGTGAAGAGGTAACTCAGGAAAAATTAGGTGGTGCTAAAATGCACACAACCAAGTCAGGCGTTGCTGATTTGGCTTTTAAAAATGATATTGAAATGCTGTTGGAAACGAGGCGTTTTTTTAATTTTTTACCATTATCTAATCGTGGTGATTTGCCCACGCGTTTAACGCGTGACCCAGCCGACAGAGTCGATATGTCGTTAAACACTCTAGTTCCACTTACTCCAAATAAGTCATATAATATGAAAGAGCTTATTGAGCGTGTGGTTGATGAAGGTGAGTTTTTTGAAATCCAGCCTGATTATGCTAAAAATATTATAATTGGTTTTGGCTATATGGAAGGTAGTCCAGTAGGTTTTGTTGCAAATCAACCAATTCATTTAGCTGGTTGTCTAGATATTAACGCTTCTCGCAAAGCGGCAAGATTTATTAGGTTCTGTGATGCTTTTAATATCCCACTAGTTACTTTGGTAGATGTTCCTGGTTTTCTACCTGGAGTAGAGCAGGAGTATAATGGTATTATTAAGCATGGCGCTAAATTACTTTATGCTTATGCAGAAGCAACCGTGCCTAAAATTACTATTATTACTAGAAAAGCTTATGGTGGTGCGTATATTGTAATGAATTCAAAGCACTTGCGTGGTGATGCAAATTATGCATGGGTGAATTCAGAAATTGCCGTGATGGGAGCAGAAGGCGCGGCTGAAATTATATTCAGAGAAGATGCGGCAGATCCAGAGAAAATGCAAAAGAAGATAGATGATTATAAAGAAAATTTTACCTCACCTTTTGTTGCTGCTTCTAGAGGGTATTTAGATGATATTATTAAACCACAAAATACTAGATGGCGAATTTGTAAATCTTTGAAGTATTTGCGTAGTAAAAAAGTAGAAATGCCTTGGAAAAAGCATGATAATTTGCCTTTATAAAATATTTTTGATTAATAGAGACTAGTAGTTGCTCATGAGTAAACCATTATTTGATAAAGTATTAATAGCTAATAGAGGCGAGATTGCCTTGCGTATTATGAAAACTCTACGCAAAATGAATATTAAATCTGTAGCTGTTTATTCAGAGGCTGATACCAACTCAGATCATGTGCAATATGCAGATGAGGCATATTATATTGGTAACTCTCCAGCTACTGAAAGTTATTTATCTATAAAAAACATCATTAGTGCTATCCGTGTAAGTGGTGCGCAAGCAGTTCATCCAGGTTATGGATTCTTGGCTGAAAATGCTCAATTTGCCAAAATTTTAAAGCGCGAGGGTATAACTTTAATTGGTCCAAGCGCAAAAGTAATTAAGATAATGGGTGATAAAATTGAAGCTAAAAAACTTGCTATTGACTCTGGTGTAAGCACAGTTCCTGGTTATATGGGAACTATTAATAGTTTCGAGAAGGCGGTTAAAATTGCTAAAGAAATTGGTTTTCCTATTATCATTAAAGCGGCTGCTGGTGGTGGTGGTCGAGGTATGCGCGTTGTACATAATCCTAAAGAAATGGAAAGAGCTTATGCGTCTGCTAAGTTTGAAGCTGAAAATTGCTTCAGTGATGATAGGGTGTTTATTGAAAAATTGATCATAGCACCAAGACATATTGAAATTCAAGTATTAGCAGATCAATATGGCAACGTGGTATGTTTGGGTGAGCGTGAATGTTCTATACAAAGATATCATCAAAAGGTTATTGAAGAAGCTCCAAGTTCTTTTGTTGACGAAAAAACTAGACAGAAAATGTATGCAGAAGTTATTGCATTAGTAAAGAAAGTTGGATATTTTTCGGCAGGAACTGTGGAATTGATGATGGATAATAATAAAAATTATTATTTTCTAGAAATGAATACTCGTTTGCAAGTTGAGCATCCAGTAACAGAATTAATTACAGGTATCGATCTGGTAGAGCAAATGGTTAGAGTTGCTGCTGCAGAAAAATTATCGTTTACCCAAAATGATATAAAATTGAATGGATGGGCGATCGAAGCAAGGATTTGTGCAGAGGATCCAACGCGTGGTTTCTTGCCATCAAGTGGTAGAATCTTAGAATATCAAGAGCCGCTGAAAAATGCTAATGTTAGAGTGGATAGTGGTATTGGGGCGGGAGGCGAAGTTAGTATGTTCTATGATGCTATGATCGCCAAATTATGTACTTATGCGCAAACTAGAGATGAAGCAATTGAGTTGATGAAAAAATCCCTTGGTTCTTTTGTTATTCAAGGTATTTCGCATAATATTAGTTTCTTAGAGGCTTTGATTCACCACCCGCGTTTTTGTAAAGGTGATATCCATACAGGATTTATAGATGAAGAATATCCAGATGGTTTTTCTGGCGCAAAGCTTACTTCAGAATCAAGCGAAGTATTTTTGGCAACTGCTATTTTTGTATTCTTAACTGAACAAAAACGCGCAGCTTCTTTGTTAAATACAATGAACGATCAATCAAAAAAAATTGGTACTCGCTGGGTGGTTTCTATTGATGATGGACAGTTCCCAGTAATGATTAGATCCGTTGAAGATAGTTGCAATATACGTTATGGCACAAATCGTATTAATATAAGCAGTAATTGGAATATCGGTAGTTCACTTATTACGGCCAATATTAGTGGTCAGAAGATAAATGTCAAAGCTGAAAGGATTAGAACTGGTTATAGATTGACGCATTCTGGTATTACTGTCGATACTTATGTTAGGTCACCAAGGATGTCGGAGTTAGAGGCATTAATGCCTGTTAGGGTTGATTTAGATGATCAACTTGAATTAGTAGCACCGTTATCAGGTCAGATAGTAAGGGTTAGTGTATCTGTTGGTGATGAGGTGGTTCAAGGGCAAGAATTATTGGCTCTAACAGCAATGAAAATGGAAAATATAATTACAGCTGAACGTTCAGTAAAAATTGCCAAGATCTGCGTTGCAGAAACAGAAAATGTATCTAGTGGACAAGTTTTATTAGAGTTTGAAGAGTAAATAGGAGGGGCTAAAAAAAGATACTAATTTTTTTTTATTCTGGTTTGGTAAAATTCATGATTAACTTAATATTGTATAATTATTCATATAAAAGAGCGGGTCAAAATATTATTTAATTGAAATATATTTTATTAAATAATTTGGTAATTATTGTGACAATGTTAAGAAAAACGCATATACTGAGATCTTATTAAGAGGAATATGTTGATAATAATTATGTAACTTTATTTGTAATATAATATAATATAATATAATGGAATTATGCTTGAACAAGGAAAATATAAACTAGAAGCCAAGCAATATATATCTTCATTTAAGAAAATGTTGTTGATCAGGCGCTTTGAAGAAAAATGTGGTCAATTTTATGGTATGGGATTGATAGGTGGTTTTTGTCATTTATATATTGGGCAAGAAGCGGTAATAGCTGGAGTGCATGCTGCAAAGCAAGAAGGTGATAGTACAATCACAAGTTATCGTGATCACGGTCATATTATCATGTCTGGTATTGATCCCAAATATGTCATGGCTGAGTTAACGGGCAGGGCATCTGGGTGCTCTAAGGGTAAAGGCGGCTCGATGCACATGTTTAATAGTGCTGGTAAATTTTACGGCGGTCATGGTATTGTTGGTGCTCAAGTGCCGATTGGTACAGGTCTGGCTTTTGCTGAAAAATATAATGGTACAAATAATTTATGTTTTACTTTTCTAGGTGACGGGGCGGTAAATCAGGGGCAAGTATATGAAGCTTTTAATATGGCGGCTTTGTGGAAATTACCCGCAATTTATATCATTGAAAATAATGAATATTCTATGGGCACATCTCTAGCACGCTCGACAGCAATGACTGATTTATATAGAAAGGGCGAGTCATTCGCAATAGCGGGCATACAAGTAGACGGTATGGATATTAATGCGGTATATAACGCAGTTATGCAAGCTACAGAGCGCGTTAGATCTGGTGGTGGACCGTTTATTATTGAAGTAAAGACTTATCGTTATCGTGGGCATTCAATGTCTGATCCCGCTACTTATCGTAGTAAGGAAGAGGTTGCTGAATATAAGGAGAGAGATCCTATTGCAATGATTAGAAAGTTGATTATAGAAAATTCTTATGCATCAGAAGATCAATTGAAAGACATAGAAAAACAAATAAAAGCGCAAATAGCAGAAGTGGCAGAATATGCTATTTCGGAGCCTTTTCCTAGCGAAGAAGAGCTTTATACAGATATATATAAATAAGGTAGTTATGGCTGAAATAACAGTAAGAGAAGCGCTTCTTAGTGCGATGCAAGAAGAAATGCACAGAGATAAAAAGGTTTTTGTGATGGGCGAAGAAGTTGCGCAATATCAAGGTGCATATAAAGTTACCCAAGGTTTACTTGAAGAGTTTGGAGATAAAAGAGTCATTGATACGCCAATTACAGAACATGGTTTTACTGGTGTTGCTATTGGAGCTGCGCTTTCAGGCTTGCGTCCTATCGTTGAATTTATGACATTTAATTTTTCTATGCAGGCATTTGATCAGATAATTAATTCAGCTGCAAAAACAAATTACATGTCTGGTGGGCAATTAGGGTGTCCTATGGTTTTTCGTGGTCCTAACGGAGCTGCCGCAAGGGTCGGTGCTCAACATAGTCAGAATTTTGCAGCTACTTATGCTCATATTCCAGGCCTAAAAGTAATAGCTCCATATAGCGCAGAAGATAGTAAAGGGTTATTGATTAGTGCTATTAGAGATGATAATCCAGTTATTTTTCTAGAGAATGAAATATTATACGGTCAATCTTTTGAAGTACCAGATAATATTGAACCAATAGAAATAGGTAAGGCTAAGTTATTACGCGAAGGAGATGATGTTACTATACTAGCATTTTCTCTACAAGTTGGAATGGCGCTAGCTGCTGCTGATATACTAGCTGAGGCTGGAATTAGTGCAGAAGTGATAGATTTGCGTACTATTAAACCATTAGATGAAGAGGCTATTATTGCATCTGTTACTAAAACTAATCGTTTGGTAACAGTTGAAGAGGGCTGGTTCTTTGCTGGTATTGGAGCAACAATTAGTGCAATTATAATGCGTGAAGCTTTTGATTACTTAGATGCGCCAGTAGAAGTGGTATCTGGTAAAGAAGTTCCACTGCCTTATGCTGAAAATTTAGAAAAAATGTCTCTACCAACTATCGAGGACATAGTGGCGGCGGCTAAACGTGCTTGTCATAGAGAAATAGTGAATAATTAATGAGTTGAATTTATGCCTATAAAAATCTTAATGCCAGCATTATCACCAACAATGGAGCATGGAAATCTTGCTAAATGGGTTAAAAAGGAAGGGGATAAAGTTTTAGCTGGTGAAGTAATTGCTGAAATTGAAACGGATAAAGCCACAATGGAAGTCGAGGCTGTTGAAGAAGGAATCCTTGCAAAAATTATAGTAGCAGAGGGAGCGCAAGAAATTCCAGTTAATTCACTAATTGCTGTGTTGCTTGAAGAGGGTGAAACAGCAGAGTCTCTTGAATCGTTTATTAAACAATCAGCTGCGCCAGATACTATTATTGAGACAAGATCTGAGCCTAAAAAGGAATCAAATACTGCGGAAAAACCAGTGTCAAAACCTGTTAATATTTCTAGTGATAAAAACCCCCGTATTTTTGCTTCACCACTTGCCAAGCGTGTTGCTGCAATGGAAGGGTTGGGCTTAGCGAGTTTAACTGGCACAGGGCCGCATGGTAGAATCATTAAAGCAGATGTTATATCTGCTGTTAAGAAGGTATCTACAAAAGGAGTAATTGCAAGAAATCCTGAGCAATATAAATCTATACCAAACAATAATATGCGTAAGGTTATTGCTAAACGTTTATTAGAGTCTAAGTTAACGGTACCACATTTTTACCTTTCAATTGAGTGTATGATGGATTCTGTGTTAGAAGCGCGTGCGAAGTTAAATGCTAGTTTTGGTGAAGATAAAAGTAAAAAATTATCTGTAAATGATTTTGTAATTATGGCATCCTCTAAGGCTTTAAGAGATGTTCCAGAGGCTAATGCTAGTTGGAGTGAGGAAGCAATAATGCTGTATAATAACGTCGATATTTCGATAGCAGTGGCTATTGATGGCGGTCTGATAACACCAGTGATTCGTAACGCTGATCAAAAAGCAATTACTATAATTTCTTCTGAAATGAAAGATTTAGCAAAACGTGCTAGGACAAACGTACTAAAACCAGAGGAATATCAAGGAGGTGGTTTTAGTATTTCCAACCTTGGTATGTATGGAGTGAAAAATTTTAATGCTATTATTAATCCACCACAAGGCTGTATCATAGCAGTTGGTATAAGCAGTAAAAGAGCGGTGATTATAGATGATAAAATTGAAATACGTACAATGATGGATGTAAATTTATCTTGTGACCACAGGGTGGTAGATGGCGCAGTAGGGGCAACTTTTCTTGCGGCATTTAAGAAATATATAGAATCTCCAATATTGATGTTTATTTAAGGTATTTAAGTTATATGGAAAATTTTGATTTAGTAGTTATTGGCGGTGGTCCAGGTGGTTATGTTGCTGCAATAAGAGCAGCGCAATTGGGACAAAAAGTATCAATTATTGAAAAAGAACATTTAGGCGGAATATGTTTGAATTGGGGATGTGTGCCAACAAAGTCTTTGTTGAAATCGGCAGAGTTATATCAAAAATTTAAACATTCAGAAGAATATGGTATATCTGCAAAAAATATAGAATTTGATCTTGAAAAAATTATATCACGTTCACGTGATGTTTCCCAAAAATTAGTTGGTGGAATTGCGGGTTTACTTAAAAAGAATAAAGTAACCGTTATAGAGGGGCTCGCTAAATTAGATGGATCTGGGCAGATATCAATTAATGGTAAGCCAGCTATAAAAGCAAAAAAAATTATTATAGCAACTGGAGCAAGGGCGCGAGTGTTAGATGGATTTGAGCCAAACGGTAAAAATATTTGGACATATCGTGAAGCACTAGTGCCTAAAACCACGCCAAAATCAATGGTTGTAGTGGGTTCCGGAGCTATTGGAATTGAGTTTGCTAGTTTTTATAATGCTCTGGGTGTAGATGTTACAGTTTTAGAAGCGGCGGAAAGAATTTTACCGGTAGAAGATGCTGAAATATCAAAGATGGCACAAAAATCTTTTGAAGCAAAAGGTATAAAATTTAAAACTAGTATAAAACTTGAGTCACAAAAAAATAGCACTAATGGCATTAATATTAGTTTTGAACATGCAGGGATAAAACAGAAAATTGACACTGAAATTTTATTAATGGCGGTTGGTATTGTTGGTAATACAGAAAATATTGGTTTAGAAAAAACAAAAGTAAAAATTGATCGCGGGCATATCGTGACAAATGGTTTAATGCAGACAGCAGATGCAGGTATCTACGCAATTGGTGATGTTGCAGGCGCGCCTTGGCTTGCGCACAAAGCTAGTCATGAGGGAATTATTGCTGCAGAGTCTATAGCTGGTAAAAAAGTACATCAAATTATAAAAACTAATATAGCTGGTTGTACATATTCGGACCCACAAATTGCTAGTGTAGGTTTAACAGAAGAGGCGGCTAGGGTAGCAGGACATAAAATAAAGGTTGGTAGATTTCCATTTTATGCTAATGCAAAGGCTCTAATTATAGGCAATGGAGATGGCTTGGTTAAAACAATATTTGATGCTAAAACTGGTGAAATCCTTGGAGCTCATATGATTGGTGCAGACGTCACTGAACTTATACAAGGTTATGTAATTGCAAAAGAGATGGAAGGAACGGAAATAGATTTAATGAATACTATTTTTCCACATCCAACTTTATCAGAAATGATGCATGAATCTGTTTTACAAGCCTTTGGTAAGCAAATTCACGTATAATTTATATCTTTTAAGAAAAAGGATCTTATGCTTAAAAATATTAAGTTATCTCAAGCTATGAATGCTAGATTATGTCATGATTTAGCAGGATCTGTCGGTGCTATTGATAGTTACTTTAGCTTATTTGAACATGAAGATAAAGCTATTTGTAAAAAAGCAAAAAAATTAGCCTTTGAAGAATCTAGTAATTTGATGAGTAAAATTAAATTATTTCGTAGTGCCTATGGTATTTCTGGTGGTGAAGATAGTATGAGTTTGATCAATATGGCTAAATTACTTATTGATTTTTTTGATAATACTCAAGTGCAGTTGAATTTACATTTTGAA
>CAWWAI010000010.1:0-27642 GCA_963934885.1 uncultured Rickettsiaceae bacterium | reverse complement strand
TGATTTTCAATTTAATTTTAGCTTTAAAACTGTTCTGTTAGTTTTGGTTGCGTTGCTTGCATTATGGATTGGTTCTGGTATTTATGAAGTCAAAGAGGGTCAGCAAGCCGTAATTATGCGTTTTGGTAAATATCATAGGGTGGCTATGCCAGGTCTGAACTATCATGCTCCGGCGCCATTTGAAGAAAGTATAATTGAAAAAGTCGATGAATCAAGGCGTATTGAAATTGGTTATCGTTCGACGGGTCGTTCTAGGGCTGGTGGTGCTGTGTCTGCGCGTGATATAAAGAGTGAAAGCATCATGCTAACTGGAGATGAGAATATTATCGAGTTACATGTGGATGTTATGTGGCATATTAATGATCTTTCAAAATATATTTTTAATTTGATTGACCGGCAAGAAACTGTAAAAGCAATATCAGAGAGCGCTATACGTGAAGTTATAGGCAACACTCCAATTACTTCTGTGCTTTCTAATCAAAAGCAATCTATTGCTGATAAAGTTGAAGAATTAATTCAACAAATCCTAAATCAATATGGTGCTGGCGTGACTGTTGAACAGGTAAAATTGTTAAGAGCAGAGCCTCCAGAAGAAGTAATCGCTGCGTATCGTGATGTTCAAACAGCAAAAGCTGATAAAGAAAAAGTTATTAATGAATCAGAAGCTTATCAGAATGATGTTTTGCCTAGAGCACGAGGTGAGTCTGCAAAAATTCATGAAGAAGCAGAAGGTTATAAGGCAGAAATAATAGCAAAAGCTAATGGTAATGCTGCACGATTTAATTCATTATATAAACAATATGCTATGAGTAAGGATGTCACAAAAAGCAGATTACATATAGAGGCTATGGAATCTATATTACGAGATGCTAATAAAATTATTATGGGTGGTGACGGTATGCTTCCACATATGGCATTAAATCAAAAAAACTTGTTTGACAAATAAATTAGATAATTAAAATAATAAATTTAGCTATATGAATAAATTATACATTACACTTCTTGCGATTTTGGCTATTATTGTAATAATGGCTGGCTCATTATTTACTGTTGACCAAAGGGAAACGGGGATAGTATTTCAATTTGGCGAAGCTGTCAGAATCATAGAAAAACCTGGTTTGAATATAAAAATTCCCCTAATACAGAATGTACAATTTTTGGATAAACGTATTTTAAACGTAACTGCGGAAGAAAAAGAGCTTACAGCCTCTGATGAAAAACGTGTAATTGTAGACGCTTTTGCAAAGTATAAAATTGTAAATCCATTAAAGTTCGTTAAAACAGTGAATAATTATTCTGGTGCTAATTTGCGTTTAAATAAGCTATTAGAATCTGCGATGCGTACTGTTATTGGTCAACATCCTTTAAGTACATTGCTTACTGATAAGCGTGCAACTTTAATGTACCAAATTCGTGATTTAGTTCATGCTGAAGCTAGTGCGTTTGGTATTGAATTAATTGATGCGCGTATTTTAAAAGCTGACCTACCTAAGGAAAATAGTGAAGCTATTTATTCCAGAATGCAAACTGAGCGTTATAAAGAAGCTAAACAGATTAGAGCTGAAGGGGCTGAAGAGTCAGCACGCATTAGAGCTAAGGCTGATAAAAAAAATAAAGTGATTTTAGCAGAAGCATATATGGATTCTCAGAAAATAAAAGGTTTGGGAGATAATGAGGCAGCAAAGATTTACAATGATGCTTATTCAAAAGATCCAGAATTTTATAAATTTTATCGATCATTAGTTGCATATAAAGCCTCTCTTGGTAAGGAGAATACGCAGTTTGTTTTGTCTCCAAATGCAGAATTTTTTAAATACTTACAAATAGGAAAATAGACTATATGCGACAATTAAAAATATCTGTCATTAGTAGTTTATTATTTTTTGTAGTTAGTTCGGCATACGCATCAGCCCCTGTGCATATAACAAGTTTTGCAGACATTGTAGAGCCCTTAATGCCAACTGTGGTGAATGTATATACGCTCAAGCATATTAGTTCAAGCGATTCTGAAGGTGAGTTACTGCCTGAAATTATTCCGTTTGAGAAGTTTAATAATTTCTTTGAACAGTTTAATGTACCTTTTTCCTTTAATGGATCCAAGGCAAATCCAAGAGTAATGTCTCTGGGTTCTGGTTTTATTGTCGATGAGGAGGGTTATATTATAACCAATAATCATGTAGTGATTGATTCGGATGAAATTCATGTAAAATTATCAGATGGTATTGAGTTTCCAGCAACAATAGTTGGTATTGATCCTAAAACTGATTTAGCTTTATTGAAGATAAATGCTAAAAAAAAACTACCAGCTGTAAGTTTTGCTAGTTCTGGTAAAACTAGAGTAGGTGATGTAGTAATCGCTATTGGTAATCCTTTCGGTTTTGGCGGTACAGTAACTACTGGTATTATTTCTTCACAAGGTAGAGATTTAGGAATAAATCAGGATGAATTAGTTGATGATTTTATCCAGACGGATGCAGCAATTAATACAGGTAATTCTGGTGGTCCTTTGTTTAATATAGAAGGCAAGGTGATTGGCCTAAATACATCGATACCTGACGTTGGTGGTGGCACTAATATTGGTATAGGGTTCGCCATTCCCTCTCATACTGTTCAAGATATTATGAATCAGTTGAAGGAAAAAGGTAAAATTAGTCGTGGTCGTTTGGACATTGCCATACAAGAAGTAACTAAGGAATTAGCAGAAGCTTTATCTTTGAGTGAAGTTTATGGTGTTTTGATTGTTGATGTACGTGTTGGTGGAGCTGGAGATAAAGCTGGTCTTAAACGTGGGGATTTAATTACTGAATTTAATGGTCAAACAGTTTTGAATTCAAGAAAATTACAGCTTTTTGTTGCTGATACCCATATAGGTGAAAAAGTAAAGATTACTGTTATTAGGGAGAACCAACCAGTAAATTTGGTTGCTCAAATCATGGAATTTGAACAATTAAAAGAAGAAACTGTAGTTCATGAAGAGAAAATATTAAAAAAATCTGGTATAGTGTTCGCTAATTTATCTCCGTCTTTAGTAACAAAGTTTAGCTTAAATGAAGATAAAAAAGGTATTTTAGTTATAGAAATTGGTACGGAAGAGCTGAATTTTGATTTAAGAGTTGGAGATTTAATCACTGCAATTAATCAACAGAATATAAGTGATATTGAGCAGTTTGATAGCGTGTATGAAAAAATTAAGAGTGAACAAAAGCAAAATGTGGTGCTTTTAGTACAAAGAAGTGATGTAACAATGTTTGTTGCGTTGCCTATAAAATAGACGATGAATATGGAAGATATAATACAAAACAACGAAGAAAGAGTAGCGGTATTAAGTTTTTATAGCTTTGTAAATATTGCGAATATAGCAATATTACAGCCACAAATTTTATTGGCGGCTAAAAGAAAATATGTTAATGGTACTGTTATTCTAGCTAGTGAAGGATTTAATGGCTCTCTTTCTGGGAAAGAAGATAATTTACATTTTATTATAAGTGAAATAAAAAAAATTACTGGTGCTAATATAATCAGTACGAAGATAAATTATTGTGATCAAGCGCCGTTTTCAAAAATGAAAGTTAAGTTAAAGCAAGAAATTGTAGCTTTAAAAATTGGTAATTTAGATGTTGAAAATTTAAGGGGTCAATATATAGAAAGTAAAGATTGGAGTGATTTTATTAGACGTGATGATGTAGTTACTATTGATACACGTAATGACTATGAAGTAAAAATTGGTACTTTCGAAGGAGCAATTGATCCTAAAACTGAAGCATTTAGTGATTTTCCGCAATGGACTAAAGATAATATAAATCTTTTTAAAGATAAAAAAGTAGCTATGTTTTGCACAGGTGGTATCAGATGTGAAAAATCAACAGCCTTGTTAAAATATATGGGAGTTACAGATGTGTACCATTTAAATGGCGGTATTCTGAAATATTTGGAAGATACAAAGAATAAAAGCGGTGCATGGAAAGGTGAATGTTTTGTATTTGATGATAGGGGCGCTGTATCTTCAGATTTGTCTCCATCTGAAGGATTTTGGGTAGAAGAAGGTCAAACTGCAAAGAGTGTAAGTTTGAATAAATGACTTCACTGAATTTAGGGCAGAAAAATTTTGTTATTATCAGTGATGATTCAATTATTTTCAATGCTTTGCGCGACAATACTAATTTTCCAGTTCAATTATTTGATTCCGGTTCTGTTGAATCCATCAACAATATAAGCAAGGTAGATTTACTAATTATAGATAAGAAAACTATCAATAATTCTAACATACCACTTTATCGTGTTAATCATTTAGTCAATTTAACTTCCAAGAAGATTGTTAAAAGTGAAATTAACTTCCAGAAGCCTTTAAAGCTCAACGAATTACTAAAGATTATATATAGTAATATGCAGGATGAGTATTTATTTTGCTGTATTAACGAGAGTTGGATTTATCATCAACGTTTAGCAAAAATAAGTTCTATAGATACTGAGATAGTGTTTACTGATAAAGAAAATTCTATTTTTTTAGAACTATTAATAAGCAAAAATTTTGTGCATAGTAAAGAGTATTTAAAGCATAAAATTTGGAACTATCATCAAGATAGTCAATCAACTACTGTTGATACTCATTTATACAAATTAAAACAGAAACTACCTAATGGACTGATTGAGATTAAAGCAACACAATGTTCCTTAGGTGTTAGTAGTTTGTTTTAATGTCTTAGTTGTACTCATTTAGAGATAATGAATTTAAAAAAATAGCACGCTTTGCTAAAGTTTATTGTAGTTTTTTGCGTTTCTTCTTATAATTGGTATATAGATAATTAGATGGAATCAAGATGGGTAAAATATTTTATGATAAAAGAAGAAAGGGTCTTTCTGATGATAAAAGCAATTTATTTGTACCTATATATGAAAGTTGGGCTAATTATTTCGGCCACGCATATCTAAATTTTAGTGTTAGTAATTTAGAGATAGTAACTACAATTAGCAATAGTTCCAAGGAGAGATGCCTTAGTGCAGAAATTAGTGGAACTGCTAATTTGAATACTAATCATGAGATATCCCTTTTTGGTATCGATAAAAAAATACATGTTTTTGAAATAAGAATAATAAAATTTTCAGAGGTAAATAACTTAAAACAAAAACCTACCAAAGATTTTTTTAGTATGCACGTCTCTGAACCTTATAGTTTTATTGATGATGATAATAACGAGAAATATGAAAATTTATCTGGTGAGGTGGAGTTTTTCGTTGCTATACATGAAAAATCTTTTAAAAGAATGGTTCATTATATTGAAAATGGTTTAATCAAGGAGTTTTATTTTACTCCTGAAGTACAAAATATAAAAGGATTATACCTTTCATTTAGTGAGTATAAAATTTTATTAGAAAAAGAAAGTGTAACTAACCATGAAGATTTGCCTGAAACATTTTATACTATTGACAGGGGATCTATGATAGAAGATTTTTCAATAAAGTTCAAAACAACGCACTAGTAAAAAAAATTCTCATAGATAAAGATCATCTTTATCTAAGGAAGAAATTTTATGAGTCAAGAGTAAAACCTTTCATTAGTAATTTATATTCTTCCATGCTGCTAAATTCAATAATATGTGGATTTGGTAGCTGATTTTTAAACCAAGTAATTTGACGTTTTGCATATTGTCTGGTTCTAGTGCTAGCTAGTTCTATTGCTTCTTGGCGCGTGAGAGCTCCTTTTATATAAGCAATAATTTCAGATACTCCCAAAGCTTTCATAGCGCTGGTTTGTAAATCTTTATAATTATTATATAAAGATTCTACTTCAATAATTCCATTATCAAATAGTTTTATTAGGCGTGCGTTGCATGTTTGGTAGAGAAATTTTCTCTCTGGTAGTAAACAAAATATATCAAAAGAAAAATTAGGTAAGGGAATAATGTTATTTTGTGCTTGGAAATGTAATATTGATTTGCCAGTTTGTGTAATAACTTCATAAGCACGGATTATTCTGTGTGTATCACCTACGTTTAATATTGTGGTAATTTGTGGATCTAGTTCTTGCAGGAGTTGAAAAAATGCTTCTTGTCCTATTTGTGTATGTAAATTGCGCGCGCTGATTCTGATATTATCTTCTATATCTGGAATTGCACTATAACCA
The DNA here is from genome assembly GCA_963934885.1 of uncultured Rickettsiaceae bacterium. Lineage (GTDB taxonomy): Bacteria > Pseudomonadota > Alphaproteobacteria > Rickettsiales > Rickettsiaceae > Megaera_A. The sequence continues at coordinate 21,521 of CAWWAI010000010.1, read as the reverse complement.
TTTATTAGCATATTTATATACATACCACTACCACCAACAATCACTGGCAATTTGTTACGTTGCGTAATTTGTTTTATAGCTTTAGTAGCAGCGATGACATATTTTGTTGCAGAAAATTCTTTATCTACATCTTGGAAATTATATAAATGATAAGGGAGTTCATTTTTTAAGTATTCCTCGGGCGATGCAGTGATAATTGGTAATTGTTTATATAGCTGCATTGAGTCAGCATTTACAATCTCTCCATTGTTTTTTAGAGCTATTTTATGTGCAAACTCAGTTTTACCGCTAGCAGTAGGGCCACAAATAATTATGGCCCTGTTTGCATGATTTGGCATAATTGATTATTTTCCTATGACCTTCATTAACTCACCCCATTCGCGTTTGCTCATGCCGCTAGATTCCTGGTTTACGTCTTTACCATCTACCATTAAGCGAATAACTTCTATACCTTTTTTAGAGATGCTTGTGCCATGCATTCTATGCTCAGCAAAAGCTTCGTATGCGTATGGTACCCAAGCTTTTACTACTTCAAGCATTGCTTGTGCATATACTCTTATTTCATATTGAGCATGTGGGTCTGCGCGTAGGGCCAAAAAATGTAATAAATTATGTAAATTTATTTTCCAGTACCATTCTGTGTAGTGGTTCAATGTAAGATTCATGCGCGCTAGTTCTCTTGTGATACCAACGTTATTTTCATCTATAATATTACCGCTCTCGTCTTCATTCATCATGCCAACATAGTTATTATAACAATGTTCTGCATCTGATTTTAGGATAGATAAAACTCTATCTGCTTCTTCTTCTGGTAATTTATCTTCACTACGTCCTTGTTTATTGATTTTGGATTGTGGGCTTAGATTTATTTTTTCTGGTACATAAAATTCATTGGTTAATATTGAGTATCTAGCAGAATATTCATTTACGCTTGCAGTTCTATGACGAATCCATTGGCGCGCTATAAAGATAGGTAATTTTATATGAAATTTAATATCACACATTTCAAATGGTGTAGTGTGACGGTGTCGCATTAAATAGTTAATTAGACCTTTATCTTGTAAGCTTTTCTTTGTACCACGACCATAAGAAACCCTTGCTGCTTGAACAATTGAGCTATCATCTCCCATATAATCTATCACTCGTATAAATCCATGATCTAATACGGGTATTGGTGTGTATAATAAATCTTCTACAGCATCTACAGTTGCTCTTTTGGTGCTATGCTTTATTGCTAAAACCTCTTGCAATTCGCTTTCTTTGGTCATTAATTTACCTTTGTTTTGTAATTTTTATGTAATTATTTTATAATAAACCTTGTCAAATGCAGATAATATCAACTAAATTAGAATCCGGTTACTCATTTTTTAAAAAAAATAAATTTAATGTTCTTTATTGTTGTATCTATAATAATTTGTTTACTCGGCATTGCTGCGCTGATTTCTGCCACTGAAACTGCTATAACGGCTACTTCGCAAGGGTTGATTCAAAAGATGAAATCAGAGGGTAGCCGCCGAGCTGAATTATTATTAAGCCTTTTAAAAAGGAAAGAAAAAGTAATTAGCACCTTATTGATTGGTAATAGTTTAGCTAATACTTTATGTACAATTATGGCGACAAGTTTATTTATAGAATTTCTTGGTGATGATTTTGGTACATTAATTTCTTCAATAGTAATGTCTTTTTCTATTATAGTTTTTTCAGAAGTTGTCCCTAAAGCTATTGCGGTTGCAAAGCCAGAAAAAATAGCACTTATAGCAACACCTATGTTATTGGTTTTTTTAAAGCTACTGCAACCCATTAATGTAATACTTGCTTATATAATCAAGGCATTTTGTTTTGTAATGCGTATTGATTTAAAACAGCAAGTTTCTGCAGAAGATGAAGTGCGTGGAGTGATTGAACATCATATGCATGAAGGTAATGTTGTAAAAAATGACCGTGATATGCTGGGGGGAATATTAAATTTAAAAGATATGATCATAGCAGATATTATGGTTCATCGTAGTAATATCGTTGCAATAAATATCGCTACTAAGCCAGAAAAAATAATAAATATGGTTCTGTCTTCTCCTCATACTAGAGTACCTTTTTGGGAAGATGATCATGATAATATAATCGGTGTTTTGCATGTTAAAGACTTGCTCAGTAAGCTATATAGCCATAAAAGCATGGTAAATGATATAGATGTACGGGCGCTTTTGAGTGAGGCTATATTTATTCCTGATAATGCATTAGTCACGCAGCAATTGCAAACTTTTAGAGAAGGTCAAAGTCATTTGGCTTGCGTAGTTGACGAATACGGTGATTTACAAGGTATCATAACTCTTGAAGATATATTAGAAGAAATAGTCGGGCAAATTTATGATGAATATGATTCTGGTAAAAATAAAGTAACAAAAAAATCTGACCATGAATATATTATTGACGGTTCTATGCCAATCCGTGATTTAAACCGTGAACTTAGTTGGACACTACCAGAGACAGAGGCTACTACAATTGCAGGTTTTGTAATAAATAAGCTTGAGCGTATTCCTAATCAGGGCGAGTATTTGATTGAAAAAAATCTAAAAATTATAGTTCAAAAGAAATCAGAGAATCGTATTAAGACTATATTAGTTGTAGTTCAGCAAGGTATCAAGGATCTAAATAGTGCTTAGTCTAATTGGCAATTTCTTATTAATAACTTCTCTAATAGCTTCTTCTGGAGCTATATTGTTTAAAAATAAACTTAAGATTATTTTTTTTTATTTAGGAAATTCGACTCTTATTATTGCTTTTTTTATCTTAGTGCTCGCTTTTATAGTTTCTGATTTTAGTATTAAGAATGTTTTTCTAAATTCTAGTTCGTTATTACCTTTAATTTATAAAATATCTGCTTGCTGGGCAAGTCATGAAGGGTCAATGCTTCTATGGTTAGCTTTGTTGTCAATAGTAGGATTTGTATATATTTATCATATCGATCTTACTTTAGAATTGCGAGAATTTGCAATCATAATCTTGGCTTTTATTCAGATTTTATTTATTAGCTTTATTATTTTTACCTCGAATCCATTTGAGGCCTTTAGCTTTGTTCCGAAGCAAGGAATGGGACTAAATCCAATGTTACAAGATATGGCATTATCTATACACCCACCTTTGTTATATTTGGGTAATGTTAGCTATGTCGTGCTTTTTGTAAGTGGTTGTTTGTTGCTCTATAAGCCTGAAGAGAGTAAGAAAATTTTAAAGAGCGCCAAAGTATTTTCTAGCTTTGCCTTAATGACTTTAAGTTCTGGTATTGGTCTTGGCTCTTGGTGGGCTTATCGTGAGTTAGGTTGGGGAGGGTTCTGGTTTTTTGATCCAGTAGAAAATATTTCATTATTACCATGGCTCGCTGGCATAGCGCTCCATCATTTTTTAATAATAAGCAAGCGTAATGGTAGTTTCATGCGTTGGACTATTAGTTTATCATTATCTAGTTTTCTTTTAAGTTTATATGGAACTTTTATAGTTAGAAGCGGCATTATTTCTTCAGTACATTCTTTTGCATTCTCGCCAGAGCGTGGTTTGTATATTTTATCAATATGCGTCGTTATAACCTTATTATGTTCTATATGGTTTGTGATTAGAAATAGATATTTACAACGTGTAGATTCAGTTTTGTTTTATGAGCGTATAATCTTGATTGGCAATATATTATGGATTGCTGCGTTGATATCTATAGTAATTGCTCTTGTCTATCCGATATATTGTTCTTTTGTGCTTGATGTAGAGATAGTTATTGATCCAGAATATTTCACTTCCGTATTTATACCAATATTTATACCAATATTATTATTTACTGCAATTACTCCTATTATTGTACAAAAATTCCACGTGCTAACTATAGCCTTAGTCTTAATGAGCGCGGTTATAAGTTTTATTTTAAGTTTTTGGGTAGAATTTGGAATAATTTCAGCTTCTATAAGTTTTTCAGCAATATTTCTTATGTTGCAAACTGTAGCTTGTATTTTTGTAATTCCGCCTTATTGCCGTAAATACTCATTATTTTTGGGGCATTTTGGCTTTGGTTTGCTAGCGCTTAGTATATTGCTTAATAGTTTGCTTTCTCAAGAAATAGATTTTATTGGTAAAGTAGGAGGAGAAGTAAGTAGCCAAGGTATGTTGGTAAAATTAGATGATATTAAGTTTACTGATGGTGTAAATTATTACCGCCAAATAGCAATATTTAGGATAGAAGATAAGAACGGAAATATAATGATTTTAAAACCTGAAAATAGGTTATATAAAGTTGAGAATACCTTGTCGCAAGAAGTGGATATCTATTCTTTCTTATTTTATGATCTTTATGCGGTCTTAAGTAGGGTGGATAATAAAACTATTCATGCTAAAATCTATTATCAGCCTTGTATAAGCTTCATTTGGCTTTCTGTATTTATTATTTCGGCTGGATTTTTTATGCTACTTTTTAGTAAAAAAATATCAAAGAAAATAATATAACAAAATTAAAGAAATTTAAGTTTTATATGGTGGAGCCAGGCGGAATCGAACCGCCGACCTTTTGAATGCCATCCAAACGCTCTACCAATTGAGCTATGGCCCCATAACATATAAGTTAATTATAGACTATTACTATAATTTTGGTATAAAAATTGACGCTATTATAATAAATTATAGTTTTTTAGCAAGTCTATTTGTGATAGATAGATAAGTTATGAAAAAAGAAAGATCAGATCAAAAGCCACATCGTATATTAAACCAAACTTTTGCTAGACGCGCGGGGAAAAGTTTGTCTGCTTTGAAGAAAAGCTTGATAGATATTGAGTTGCCAAAATATTTGTATAGCCTAGAGTCTTTACGTTCAAGCCAGTATGAGAAGGTTTTCTTAGAAGTTGGCTTTGGTATGGGAGAGCATTTTGTACAGCAATTGCAGTTAAAGCCAGATGCATTGCATATTGGAGTTGAGGTTTATATTAATGGCGTTGCTAACGCTTTAAAGCAAATACAAGATTGTAATAATTTTATGCTATGGCCAGATGATTTAGATTTGATGTTAGATCAAATGCCGCCTAATTCTCTAGATGGAATATATGTGTTATTTCCAGATCCTTGGCATAAAAGGCGCGCTTTAAAAAAACGCTTATTTAATCAAAATCGTTTGAATAAATTTAAAAGTAAACTCAAAAATAATGGTTTTATAGCATTTGCATCTGATATTGACGATTATTTTGAGGCAGCACATAAGCTGTTAGAATTGGATCAGGATTTAATAATTAAAAGTGATAATTTTACAGTTCCTCATTTAGGTTACGTTCAAACTAAATATCATAGCAAAGCGATAAAAGAAAGTCTTGTTGCTCAGTTTATTCAAGCCTATTTGCAAACTGAGAAATGAGGCTATTGATTTAATATAATATTGTAGTATTGTAATAAGCGAAGCATATTGTGATGCTTAATATATAATGAGTAATATTTATGAATAAATTTATAGGTCAATCCGCTCCAGAGTTTAACGCTAAGGCAGTAATGCCAGATAATTCTATGGAGAATAATTTTAATTTAAAGAAATATTTGAATGGTGAGAAGGCTATTCTTTTTTTCTATCCGTTAGATTTTACTTTTGTGTGCCCATCAGAAATTATTGCGTTTAATAATAGATTGGGTGAATTCTCTTCAAGGAGAACTAAAGTGATTGCTGTGAGCGTTGATTCACATTTTTCACATCATGCATGGAAAGCAATGCCAGTGAATAAAGGTGGTATTGGTAATGTTCAATTTCCTATAATATCTGATTTAAATAAAGAAATATCAACTGCTTATGATGTTTTAAACGCAGATGGAGTTTCATATAGAGCCACTTTTCTTATTGATGAAGATTTTAATATCAGACATTTTTTGGTAAATGATTTGCCATTGGGAAGAAATGTAGAAGAAACATTACGCATGATTGATGCATTAGATCATCATAATCAACATGGCGAGGTTTGTCCAGCAGGATGGAAAAAGGGAGATCAAGGTATGGATCCTAGCAAACAGGGAGTATCTGATTATCTGACATCTAATGCAGAAACGCTATAAAGATATATGCTTAATAATTTATTTGTTCGATCGGGGGCGCCTACGTATTCTAATGATACGATTGATATGTTGCGTCTCATTAGAAGTGAAAATGTAGGTCCCCGAACTTTTTCTCGTCTGATTGATTTTTTTGGATCAGCCGGCAAAGCCCTTGAAAATATAGCTGATTTTTCTGTAAAAGGTGGTAGTGCCAGACCTATTAAAATATGCACAAAAGCAGCCGCTGAAAGGGAGATAGAGCAGTTGCTTAAGAATAATGCTTATTTGCTGACTTATAAAGATTTTAATTACTCGCGACTTCTGTTGCAAATACATGGTTTTCCACCAGTTATTACCTATAAAGGTAATATAGAACTTTTGAATTCTAAAAAAATAGTCGCTATTGTAGGAGCTAGAAATAGCTCAATAAATAGTCGTTCTTTTGCCAAACAAATCTCAACTGATTTGGTTAAGGCGGGCTATGTAACGGTTTCTGGATTAGCCAGAGGAATTGATACTGCAGTTCATGAATCTAGTGGTGCACAGAATATTGCGGTAGTAGCTGGTGGCATAGACCATATTTATCCACCAGAAAATAAAAAGCTTTACGAAAAAATTATAGAGGAAGCTTTGTTGGTAGCAGAATTACCAATAGGATCAAAGCCATTAAGTCAGCATTTTCCACAACGTAATAGGATTATTTCTGGCTTATCACTGGCAACAATTATTATGGAGGCTGGATTAAAATCAGGTTCGTTGATTACTGCTAAATATGCGCTTGAACAAAATAGAGAAGTATTTGCTGTTCCAGGATTTCCTTTAGATCCAAGGTGTATGGGAGCTAATAAGCTGATAAAAGAAGGAGCTTATTTATTAGAATCGAGCGAGGATATAATTGCTAATACAATTTCTTATCAAAAATTGACACAATCTCTTGAAGAATCATCCAGTTATAATAATAGCTTTAAACTTCCTATAAACAGTGATGATTGGGAGATCAAAGAAACTGATAGAGAGATGGTAATTGCTCTTCTTTCTTCCACTGCAATCACTTATGAATCACTAGCAAGCGAAACAAAGCTTGCAATGCCAGTAATTTATACTATATGTTTGGAGCTTGAGCTGGCTGGGAAAATTACCAGACATGCCGGGAATAAAATTTCACTAATATATTAATCTTATGAAGCTAGTAATTGTTGAATCACCTGCAAAAGCCAAGACAATAAATAAATATCTTGGAAATGATTTTAAAGTAATCGCATCTTTTGGTCATATACGAGACCTACCATCGAAAAATGGATCTGTATTACCAGAAGAAGATTTTTTGATGAAATATGATATTTCTGAGAAGGCTACAAAATATGTTAGCGAAATTGTCAAATTAGCGAAGGGTGCAGAGGAAATTTATCTAGCAACGGATCCTGATCGTGAAGGAGAAGCAATTTCATGGCATATAATTGAGGTACTAAAGGCTAAAAAAATTATTACCAACGATGCTAAGTTCAAGAGGATAGCATTTAATGAAATAACAAAAAAAGCAGTATTAGCAGCTGTTGCGTCTCCAAGAAAGATAGATTCTGATTTAGTTAATGCACAGCAAGCAAGGCGTGCCCTTGATTATCTAGTAGGTTTTACCTTGTCCCCTATTTTATGGCGTAAACTTCCTGGTTGTCGTTCTGCAGGTAGAGTGCAGTCAGTAGCTTTGCGTTTAATTTGTGAACGTGAAAATGATATAGATCGCTTTATAAGCCAAGAATATTGGGACATTATGCTAGATTTACAGAATAGCAGTGGTGATCCGTTTTCTGCAAAATTATCTTATGTTGATGGTAGTAAATTAGAGAAATTCTCGATTGCCAACCAAGCAATAGCTGACGGTATATTTGCACGTCTGAAAGAGCAAAACTTTACTATTGATTCTATTAAGAAAAAGCAACAAAAAAGAAACCCCGCTGCACCATTCATTACTTCATCTTTGCAACAGGAAGCATCAAGAAAGCTTGGTTTTGGTGCAAAAAAGACTATGCAAATTGCACAAAAATTATATGAAGGTATTGATATTGGCGGTGAAACCGTTGGTTTGATTACTTATATGAGAACAGATGGTGTGACATTAGCTGCAGATGCAGTTGATAATATTAGGTCTTTGATCTTGGAAAAATATGGTAATAAATACTTGCCATCTAGCCCTATAATGTATAAATCAAAAGCTAAAAATGCACAAGAAGCCCACGAAGCAATTCGTCCAACGGATATTACATTATCCCCAGAAAAATGTGCAAATAAGCTAGATAAGGATCAGTTACGTTTATATGATTTGATATGGAAAAGAACTATTGCCTGTCAAATGCAAAGCGTATTAGTGGACATGGTTGGCGCTGATTTAGTTAGTGCTGACAAAAAATTTACCGCGCGCGCTACTGGTTCAACAATTGCTTTTGATGGTTTCTATAAAGTTTATCAAGAAGGGCAAGATGATGGAAAAGAAGAAAGTAATAACATGTTGCCGCCACTTGTTGAAGGCGAAGATATAGATACTAAGAAAATTAAGCCAGAACAACATTTTACTGAGCCACCACCAAGATATTCTGAGGCGAGTTTGGTAAAACGTATGGAAGAGTTAGGTATTGGTCGTCCATCAACTTATGCTTCAATTATATCTGTGTTACAAGATAGAAAATATGTAACAATAGAAAAAAAGCGTTTCCTGCCTAGTGATCTAGGACGTTTGGTTACTGCATTTTTAGAAGGATTTTTTGCTAAATATGTGGAATATGATTTTACAGCAGAATTGGAAACTGATCTTGATAAGATTGCTGAAGGTCAGCTTAATTGGAAAAAATTAATGGGTGATTTTTGGACTGGTTTTAATGCTAATGTTGAAGTAGTTAGCGAGCAAAAAATTGGTGATGTAATTGACTATGTCGAGAAGTCTTTAGCGTTCTACTTATTTGGTGAGCCAGATAGTGATGAATATAAAAAGAATAAAAAATGCGGTACATGTGATGATGGTACATTAAGTTTAAAATTAGGTAAGTATGGTGCGTTTTTAGCATGTAGTAATTATCCAGATTGTACATTCAAGAAGCAAATAACAAAAAGCGATGCTGACTCAGATGAAGAGACAAATTTTACTGATAATACTAAGGAACTTGGGAAAAATTCTGATAGCGAGACTGTTTATCTTAAAAAAGGACCTTATGGCTGGTATGTTCAGGTAGGTGAAGTTGATAAAACTAAGAAAACCAAGCCGAAGCGTAGTCCATTACCAGCAGGAATTACTCCAGATAATTTAGACTTACCTACTGCTTTAAAATTATTAGCATTACCATTAAATGTAGGTGATCACACTGAAACTGGTGAAGAAATTCTGATGGGAATAGGCAGATTTGGCCCGTACTTAAAATATCAGAAAAAATTCACTTCAATCCCTAAATCTATTGATCCTTTTATCGTTAATGTAGAGCAAGCAGTAGAAATTATTGCTAATAAGGCTACAAAGGAAAAAAAAGAAAAAAAGGATAAGAAATAATAGACATATTCTATTATGTAGGAAGAATCTTGCTAGATTTTATGCTTTAAGGTTATGTTAGGCTACTTATCCTTGCTTTTATTGATGAAATTAGTTAGGTTCATTAAAGTTAATGAGAAAAGTTTTGGAACGACTATAAGTGTCAGATTTATTTGGTTTTAGTGCAGTAGATAAAAACGCAATAGATAATTCATATACTGCAGATGATATCGAGGTTCTAGAAGGTCTAGAACCTGTGCGTATGCGTCCTGGTATGTATATTGGTGGCACAGATGATAATGCATTGCATCATTTAATATCAGAAATATTAGATAATTCAATGGATGAAGCAGTTGCTGGCTTTGCGTCTAAGATCACTATAGAAGTATTATCTAATGGTTCTGTAGCAATCGGCGATAATGGGCGTGGTATTCCAATCGATAATCATCCTAAATTTCCTAAAAAATCCGCTTTAGAAGTTATCTTAACTACATTACATTCAGGTGGTAAATTTTCTGATAAAGTATATCAAACTTCAGGTGGTTTACATGGTGTTGGTATATCTGTTGTGAATGCCTTATCTGAAAATTTAGTAGTTGAGGTGTATAGAGATGGTTCATCCTATACACAAAAATATTTGCGTGGTGTTCCGCTTACAAAATTAGAAAAGGCGTCGGCTCTAAAAAAACTTAAAGGGACTAAAATTACTTTTAACCCAGATGCAGAAATTTTTGGTGCAGAGGCTAAATTCAAACCTAAAAGAATATATGATTTAGCTAAATCAAAAGCTTATTTGTATAAAGGTGTAGAAATTCATTGGAGTTGTGCCCCCGAGCTAATATCTTCAGAAGAAATATTGGAAAATGATATTATACATTTTCCTGGTGGTTTAAGAGATTATTTGGATTCTTATCTAGATAATAGTAAAATTATTGGTGGCGAAATATTTTCTGGTAATGCAGAGATAAAATCTGCCAATATCAAAGTTGAATGGGCTATTGCCTGGCATGAAACTAATGAATTCGTTAAATCTTATTGCAATACTATACCAACGCCTATGGGTGGTACGCACGAGCAAGGCATTAGGGCTGCTTTATCTCGTGGGGTAAAAATTTATGGAGAGATGACTGGGCACAAAAAAATTGTACAAGTAATGCACGATGATATTTTAGAATCTGCTTGTATGATGCTTTCAGTGTTTATTAAAGATCCTGTTTTTCAAGGACAAACTAAAGAAAAATTAGTCTCAAACGGAATCACAAAGCAAATTGAAAACCTTATTAAGGATCATTTTGATCATTGGCTTAGTGGTAATAAAAAATCATCAGACCAGTTAATTCAACATTTTATTAATAATGCAGAATATCGTTTAAGTCGTAAGAACGAACGTTTAGTGAGTCGCAAAACTGCGGTGCAGAAATTAAGATTGCCTGGAAAATTAGCTGATTGTAGTAGCACCAGCGCTGCAGGAACGGAATTATTCTTAGTAGAAGGTGATTCTGCTGGTGGTTCAGCAAAGCAAGCACGTGATCGTCAGACACAAGCTATTCTACCCCTGCGAGGTAAGATACTCAATGTAGCAAATGCAACCGCGCAGAAGATTGCTGCTAATCAAGAAATACAAGATTTGGAAGTTGCATTGAATTGTGGTTCACTTAATAATTATAATGAAGATGCTTTGCGTTATGAAAAAATAATAATCATGACGGATGCAGATGTTGATGGAGCACATATTGCAGCTTTGTTAATGACGTTTTTTTATATGCGTATGCGTAAGTTAATTGAGAATGGGCATTTATATTTAGCTAAGCCACCATTATATCGTTTGGTACAAGGTACAAAGACCTATTATGCCGCTGACGAAGAACAAAAAGTAAAATTATTCAAAAAGCTGTCTAAAGATAGAAAATCTGTAGAAATTGGTAGATTTAAAGGTTTAGGCGAAATGACTCCAAAACAGTTAAAAGAAACTACTATGGAAAAAAAGACGCGCTTATTGTATAAAGTAGGTATAGCTGATTTTCAAAAAGTTGATATGATAGTGGATAATTTAATGGGCAAGAAACCAGAGAAGAGATTCCAGTTTATTCAAGAACAAGCATTAGAAAGAGGCGATGAGGAAATTGCATTATATGTATAATATTGGAAATAAAAATATGTTGAGTAAAGTAATTGTAATAATGCAGGTAATATTTTTGCTTTTAGGGGCAAATACAGCGTTAGCTAAAATAGATACTAAGGATAAAGAGGAAAAACACCCAGATAGTTACTATTTTAGGCAATTTCAAGAAGTGTTCCAACGTATTGAAAAAGACTACATGCAGGAACCAGAACGCCAAGAAATGACGGATGAAGCAATTAATGGTATGTTGCGTTCGCTTGATCCATATTCTGGATATTACACAGGTGAAGATTTAGCATTTTTCCTTGATCAAACTGACGGTGAATTTGGTGGTATTGGCGTAGAAATTATTTATGATAGTGGTGTTGTTAAAGTGATAACACCGATTGATGATCTACCGGCACATAAAGCAGGTATTGGCGCAGGTGATTATATTATTGGAGTAAATGGGCAATTAGTTTCTAATATGGGTTTTAATAAATCTGTACAAGAAATGCGCGGCGAACCAGGTACAACATTGAATTTGTTAGTTGTTAAAGAAGATGATCACATCACGAAAGAAATAGAATTAAAGCGTGAAATAGTAAAAATTAAACCTATCAAGTTTGAAATTGAAGAAGAAGAGTTTGGTGGCATTGCATATATTAGAATTGTAGCTTTTAATAATCAAACAAGTAAAGAGTTGCGCAAAGCAATCACAGAAATTGAAAAAACTCTAAAAAAGAAGCAAAAACTATTAAAGGGAATAGTGCTTGATGTAAGAAATAATCCAGGTGGTTTGCTTGATCAGGCAGTTGAAGTTTGTGAGTATTTCATAGATCATGGAGTTATTGTTTCTACCAAAGGGCGTGATAGTAAAAATGATACCGTGATATCTGCAGGTCGATTTGTTCCTAAAGCACCTAAAGTACCAATGTTAGTGATGGTTAATTCTGGTACAGCTTCTGCGGCAGAAATTGTTGCAGGTGCATTGCAAGATCATAATAGAGCTATTATTGTGGGGACTACATCATTTGGTAAAGGGTTGGTGCAAACATTTACACAAATTAATAAGCGTGCTGCAGTTAAATTGACTACTGCAAAATATTATACACCTAAGGGCAGATCTATAAACGCAACAGGTATTGAACCAGATGTCTTTATAGAAAATGCTAAAGTTGAATATGCAGAAAAAAAAGAGAAAGAAACTTCTTTTACTAGTTCCTCGATAAAAAGTTATTTAAAAAAATATAATACCGAAGAAAAAGTAGACGATATAATAAAAACTAAAGATAAGGCAGAAAAGGAATATTTGATGTCTGATAAATATAAGAATGATTATCAATATGCAAGGGCATACGACTTAATTCGTGGATTGATAATCAGCCATAAAGATAAATAAAACATGATAAAAGATACTAAGTTAAAGAAAACAATAAAAAAAGTAGTTATAGCGCTTAACATTATATTGGGTGTTGCTTTGTTTTGTGCAATTGTATTTTGGTTTGCATTGGTTCAACCAAGGCAAATTGATAGAGCAACAAAACTTGGTCAATATCGTGCTTATAGCATAGATGAATTGCCATTTGACACGGGAGAAACTCAAACTATTTATGCTAATGCCCAAGAGGTTACTGGTAATACTGAAGAAATCGATCTTATTGAACGTGAACTCGCTGAAATAGATTCTGCATCAAATATTGTAAAAAATGCACAGCCAGATTTACTAGATAAGGCAGATGAGTTGCTTGCTAGAAATGAAATAGTTGAGCATTCAAGCGAAGATTTTTCTGCCCCTTTAGTTAAGAAAAGGAGGCAATATAAAGGAGTGCCTAAAATTGCAATTATTGTAACGAATCTTGGTTTAAATAGACGCTCTACAGAGCTTGCCATGACTCTACCACAGCAATGTGGACTAGGATTTTTGCCATATACAAAAAGCTTAAAACCTTTGCTGCATAAAGCTCAAAGTAACGGCCATGAGATATTCTTATATTTACCTCTTCAAACAAGCCAGTCCTTTGATAACCCAGGACGTTATGCTCTTATGGATAATTTAGTGCCAGAAGAAAATGCAGTACGGCTGAATTCAATATTGAATTCCCAAGCTAGATATGATGGAGTATATTCAAGCTATAAAGAAATATTTACTGATAACCCACAATCTTCAAAAATGGTATTTGAGCATTTAGATAATAAAAATTTGATATTTGTGTTGGGCAAAGGAATGAAGAGCGGTATACCAAGACATATAAAGTCGTATAATAATATTATTCCTACAAATATTATTATAGATGAGGAGCCAGATAAAGAGGCGATCACAAAACAACTGGCAGAGCTTGTAAGGCAGGCTGAATATGATGGTATTGCTCTTGGTTACGCACAAGGTTTTACTTTAACTATTGAAATGATAAGGAATTGGATTCCGGCCTTGAAAAAGAAAAATATTAATCTAGTACCAGTATCCGAAATTCTTAAGGAGTACAATTTGTGAGTGTGAAAAATTTAGATAATAAAGATTTTAGTGCATTGCCATTTCGTCCTGGAGTAGGGATGATGATAGTTGATAACAATAAGAGAGTGTTTGTAGGTAAGCGTATTGACTCAAAACCTAATGACTGGCAAATGCCACAAGGTGGAATAGATCTTGGTGAAACTCCGAGCGCTGCAGCATTACGTGAAATGAAAGAGGAAATTGGTTCAGATAAGGGATCTATTATTGCGGAAAGTAAACGTTGGTATAGTTATCGTATACCAGATTTTATAATTCCTAAATTGTGGGATGGTCAATATTGTGGACAAAAACAAAAATGGTTTTTAATTAGATTTCACGGTGTTGATTCTGATATTAATATTACTACTGAAATGCCTGAATTTGAACAGTGGAAATGGGTTGATTTTAAAGAATTATTATCTGATATAATCCCTTTTAAATTAAAATTATATAGGCAAGTAGTTAATGAATTTAAAGATTTTTTGTAGTATATAAATTTCCATGTAAGTTTGTATTTGTGTCTATAGCACGGAACGGATATTGAATCTTACGCAAAGCATATTGCCGATCAGATGCGTTACCAAATGTTTTAGCAAGTGGCTCTATAACTTCAAAATTTTCTATACCTTTTTTAATCGACTGCAAAATATTATATATTACCGCTATAGGGTCTGCATTTGCTGCAGCTAGCCTATGTTCAAGACGTTTTGGTCTAGAATCTGGTATTCTAATTAAAACTGTACGATTATTGCCTCCATAAGAAATATGCGTCGGTGCCATGAACTTACTATCTAAGCGCAAATAATCTTCCTTGCTTGGCAAAAAAACTCTTATGTTCTCAGACACATAATGACATAATATCTTAGCATATTTCTCAACATCATTATTTTCTAAGAAATTCAGATGTATATGCATGGAACTTCCATAATCATTTGCAAATGGTTTTGAGTTAAAATCCGCTATTCCCCCTAATTCGGCAGCGGATTTTATAATAAGCTTACGTAATTCATTAATTTCTCGTGCGTAAAGCGCTAAATTTTCTGATGGCAAAAGATCTACCTCATACTGATTTTTTCCCTTTTCTTTTTTAACCGTACGCCCTATCTTTTGGGTTAATAAATCTATATTTATATTGCCATGAATATAAAATTCAACTTCTGCTCCGATGCATGGTGTAAGGCTTAGTTCTTTTCTAAAATAGTGCTCTAGCTTACTTAAGAGATTGTATTGCTCTTGAATATCTGTTAATTTATTATCATTATTCATATAAATATAGTGCTATGGAACTAGAATTTATCAAAGATAAGGTTTATTATAAAATTTTTGACCGTACTTATACAGAGTCGAGTGGAATTTATAGCAAACATAAACACAAGGATGCAGCAAAAATAGCAAAAATTCAGCAAAATATTGATAATATTAAAACTAACTTGAATGCTGAGGAGCTGGTAATTCTAAAACAAGTACATGGAAATGCTGTAATCTGTGCTGACACTACCGATTGCAAACAACAATTAGAAGCTGATGGTTCTGTAAACACAAGAAAAAATATCGCATTATCCGTACTAACTGCCGATTGTGTCCCTGTACTCTTTGCAAGCGCAGATGGTCAAGTAATTGGCGCTGCTCATTGTGGATGGAAAAGCGCTAAATATGGTTTAATCAAACAAGTTGCTTTGATGATGAAAAGCAAAAATGCCACAAATATCAAAGCGATTATTGGTCCATCGATTCAGCAAAAATCATACGAAGTAAGTGTAGATTATTATCATAATTTTGTTAATGATGAAGAGGATTGCAAGCATTTATTTATAACATCAAGTACAAAAAATCATTATATGTTTGACCTTAGTGGATATGTAAAACATAAACTTGAACAAGAAAATATTGAGTTATTCTTGCATATAGATGATGATACTTACTCCATGCCCGAAAAATACCCAAGCTATAGACGTAGTACACATGGAAAAGAAGCCTATACCCATAATATATTATCTACAATAATGATTAAATAATGCTAAAATTACTCACGCCAAATTTCTTTATACAAGCTGAAAGGTTATTTATTCCGCTTTTAGCTGTGTTGTTACCAGTACTACTTGGCGTAGGCATATATTATGCATTATTTTCGTCTCCGCCAGACTACCAGCAAGGTGAAATGGTACGTGTAATGTATGTGCATGTCCCCGCTGCTTGGATGAGCCTTGGTATTTATAGTTTTATGGCAGTATGTAGTTTTTCAGCTCTAGTGTGGAAAACCAGAATGTCTTATATTTTTGCAATAGCTGCAGCGCCTATTGGGGCAATATTTGCTTTAATCACTTTAGTAACAGGATCTATTTGGGGTAAGCCTATTTGGGGTGCTTGGTGGGTGTGGGATGCTCGCCTAACTTCTATGCTAGTATTATTCTTATTATATATTAGCTACATTACTATTATTAATAGCAGCTCTGGTAATATATTACGTGCTGAAAAACCAGCCTCCGTTATGGCTTTAATTGGCTTTATTAATATACCTATCGTTAAATTTTCTGTTGATATATGGTATAGCCTGCACCAGCCATCTAGCGTATTAAAAATAGGCGGCCCTTCCATACATAGTACAATGCTATTACCATTAATGATAATGTTTCTCAGTTTTATTATCTATTTTCTTTTAGCATTATTAATGCGTACTAAAACTATAATGAACAATTTAAAACAAAGGCAAGTTAAATGACTTATGTTGTAACTGATGAGTGCATAAAATGTAAATATACCGACTGTGTGGAAGTATGCCCCGTTGATTGTTTTTATGAAGATGAGCTAATGCTTGCGATTAACCCTGATGAATGTATAGATTGCGGAGTATGTGTACCTGAATGTCCAGTTGATGCCATCAAAGAAGAATCTGCAGAGCTCATAGAATGGATTGAACTAAATAAAGAAATTGCTGATAAAGGGGTGAATATTACATTAATAAAAGATCCTCTACCAGATGCAGATAAATATAAATATGAAAAAAATAAATACGAGAAATATATGCGATAGAAGAGCGCTAATCTAATGATAAAATTTCTTCAATTGAGTTACAAATAACTATCAAATCCTCTTGCCTTGAAAGCGAATGGTTCGCACCTTTGATCAACTTCAACACTATTTCGTTTGCTACTATCGTAGCAGCTGCTCGCTCAGATATACTATATGGAACATCAATATCCTTCATGCCGTGAATTAAGTGTACTGGACAGGAAATATCTATTGATTTTTTATTTAGCAGCAAATATTTGCGACCATCAATAATTAGTTGATAACTCACAGGGTATGTATTATTACAATTAGAATCACTGCCAGTAATATTAGTTAAGCCATTCTTTATTAGATCTGCTTGTTGTTCTTTAGTTATTTTATTCCACATTAATTCTTCGGTAAAATCTGGTGCTGCTGAAATAGCTATCATACCAATAATTTTTTGTGGTTTCTCCATAGATTTTAGCATAGTAATCCACCCACCCATACTAGAACCTACTAGAATAAATGGTCCATCACATAAATTATCTATTACTAAACTTAGCCCTTCAAGCCAGCTGGTAATTGTTTGATCTATAAATTTACCAGACGAATTGCCATGCCCAAAATTATCAAATTTAATAAAATTATAGCCTTTCTCTTTGCAATAATCTTCAATATATAAAGCTTTGGCTCCATTCATATTAGACATTAATCCATGATGAAAAATAATAGAAGGGGCTTTCTTTTTTAAAGCATTCAGTTTATGATAAGAGATAAACTTTTGTTTGTTTTTACTGTATAATATATTCACATTCCTAAAGATAATTCATGGCTAAAGATAAAAACTATCATAAAAAAACGATTCTGCAAGTAGTACCAGCGCTTATTTCTGGTGGAGTTGAACGTGGAACTCTAGAGATTGCAAAAAAAATAGTAGATTCTGGTAATAATTCGATTGTAATATCAGCTGGTGGTCCTTTAGTCAAGCTGCTGGAAAAACATGGTTCTAAACATATTATTATGAATGTTGCTAGTAAAAATCCTATAATAATATGGTGTAATGCAAAAAAAATTACTGCCATTATTCGTAAATTAGATGTTGATATTATCCATGCAAGATCACGTGCTCCCGCTTGGAGCTGCTATATATCCGCCAAATCTACTGGAATAAAATTAATTACTACTTTTCATGGTATTTATAACTTTAAAAGCAGGATCAAAAAATTCTATAATAGCGTAATGACAGAAGGTCATAAGGTTATTGCGGTATCAAATTTTGTAAAAGAACACATCATTGATAATTATAACATTGATAAAAGCAAAATTAGGGTTATTCATCGTGGAGTCAACCATCATGATTTCTCTAAAAGCAAATTATCAACAAAACTTATTACAGATTTCAGAGAAAAATATAAAGTACCAATTAATATTCCTGTGCTATTACTGCCCGCGCGCATGACTGAATGGAAAGGTCATATAATATTGATTGAAGCCTTAAAAAAAATTAAAGATTTAAATTTTTATTGCATCATGGCTGGAGATTTAGCAAAACACCCAGCTTATGTTATGCGTATTAAAGATAAAATTCATCAGTATAAACTACAAAGCCGTATACAACTATTTGGCAATGAACCAAATATGCTGGGTTTATATGGAATTTCAGATATAGTTCTTTCCACTTCAATTGAGCCAGAAGCCTTTGGCCGCACAATAATTGAAGCTCAATCAATGGAAAAAATTGTAATAGCCACCAATATTGGCGGTGCTTGCGAAACGATCGAAGATGGTGTTACAGGATTCCACGTACCACCTAAGGATAGTGATGCGCTTGCAGAAAGAATTGCACATTGTTTATCTATTATTGGCTCACAAGAATCAATAGATATTACTAGCAGAGCTAAAAAAGTTACTACTGATAAATTTTCATTAGACCTTATGCTACAAAATACACTTTCTGTATATGATGACGCAAATTAGATCGTGTAATTACAACGTATTATTATTTATCAGAAGGCTGGATATATTGCTTTTCTGCTTGGTGCTTTTCTGTTTGATGCTTTTCTGCTTGATGTTTTCGCTCAACATGATTGAGAAGTAACACAAAACACGTGCCAAGGATAATAAGAAGAGAAAATAGAAAAAGATAATAATATTTCATGATATAAACACCTAGTTGTTGAGTTGGTACTAGGGGCTTAAACAAGTCCTTAAACGACCTCAACTATATTTCATACCAGAGGCACTTATAATAGTTGACCCCTAGCAGAACTAGGTTTAGATATTTTAAGAGTGTGTTTAAACACCGTGCATTAATTTTAAAACATTTGATTAAATATACAAGTCTTTTTTAGATAAACATATTATGCTTTTATATAATGTGACTTTGTTGAGGGGCTTAATAATAAAATTAAAGTACTTAAATTAAGGAGATGCTACGGCCCATCAAAAGCCGAGTCATTTTTCCAAAGATTATTCTGGATCTCATGGGGTACATAAGTTCATTTGCATAAACTACCCCAGGAAATACGGAAGAGCCTCTTATAAGTCACTAATGTCAATTATACTTCCATCTCTTTTTGAGCGCTTCTTAGTGACTCCCCGTCATTGTGATATAATTACCCCGCCACTTAAAAACGCTTAATACACAGCTATTTAGTTATTGCAATTCGCAAGCACCTCTGTATATACTAGGTTGGTAATTGGTTATTTTATCTAAATTATTTTATCTAAGGCTCGCTAGTCTTATATAAAGCGTTTTTTTCATTAGCGTTTCCCCCTTGGTTTCGGGGCGTGCTTATTTAGGGAATGAATTTTTATGGAATAATCAAACAATTAGGGGATATTTTATTGACGCTATAAGTAAAATATTCAAATCATTAACCATAAAAACAAAGGAATAAATTATGGAAAAAAAATCGAATTTAAAGAAATCAAGTTTAAAAAAGTTTTTAGCAACAGCTTCTGCGTTTGCAGTGATTGCGGGTGCGGCTAATCAGGCTCAGGCGGTGGATACTGTAGCCCGTAATCCTGCTGCTGCTAGTGTTCTTAGTAATGGTGGTCACTGGAGAACTGCTGTTGGTAATAATACAGCACCAGTTGTAGGTGCTAATAATAATATCTTCCTTGTTGTAGATCAGGATATTAACTTTGATCAAGTTATTGGTAATCTGGGTACGTTATATTCCTATGGACATAATAAAACAGTTACAGTTACACATCTTAACCCATTACAAGGGGTTTCGAATGATGTGTTACAAGCAACCGTAGATGCAGTTACGGCTGCTAATGGCGGAGCAGTTGCTGCAGGTGGTGTAGGTGCTGCTGGAAGATTAGCCTTTAATGTTAATGGTGCGCTTGCACAAGAATTTTTGGGTGATGGTGTTGCTGATGCCCATGGGAATATAACAACTAATACATTATCTGGGCTAGGTAATGTGACTTTGTCTGATGACTTAGCTAAACTAAAACTTAGTGGTAGTAACGTGTCACTAGGTGGTACTATAGATGGTAAAGCTGCTGGACAAGGTATAGTTGAAGTTAATGCAACTAATGTTCAGTTTGCAGGTGTTATTGGTGGAACTAAGGGTGTTCAGCAGTTAAAATTAAATGCTGGCAAGCGTGCTATTTTAAAAGCTAACGCTAAATTTGATGATACTGTAGGAGCGGGTGGAATAGAGATAGGAAATGCTTCTATATTAACCGTTGATAATGGTGTCAGTATAACTACAAATGATACTAATGCTAACGCTCTTTCAATTGATGCTGCTAATGCTAATAATGGTACGTTAATTTTACAAGGTGCTTCTGATGTTGCTATAGGAATAGGTACTGGAGCTGCATTAAATATAGTGCAAATTAATGATGGTGTAGTGGATTTTAAAGGTAGTGCAAATAATGGTGGTGGGAATTTAATAGCTAATAATTTTGTATTAAATCATGCTAATGCAGTAATGAAACTTTCTACTGTTGATCATAAAATTGTGGGTAATATTATTGCTACTAATCCAAACCAAGGTAAGGTTTTGATTTTTGGCGCTAATAATCATGAAATTATTGGTAATATTGGTGACGTAAATAATGCAATTAACGAAATAAGATTTGATGCTGCTGCGAACGCTCAGACTTTAACTATCAAGGGAGCATTAATTCATACTGCAAATGGTGTTGTTTCTGATACTTTAGGAGTAAATGGTGGTGGTAAAATTGACATTCAATCAGATGCTTTAAGTCTTAATTCAAATTTTGGTACCGATGCTAAGCATCTTAATGAATTTAAGATCACATCTAATACTGCAAATAATGGTGCAGCGACTGTTACTCTTGAGGCTGGTAAAAGTATTTTTACAAATAAATTCATATCTGCTGCAGGTCAAGCAAACATCTTT
>CAWWAI010000009.1:0-29087 GCA_963934885.1 uncultured Rickettsiaceae bacterium | reverse complement strand
TATCACGTGTTCCCTCTAAGTGATATAAAGCAGATTTGCTATAATCTTTTTCATCAGTAATCCATTGACCAGTTGCATGATTCCTAGGATGAGTTTTTATAATTTCATGTTTAAAATATGCTAAAACCGTTTTAAGACCAATGCGTACTGTTATTTCCTCACCAATATATTGCGTAGGTACTGAATAAAAATTCTTCATGGTAGTAAAGTGATGATCTTTGTGCACTTTGCAGACAGTCCAAACTGGAATATCAAAATTGCCAGTTGGTATTGCTAATAACTCAGAGCGTTCCTCTAGAAGAAATATATCAATCGGCATTGCACCTGTTGTGCTACAAACTCTATGTGATATTTCATGTTTGCACCATTGAATAGCCTCGGTATTTGCATCACTTATATTACGATATGATTTACCAGCAATTAATTGCTCTTTTACTATTCTAATAGATCGTTCTACCTTACCTTTATGCTCAGGTTTATATACTTTTGCTGGGTCTATAGTAAACCCATAAAATCGTGATAATTCAGAGTATGTTTCGTTTAGAGTTGGATCGTAAATATCTGGCTTTATCACCCCTGCCTTTAAATTATCTAATATAATTCTACAAGGCACACCACCAAAAAACTGAAATGCATTTATATGAAGTTGCGCCCAGCTTCGTTGATCTTGCGAAGTAACAAATTCAACATAGCGATAACGGCTATGTGAAAGGCGCATCACGAAGGCATAGGTTTTTCTCATCTCCCCACTTTTATCATTCATCATGCCTACGTAACCAAAGTCTACTTGCCCTTCCTGACCAGGAGAAGTCTTCATATGTATAGTGTTTTTGGGAATCTTGGGAAATTCCTTTGCTATATACCTATTGATACTACGGGGACTTACATTTACACCTTCTTTCAATAGTAATCGTTGAATTTGAGTATGGGTTATATTGCTCTGATTGAGCCAACCTTCGATTTCTTCTTTGTATCCTGATAGCGTAGATATCGTGGGTGCTTTTGGCTTCTGCTCATTTTGGTATAAAATTTCTTCTACTTTGATTGCAATTTTATTTAGTGTATCATCACTGACTAGTACGCTAAAATTCTCTTGATTAGCAAGAGTGATATATTTGCGAACTGTATCCCTTGATATATCTAGTGACCTAGATATTAACCTTTGACTATTCCCTTTAGAATACTGATACAAAACTTCTCGTATTGTTGCCATATTATATTTCCTCATTCAATTTGATTTAAACTCTAATTTGATTAACTAATCCAGTTAATCAAATTACCATTATTTTTCTTTTGAAAGTGGACTTCTTACCTGGCGCAAGGGTGGCCTAGTATAGTTGGCGCAAATCGGGTTTTAGTGGCCTAGTATGCCTGGCGCACAACAAGGCTCATTAGACATTGTCTATTTCGTTTTTTAGTACCAGATGATATTAAGCTTTTTTTGTACCAAGGCTCAAATCCTTTGCAAAAATCATCGACATTACAGTATAATTCATCATAATCTATATTCATTAGGGTGTTTTTTAGTTCGTTAAAACCACAGAATACCCTAATACTCCAAGCTATACAGCACTTTCCTTAAACATAGTTGGGGTTAAATTATAATTTTTATTTATTATAACTTATCAGAATTTACACAAATGGGATGTAGGATGCCCATTATTGACTAAAATTAGCCATTAGATGGACGATTTACCCCATTTGTGTAATTTGATCCAAGATTATCCCCTTTTTATAAACTATCTTAGTTAACTTAGACTATAACGGTGTAGCCCCTATTTAAAATTGTAATATTATTAAAAATTCAATCTTACTTTAAAAGTACCTTGATGACCAATATATTTATCAGCAAGTCTTAAATCATAGCCAATTGCATAATCCAATTGTTCTCCAGCACAAATATTTAAACCAATACCTGCATTATATACAGCGCGAACTTGTTTTGTAGAAGTTGGAATAAGGCTTGTGCTATTGACTCCATTTTGCTTAATATCAATATTAACCTTATTGTTAAACATGTTATACCGCACATTTCCATGTAGTTCAGGAACTATACTTATTCCATTTTCTAAAGTGTATAAAGTTGTAACTCTTAACCCTAAAATCGTTTCTAGTTTATTAATATTTTTACGTTTAACAGTAAAATTTTGTAAGTTTGTTCCTTTCTCTGTATAATTAATTCCATTAAGTCTATTATATTCTATTCCAAATAGAGGAGTGAAAATTAATTTTTCACTAAAGGTTTTATTATAACCAGTCAGTATCTCAGTACCCCAATAAGTTGAGTTATAACTAGCCTTTGCAATACTTGTTCGCCCCAATTCTTTTCTAAGTTCTTTATTTTTAATGCTGCTTTGTCCAACAGAAGCAACAGATTGAATAAACCATTCTGGTGTTAGTTCGTATGTTCCATAACCAGATAGTATATATGAATTAGCAGTAGTTTTGTCTCCATCATTTGTGTTTTTATGTTTTATATTTGTTCTAATAGCACTAAATGCAAGACCAATAGCTGTTCTATCATTAATCAGATGATCAAAACCGATAACCCCTCCAGAGTAAGTAGATTTATATCCCGGAGTCTTGTTTCTTAATTTTTGTGTGCTAATACCATAAAAAGGACTAATCCATACACCATATTTATTAACTTCTTCACCAGCTCCAATACCACTTACATTATTAGGCTTAAGAGTCTGCAAGGAAAGTTTTTCTGCTCGTACACTTATCACTTGAGTGGCGTCTTGAATAGCCATATTAATAGGGGCAGTTGATAATGCAAGTACATCAGGTTGAAGTCTACTAATTGTTTCAGCAGCAGCAGCTTCTCCTTCATTTGCAGCTATATTAATTAACTCTTCTCCAAGCTCCCCTCCGCTATTCAAAATTATTTCGGCATTTGAACGTTGCGCAGAATCTATTGATTCAATTAATATTTTTTCAGGTTTCTCCACCGATACTTGTGATAAAGCACCTTTTTTTAGATCAAAACTCCATTTTACATATTTATTGTCCCACTTAATTTCTGGAGTTTTAGTTTGATTTGGTGTAAATGAGATTTGATTTGTATCAAATATCTGAACTTCTCTAGTTTCACCAGCTTTAGGAATAGGAGTATTTGGACTATCTTTTATGTTAAATACAAGATTTGATTTTCCTAAATTTAGTTCACCATCAATTAATTCTATATGACCAGCATTTTTGCCATCAAATACTGTATTAATCGTAATTATATCACCATCATTTTTTAATCCACCGGAGACGATAAGCGTATTAGTTCCAAGATCTAATACAGAATTATTTAGTGTCACAGGTTTATTAGAACGACTTGCAAGAGTGATGTTATTTGCAGGTTTGAATGTTAATTCACCTAAAGAAAGTGTGCCAGAATAGATATTACTATTAAGATGAACTACTTTCTCTGGAACGGTTGAAGTGAATTGAATATTTTTTATAAAATGTTCTTTTGTACCAATATCATCATTAATCGTCACTCCTCCATTAAATATTATATCCCCAATATTGCTGCTTTTCTCAACATTAATCTCCTCATTTCCTATATTTCCTTGACAAGGCGTTATTAAAGTTGATATTACAATATCATTAGTTCCGTTACCAAAAATTAATGTAGGGTGAGATTGTGAGTCGATTCCTCTGGTTAATTTTATTTCATTAGTTGTCACGTTTCCATTAAAAGTGGTTTTACCACCCATAATAAAATTATTTTCCTTAGGTTTATCAAATGTCACATCTCCGTTGAATAGAGTATTTGAGTTAATGAGAACAAATCCATACTTTTTATTTCCAAAACCAGTAACTTCTTTGTTAAATGTTACTTCATTTGGTGAATCTTTTGATGTAACAGATAATCCAGATATTAAAGTATTATTTAATTTTATGGAGTCATTAAATGTAACTTTTGATTCACCAATATACATACCTAATTTTGTAACATTATTATTAACTACGTTCTTATCATTAACTGTTAAACTACCATTAAATACAGCAATGGATTGCCATACACTAATTCCAGTAGGATTATTATTGGCTTCTATTGGGTTATTAAATATACCTGTTGAGTTACGAAGTAGAATACCAGATATTGCATTATTATTGGCTGTTATTATATAGGGATCCGCAATTTGGAAAGTTATTTTAGGGACTGATATAATCTCTAAACCAGATCCTTCCTTATTACCTGTAGTTGATTTAAGAGTAGTTATAGTCTCAATATTATTACCAACATTAAAGCTATCAGCTGATGCAATATTTGTTGCTGCAAAAAATAATCCAATTAGAAGAGAAGAGGATAGAATTGTGCTAATAATTATATTTCTTTTTTTAATAATTTGTATTTTGTTCATAAAAAATCCCCTTAATAGTTATATATCATTCAATTTGGAGTTAATTCGATTAATCATCATAAACTTAAATAAAAACATAATGTATTGATTAAGTTAACCAATATAATTAAATATTAGCGAGTATTGAACATGTAAATCAATCATTAAGTTGATAAATTGTTTTATACTTAATTATATTGTTTGCAATAATACAAATATAAGGGCACCGTCAAGTTAATGAAGAGAGTGTATAAAAAGGTAATATTATTGAATTTTAGGCAGCAAGAACCTGTGAATAGCTTCTCCCAAATTGATTTAACCTCATAAGGATTAGTACGGAAAACAGATTTCTTCGACATATATAATTAATTTTGTACTTATAAATGCATCAAAATTAAGGTTCTGTCGCATCTATTCTTCCACGACCTTTCAAAGAGTTACTATATGTGATGTAATGGTGGTGGTAGAGCTTCATTACACCCTGTCTATTAGCGAAGAGCGAAAGGTGATATGCAGTAATTTAGTGTAAGAATGGTGGAGATGGAGGGAATCGAACCCACGACATTCTGCTTGCAAAGCAGACGCTCTACCCCTGAGCTACATCCCCAATTTATTCTTTCAAGAAATTTATATACTTTCTTGTAGAACTAGTCAATATATTTTTTACTTCTACTTCTCTTTAAAGCCTTTAAACATTGCATCAATAACTGGATCTAAGAGATATTGTAATAATGTTCTAGTACCAGTAACAATCTGTACTTCAGCTTGCATTCCTGGTTGTAGTTTAAGATTACGAGGTGTTGCTAGATCATTGAATTTTTGCATATCTAGTTCAATTCGTGCCAGATAATAACCACCTGCAAGTTTTGGGTCCATTTGTTGACCTTGGTCAATAATAATATCTGGAGATAGTGAAATTACGGTACCATTGAATAGTGGAGTAGTTCTTGATTTAAAAGCACTAAATCTAATTTTAGATTCCAGACCAATTCTTATAGAGTCAATATTTTGTGGAGGTATTTTAACTTCTATGATTAAAGTATCATCACTAGGAGAGATTTCCATAATAAGATGACTGCCTGGAATAGAACTGCCTATTGTATGATAATTTAGGTTATTGACCACGCCATCTACAGGAGATACTATTGCAACTCTATTTAAAGAATCTTTCCAAGAAAAAAACCTTTCTCTGCTGTCAGCCAAACGAATTTGAGTATCTTTTAATTCTACTAGAGAGTTAGTAGAGTTTTTGCTCTCTAGATTAATTAAATCTATTTCTGTTTTAATTATTTCTTGTTCGCTTTTAGATATTTCTGTATCAGCCATAGCAAGTTCACTTTGTGCGTTTGCTTCTTTAGCTTCTAGTTCAAGGATAGTTGCTTTATGAGCATAACCTTGGGCTTCGAGTTTACGATTTGCGTCTAAGCGATCTTGGGTAACTTCTAAAGTTTTTTGTAGCGCAACTTTTTTCGCATTATAACCTTCAATTTGTTTCCTGCTTTGCTTAATTCTTTGTTTTAGTGAATCTTGTTCTGCTAATTGGAGTTCATTTTTTGAATGGAATAGATTGTTTTGTGTTTCAATCATTCTAGCTACTTCTGGTAGAGCTTTATCTTTTAACAAAAATATAGGATAATCAATTTTTTGCTCATTATTAATTTCTGCAAGCAGGCGGCTTTCAGATGCAGAATGCGACCTATATTGATTTAAATAATTTTCATATTCAGACTTTATACGCGTATTATCAAATTCTATAAGTTTTTCACCCTTTTTTACGTGGTCACCAACTTTAACATAGATTTTTTTAATAATACCGCCCTCGGGGTGATTTATATTCTTTTTGTTAGTGTTACTAATTACTTTACCAATAGCTACTGCTGCACTGTCTAGTGGCGCAGTAGCTGACCATATAATGCCTACAAAAACAAAGAAAATTAATACAAAAATACCAAATATTATAGGAGATCTAGCACTTTTAATGACATCGTTGGTTTTATCTCCATCTTTTTTAACAATAAATTCAATGAATTGGTCAATGAATTTGACGCTATTTTGCATGGTTTGCAATATAGCGATAAACATTCCTTTAGGGGTAAACTTGCTAGGGGCTTTTCGTGCTCCTAATCCAGGTGCTAATGGTTGTTGAGTATTACCTTTTTGTTGCTGCATCATCATTTGCTGCAATTCTTGTAATTGCCTTAGCTTTTCTGGTGAAAGTTTATTATTATCTGCCATATTTTATATTTATTTTAATATTTCTAGTCGTTAATATGAATCATGCCATTTTTGAGCATTTGAATTCTTCCCTGTACCTCTTCTTTAGTACCAAAGCTTGCTACAGCACCATCTTGAATTACCATGATTTTATCTACCTCGGATAAAATTGACGGACGGTGTGAAATAACTATTACAGCTATACCTTTAGCTTTTGCCGCTTTTAAAGCACCAGCTAAAGCTAATTCTCCAGCTTCATCTAAGTTAGCATTTGGCTCATCTAATACCACAAGTTTTGGATTACCGTAAAAAGCTCTAGCAAGTCCTATCCTTTGGCGTTGTCCGCCCGATAGATTTGCACCACCTGAACCAATATCTGTGTCATAGCCATTTGGGAAACGTAAGATAATTTCATGCCCACCACACATTTTTGCAGTTTGAATTACCATTTCTGGATCTGCATCTTCAGACATTCTGGCGATATTTTCTTTTATACTTCCGCTAAATAATTCAATTCCTTGAGGTAAGTATCCCACATGCTCACCAAAATTCTCTCTATTCCAGGTGTAAACATCACCACCATCTAGTCTAATAGAGCCAGAAGATGCTCCCCACACACCTACAATTAGTTTAGCAAGTGTAGATTTACCAGCACCACTTGGTCCAATAATAGCAAGAAGTTCACCAGGTTGAATAGCAAAGGATACACCCTTTAATATATGTTGTGGCATTGTTGGTTGTGGCATGCCTTGAGGTACTGGTGATGCATAATAAATATTCTCTACTGCTAAGTGACCATCAACATGCGGAATCGGCATAGCTTGATCTCTTTCTTGGTGCTTATCGAACGAGTCATTGATATTTTTATAAGACTTCATAGCGCCACTAATACTTTTCCACATTACAATAGAATTATCAAATGGAGCAAGAGCACGTCCTACGATGATTGAGCTTGCAATCATTCCACCAGTAGTCATATCTGCACCCTGTGTTGATACAACTACATACGCACCAGTACCAGTAACAGCCATTTGCATTACGTTGCGTATGAACTTTGAAAAGTTAGAGATAATACCATTTCTATAACTAGCTAGAGATTGCTTAGCAAGCGAAGCTTCATTAAATTTAGCCCAGTTCTTTCTTACATTCGCAATCATACCCATCGCTTCTACGGTTTCAGCATTTCTATTTGCTATCTCCGCTTGACTCATACTTTTAATCGAAAATTCAGTCGCTTCACCTAAAGTTCTATTTGTAGCTACCGCATTAAAGAATGCAAAAGACACAATAATAATAGCACCAAAAATTGTTATCCAGCCAATATAAGGATGTATTAAGAATATTACGATGATGTATATAATGCTCCATGGAGCATCAAAAAGCGTATTAATACCAGTGCTTGTTAGGAAAGTTTTTACAGTTTGAAAGTCGCGTAGCAGTTGACTTGAAGCTGGATTTACTCTTGTCGCTGAAGCAGAAATAGAGTGGCCAAAAATCACAGGCGATAAATTATTATCGAGCCATTCCCCAACTTTGATCAAAGTAAAAGATCTAGCTATTTGTAGCAATGTATGCACAAAATAAACACAGGCTATTATAATTGATAGCATTAATAAAGTTTGTAAATTACCACTTCCAATAACTCTATCTAGCACTTGCAAAGAATATAGCGGAGTAACTAGCATTAATAGGTTAATAAAAAAAGCAAAAACAAATGTAACCTTAAAAGCAGCCTTACATTTTTCTAAAGCGGCTTTTAAAGGGTTTATTTTAGTTTCTGTTTGATTGAATTTTTTCTGCATAATTTGTATTCGCACTAGTTATTAAAAGTTATTACTTAAGCCTAATATATTATAATTTTATCCATTGTAAGATATTTAATTATTATTAATAAAATTTACTAAATATACGCCATTATAAGACATAAGTCTATTTTAAATAGCTTGTGTTTTAGATTTAAGAAGGTGTCAAACTTATCATTTAAGAGTTTTTTGTCTAGATTGTATTAATAGTAATTTGGCAAATGCAAAATATGGAATAAACTCGTTTTTACAAATCAAACTAATTTTAACAACAACATTTTCCGAAGTTATTTTATAAGAATTAATGCCAATTAATTCAAAACCATAAACACTATCTAAGCTTGTAAAACTAGATGTTTGTTCTATGTTTTTTTGCATAGCATACAATAATTTATCCATGTCATTATTGTTGCCTTCTATTACTAGGGATAGATTAGTAATTTTATTATCTAATCCATTGAATTGTGCAGTAAATCCATAACTATCTGCTATATTTGCTATAATAAATTTGGTAATAATGATATTGTCAGATAGATCTACAACATCGTTACCTTTGATAGTAATAATAGATTCTCCATGGGTTGAACCATGAATGTGAACGCTAGTTTTTATATTGATTCCTTCTAAAGTTGAAATTATATCACTTCTAAGGTTTGTATATTTGTCTATTGGATTTGCTATAAATTCATAGTTGTTTTGAGCATTATTCTCTCCTGATATCCAAAAACTAATTTCTGCGCAAAAAGAAGATTTAAACTTTTCATCAGCTTTGCTAAGCAATTCTGTAGCTAATTTACGTGAATTATATTTGTTAGCAATATTTTCACAAAAAAAGCTAGTAGTGTTTAAACTACGAAAGGGATCAATAAAATTTTTGTTATCTATAGGTTTTAAGTTAATGTCATTACGGCACACTAAAAACTCTTTTTCCAGATTGTTAACAAAAACATCAATTTGTTTTAGCTCTGCATTATTTTCTACATATTTTAGAGAAACAAATTGTGAGTTATTTTTTTTTGCTATTTCAATTTCTGTTTTAGATAGCCGCATAAATTTCTCTATTTAATAATCTCTTCAGCAATTTGTACTGCATTTAAAGCAGCCCCTTTACGTAAATTATCTGTACATACCCACATATTGAGGCAATTAGGTGCAGTTGGATCGTTTCTAACACGAGAAATATATACTTCATCATTTTCAACAGCTTCAACTGGAGTGGTGTATTTAATTTCATTTTCTAAGTTGAGAATAATCACGCCGTCAGCTTCTTCTAGAATTTCTTCCGCCTCCTTAGCATCTAGTTTATTCTCAAATTCTACATTAATAGACATAGAGTGAGAAACAAAAACAGGTACTCGCACACAAGTTATTGTTGAGTTTATATGATTTCCCATTATTTTTTGTAATTCTTGTGATATTTTATACTCCTCATCAGTATAAGCATCTTCTCGAAAATCACCTATTTGTGGAAATAAATTAAAAGCTATTTGGTTTGGAAATACTGTGGGATCTATTGTTTCGAAAACAAATTTAGCTTTAGTTTGTATATATAGTTCGTCCATACCAGATTTTCCAGCACCAGAAACAGATTGATAGGTAGAAACTATTATACGTTTTATTTTTGCAGCATTATCTAAAGGTTTTAGAGCAACAACTATAGGAATAACGCAACAATTAGGGCTGGCAATTATACCTTTTTTAAAGTCTTTTAAGACGTTTATATTGGCTTCTGGGACTATTAAAGGCACATCTTTGTCCATTCTAAAATAAGATGATTTATCAATTACAATACAACCTTGTTGGCTAGCAATTTTTGCATATTTTTTTGAAACATCTGATCCAGCACAGAAAAAAGCTATGTCGATTTTGGAAAAATCTAATTCACTCATTTGTTTTACTTTTAGAGTATCATCTCCAAAACTCACTTCTTTTCCAACGGAATTTTCAGAAGCTGCCGGTATAAGTTCTTTTATAGGAAATGATCTTTCATCCATGTATTTTATTACTTCACGGCCAACATTTCCAGTAGCTCCTATTACTGCAACTATATATTTTTTATTCATAAATTTTTGTCAATTAGCTCCTTGTTAGTTAACCCACTTAATATATGAGTATGAAAATGAAAAATTGATTGTCCAGAAGAGATACCATTATTAGATACAATGCGATATTCTTTAGCCCCATTATCTCTGGCGATTAAAGATACCATTTTAAAATAATGTGTTATTTCTTCAGTAGTTGCGTTTTTAGTGAAATCAGTAAAATCTACATAATTATTTTTAGGAATAACAAGTAAATGAATTGGAGCTTCAGGATTAATATTCTTGATAGCAATCAATTTATCATCTTCATATATTTTATCAGTAACAATTTCACCAGAAATTATTTTAGCGAATATATTATTAGCATCGTACATTATAATATCTCATATATAATTCGCGCGTGCGTAGTATTTTACTTCTGCTTCTTCTTCGTCATGAGCTAAAATAATGTCGAATAGTTTAAACCCATTTTTTGTTGCATAATATTCACGCAGTTCGCTAGCAAAAGATCCAAACATAAACAATATAGCAATATTCATCGAATAGGCAATACTAGATATATCTAGGGCACTAATTAAAGAATTTATTCCCAAAGTTAAAAAAGCTATAAACCACATCCTATTATAGAAGGCCCATGCAAAATTAAAAAATCCTGCTATAAAAGAGAAACCTTGCTTAATTAATATGGGGTTATTTTCCTTTTTACTTGAATTGGTGTATACAGAGTATATATTCATAAATTGTTTTAAGTACTTGCAAAATGTAATATTAGTAATTATCTAACATTTATGTAATTTACACAAGTTCATAATGAAATAAATAGGTGCAAATAATTTTTATGTCACAAAATTCTTCAGGCGCACCTGCTCTTCGAGGGACTACGATTTTATGCCTTAAAAAAGGTAATGATGTAGTTATAGCAGCAGATGGGCAAGTATCATTAGGTAATAGTATTATGAAAGCAACAGCGTGTAAGCTAAGAACGCTTTCTAGTAATAAAATTATAGCAGGGTTTGCTGGTTCCACCGCAGATGCTTTTACTTTATTTGAACGTTTAGAAGTGAAATTAGAAAAACATTCAAATCAGCTAGTACGTAGCGCTGTAGAGTTAGCAAAAGATTGGCGTACTGATAAATATTTACGCAAACTTGAGGCAATGTTAATAGTAGCAGATAAGGATAATATTTTAATAGTTACTGGTAATGGTGATGTTATTGAGCCAGAAGACAATATTGCTGCAATAGGTTCAGGCGGTTTATTTGCATTATCTGCAGCAAAGGCTTTAACTTCTGTAGAAAACAAAATGACTGCTGAAGAAATTGCACTTAAATCAATGCACATAGCTGCTGATATTTGTGTGTTTTCCAATCATAATATTATAATAGAGAAAGTTGTATGAATATAAAAGCCAAAATGGGACTAACTCCAGCTGAAATTGTTGCTGAATTAGATAGATTTATTGTTGGTCAAAGAGATGCTAAAAGGGCTGTAGCGGTGGCATTACGTAATAGATATCGTAGAGCTGGAATTGCCGAACCAATGCGTAGTGAAATTGTTCCTAAAAATATATTGATGATAGGGTCTACCGGTGTAGGTAAAACTGAGATTGCTAGGCGTTTAGCAAAATTGGCAGAAGCGCCTTTTATTAAGATAGAAGCAACAAAATTCACTGAAGTTGGTTATGTGGGACGTGACGTTGAGTCAATAATACGTGATCTTGTGGAAATCTCGGTAGCATTTCAGAAAACTAAAGCAAAAAAAGAAGTAGAACATAAAGCTAAATTAAAAGCTGTTGAACGAATCCTAGATTCAGTAGTTGGTAAAACATCATCTTCTGAAACAAGAGATAAGTTTCGAGAAAAAATTATCAATGGTGAACTTAGTGGTACAGAAATTGAAATCAGCGTAAAAGATACAGGTCCAGTAGGTAGTAATAGTTTTGAAATACCTGGTATGCCTGGTTCCGCAATGGGAGTTTTAAATATTAATGAAATACTAGGCAAAACTTTTGGCGGCAATAAAACAAAACAAAAGAAGTTAATAGTTGAAGAGGCTTTAAAAATCATTACTTCAGAGGAATCTGAAAAAATGATTGATGCAGAAAAAACCATTGCTAATGCTGTGTATACTGTAGAAAATGACGGTATTGTCTTTTTAGATGAAATAGACAAAATTACTTCAAGGTCAGAGTCTAAAAGTGGTGAAGTCAGTAGAGAGGGAGTGCAAAGAGATCTTCTACCTTTGATCGAAGGTACTAGCGTGGTGACAAAATATGGTACTATAAAGACCGACCATATATTATTTATTGCATCTGGAGCCTTTCACTTATCTAAGCCATCTGACTTACTACCTGAGTTGCAAGGCAGGCTACCAATCCGTGTAGAAATGTCTTCTCTTACAAAAGAAGATTTAATTAAAATTCTTACGGAACCTGAATCAAGCTTAATAAAGCAATATATTGCTTTAATCGCAACCGAAAATATAGAATTAGAATTTACAACAGATGCAATTGAAGAAATAGCAACGCAAGCTGCTAATTTTAATATTGAAATAGAAAATATTGGCGCTAGAAGATTGCATACTATTTTAGAAAACTTACTCGAAGATATAAGTTTTGAAGCCAGTGACAATAAAGAAAAGAAGGTTATTATTGATCAAAATTTTGTAAAAAAACAATTAGACGGATTTATTAAAAATATGGATTTAGCGAAGTTTATTCTTTAGTTTTATCATTTCAAATAATATGCATTGTTATTGTAAGCCGTGGTCATTAACTTAGTCACTGCGCGTATACATACTAACACGCCGTCACTGCCGGAGTTGGTAGTCCACATACGCAGTCAATGAGAGGGGGCAGTCTATTTACGGCGCGCGAGAGAGATTGCCACGTCGCCTATGGTTCCTAGCTAATAGACGGGGTAAATCACCTACGGCTTTCTTGCTAATGGACGGAACTTACGGACGAGTTTAAGGTTAAATTAATTACCAGCTCTTACTAAGGCTTCTTCAATAATTGCTTTTGCTTTTGCTGTATTTTCCCAGCCGACAATTTTTACCCATTTGTTTTTTTCCAGTTGTTTATAGTGCTCGAAAAAATGCTTAATTCGTTGTTTTAGCATTTCAGGCACATCATTAATATCTTGGACATGATCAAATGTTGGGTCTAACTTCGAAATTGGTACTGCTAGGATTTTTTCATCCATTCCAGATTCATCTTCCATCATCAATACTCCAACAGGACGTACAGTGATTACAGCGCCATGTATAATTGGATATTGGGCAATAACTAATACATCTGCTGGATCACCATCATCTGAAAGAGTATGTGGAATAAACCCATAATTACAAGGGTAGGACATAGCAACTTGCATGAAGCGATCTACAATAATAGCACCGGCATCTTTGTCAAATTCATATTTTACGGGTGTGTCATTCATCGGTATTTCGATTATGACATTAAAGTCTCCGTTTTTTGTTTTAGCTGGTATTTTATCTATAAACATTGTTTCTCCTTAGATTTATGCAGTCAAAATAAAGTTTTTACGAAGATCTTCGAGTGTACTATCAACTAATGTATTAGCTATAGTTTCTAATCGTTTTTTATCTTCGATTTTTTGTTCTCCCTCTGATGCGTTTATTTTTCCGTTGATTAAAGCATCTAAAGTTTTAGCTTTGATTTGATCTACAGTATTTGTGCCATCAAGCGCTTTAACAATATCCACTTGGTGAGATTGTAACACCATTAATTGATTCAAACTAGTTGTAACCCAAAACTTATTATTGGCATGTGTTTTTTGTATTTGTAGAAGTACAAGTTCGCTGACTTTAGGCTTTTTAGATATTTTAGCAACGCTTTTTGGTTTATCTTCAACAAAATTAATATATCCACGAAAAATTAATGTAGAAAAATTAGTATAAATATTTTGCAATATTGCTGTTTCGGAGTTGTTAGGAACTAGTTTTTTTGCTTCTATAGCTAGCTCTTTTATAGATAGACTATTACCTAGATTATTATGAAGAACCATCAACACAGATTTCATGTTTGGGTCCGAACTAGACATGGTTTTATCTTGTATATTATCAATATAAAATGTAGCAGTGCTATTATCTGCTAAATTAATATTTGTATCTTTCGGAGTGATATTACAGTAATAATTAAATTTAGCTAAAGTTTCTTGCGTGATATTACGTGATATAGGTGTATTTTTATGCGTTAATATTGTGCATCTAAACTGAGTATTTTTAATAAAATCCATATATTGTTCTGTTTTAACAATATCTGTGATAGCTCCTAACTTTTCGATAGCTTTTTGCGGTAAATTCCCGATATACATTCGTTGTACATCTGTGTCTCCTAGATAATCTAGATCTTTTTCGCGTGCCATTTCAATGAATTTATTGAAATAAAATGCTTGGTTTTCTTCTGCAAGATATTCATGACGTAGGTAATTATCTTCACGTTCAGCCATTTGTTTAGCTGATGATTCCATGAATTCAGCATGTGGGGTTTTCTGCCCATCAAGTGATTCTTGTAGAAAATTGAGCGAAGCCCTAGCTTGTTGAATTCTATCTCTAACATCTGTGAAATTACTAGAGTGATACATCATTAACTCGCGCACAGTGTTAATCATATTCCAACCTGGTAGAGTGTTATAACTAATAAAAGCTAAACCATTTTTACTCAGCAATTTTTTACTTATATCTAAAATACTATCACGAACAAAATCTGGAACCCAAGAAAAAACTCCATGACAAATTATATAATCAAATTTACCGTAGGATTCATCAAGATCAGTTAAGGACATGGCTTTTAGTTCAATGTTCTTAAGTTTAAGATCTTTTAAAGTAACTTGCCCATGTTCTATCTCTACTTTTGAAAGGTCAACTCCTAGAGTGAATGATTTAGGATAAGTCTCAGCAAAACGGAATAGATTATTTCCATCTGAACAACCTAGCTCTAGAACACGTGCTGTTTCTAATGGCGCTGGAGTTGCTCCAAACAGAGTACCTATGGTTTTTAACTTCTCTGGTCTATTATATTCAAATGGATAGGCAGTATAAGGTGTTTCATCATATCCTTGCTCTTTTACTTCGCGTGTTTCTGTTGCCTTAGTCATAATACTTAGATACCTTAATTTTTATTTGTAAAATTATAGTGTTATTATTTAAAATAGATTGTCTTGTAATGCAAGCTTTTTATATTATATAATTTTTTGGTATTCAAAATATATTTTCCTGATTGCGTAAATCCATAATAAGCATATAGAAATAAAAATTATCATCAAGCCAGGTGCTATTGAATGATAAGTAGCCATCGGTACTATGGTAAAGATTATTGATTGAATGAACCCACTAGTAGATTTTCCAATTTTAGGACTGATAACATCAACTGCAGCTTTACCTTTTGTTCGTAATTCTTGATCTAGTGGAATATAGAGCATTTGCGTAGATGTGTCCCATATAGAATATTTTGAACCTTTGGATAACACATTCTGAATTGCGCCAACAAATACTGCTAAGGCTAAGGGTGACATTATGATCATTCCATCAAAAAATGTTATTATTTGTTTATCAAAGACGACTAGGAAGAAGAAAGCAGTGCCAGTAGTAAAAATAATTAGCGGAGATATTATTGCAGCTGCAAACCAACTACTATTGCGCATTATATTATTACCTATTATGGACATTATCATAATAGCCACCCCTGTCCATAATATATACATACTATTATATGCTGCATATTCAGTTACGGTTGGGTATAATTCCTTGATCTTGGCTTTCCACACAGCTTCAATTAAATTCATCGAAAGACCAAATGAAGCAGAGCATATAAGCATTAACCATAAATATTTTGAACGCGAAACATATTTAAAACTGTCAATCATACCCATTTTAGGCTTTGTGTTGCGTGCATTTTTGTTTTGCAGAGAATAGTTTGGTTTGTCTAGAATATTTGTTGTTATGTAGCGAATTAATAGACAGGATAGCACTGACGAAGTTGTAACCATAGCAATTGACACTTGAGTAAGCATTATTTTACTATCTGACACTGTGAATAATTTATGTATAACACTATTATCAGAGGATAAATGCATCATTAAAAGCCCAACTACTATTAGCGAAGAATTGCCAAAAAATGGAAAGAAAGTATAAAAACGTTTCGCTTCATTAGTTGTAGATATTTCATTAGCAAATTGCCAAAATAATAATACATAAAAAATATTAGGCCATAATTCGGATAACGTATAAAAAAGTACGTAGCTCCAATTAGCAACTCCTGCAATATACCATTTAAGATGCGGATGCTCTAGCATTAGAGAAGATAAAAGCTCGCGATCCATATGAAATAAATCAATATTAGGATATATAGTAAAAGCAAAAACTACATAAAAAGCTGTAAAGAACAATATTAAATAGTAGAATATTTTATGAAAGGGTAGGTGATTTACTAATTTTGCATATATCAGCACAAATAAGGCCGCTATAGGTGTAACGCAATATACTTTAGTAAAACTAGTCACTTCTGCACTTACTTCTGATATTAAAATGCTATCTTTTAGTATGCGTAATACGTTTTGGTTAAATAAAATACAGAACATTAGCGCAGACATTGGTATAAATTTACCAAGTTCAGAGCGATGAATTGGCCAGAAAATATTACGAAATTTGTTTTTAAAGGGATTTAGATCTATATCAGACATTGTTTGTAAATCAACCTATGGACAAAAAAAAAACTTAAAATAAGTATATTTCTAGTCGTTAGGTCTGCCTATTATTACTAGTAAATTTAATCGAATATAATCCGGGCAGATAAAACTCAAGGCATAGATAATTAGCATTTCTTGTAAAGAATGTCAAGGTATATGTGCTAATAATTATGAATAATAAAAATGTTTGTTTATATAAATATAGGCTTCTTGGTTTTAAATATAAACACCAGAAGCCTACATTATTTTAATTATTCTCTAAAGGTATAATTTCTTGTTCATTAATATCATCTTCATCACTTTCTTCTGAAGAAGACTCCGCAATTAGAGATGCCGATACTACGTTTTCACCTTTATCGGTTTTAAATAAGATTACACCACTTGTGCTTCTGCCAGTTACGCGTACGCTATCTAGTTTACATCTAATGAGTTTACCGTTATTAGTGATTAGCATTAGTTCATCATTCATATCTGCTGGCATAGAGGCTACTACCTGACCAGTTTTATCAGATAAAACCATGTTGACAATGCCGCTACCACCACGATTTGTAATGCGGTAATGATAAGATGATGTACGTTTTCCAAAACCATTTTCAGCAACTGTTAGGATGAATTCTTCAGATTCAGCCATCTCAATTATTTGTTCTTTACTTAATTCAAGATTAAAGTCTTTCGATTCAAAATCATGGTTGCCATTAGAAATTTCTATACGACTATCAAATGGAATTGATAGATACGCCTCACGCTCTTCAATTGACGATTTAATACCATTTAGTATAGTCATGGAGATTACACGATCTTTTTCGGCTAATCTCATACCACGGACACCATCAGAGGTTCGGCTCTTAAAAACTCGAATTGCATCAACTGGAAAGCGAATAGCTTTGCCCATTCTACTTGCTAGCAATACGTTGTCATCTTCGCTACATGCCATAACGTTTACTAGGCTGTCATCATCATCCATACGTATGGCTATTTTACCGTTAGATTGTATTTTCTTGAAGTCAGATAAGTCATTTCTACGTATATTACCTTTTGCAGTTGCAAACATGATATGCATATTGTCCCACTCATCCTGATTTTCAGGCATCGGCATGACGTTAGTAATGTTCTCTCCTTTTTCTAAAGGCAATATGTTTATTATAGGTCTTCCCTTGCTCTGAGGATTTCCTAGAGGCAATTTATATAATTTAAGACTATATACTTGCCCCTTGTTTGAAAAGAATAATAAAGGTGTATGAGTATTTCCAACAAATAATTTAGTTGTTATGTCTTCGTCGCGCATTGATAGACCAGAACGCCCTTTACCGCCACGTTTTTGTGCGCGATAAGTCGCCAACGGCACACGTTTGATGTATCCACTTAAAGTTACAGTTACAACCATCTCTTCTTTTTGAATTAGGTCTTCAATGTCTTGATTAAAGTTTCCCTCGATGATTTCTGTTTGCCTTGGAGTTGTGAATTCATCACGCACAACCATCATTTCAGATTTTAGAAGTGATAATAGTTTATCTCTAGAGCTTAAAATAGATACAAATTCTGTAATTTCTTTTGTTAAACTTTCCAAGTCTAGCTCTAATTTATCTTTTTCCATTGCAGTCAAGCGTTGTAGGCGCATTTCTAGAATGGCTTTTGCTTGTGCTTCAGATAGATGTATAGTGCCGTCGCTTGTAATATTTGCTTTATCATCCACTAATTTGATAAGATTGATAATAGAAGAGCAATCCCAAGCTTTTTCCATTAATTGTTCTTTTGCAACAGATGGATTTGATGAACCACGAATGATTCTGATGATTTCATCGATATTATTAACTGCGACTCGTATACCCAATAAAATATGCGCTTTATCACGAGCTTTATTTAGTAAGTATATAGTCCTTTTTGTAATTACTATTTCTCTAAAGCGTACAAATGAACTAATTATTTCTTTAAGATTCATTACCTTTGGCATGCCGTCGTCAAGAGCTAACATAATAACGCCAAAGCTAGTTTGCAGCTGAGTGTAAGTGTATAGTTGACTTAAAATTACATCAGCTACAGCGTCACGTTTAATTTCTATAACTACACGTACACCGTCTTTATTTGATTCATCTCGTAAATCACTTATTCCTTCAACTCTTTTTTCACGTACTAAGTCTGCTATTTTTTCTACTAATTTAGCTTTATTTACCATGTATGGCATTTCAGTAATAATAATTGAACTACGTCCGTTATTATCTTCTATATTACAGCGCCCTCGGAACATTATGCTTCCACGACCAGTTAAATAAGCTGATTGAATGCCGTTAGTCCCTAAGATTATACCACCAGTTGGAAAATCTGGTCCTTTTATATAGGAAATTAATTCTGTTAGTTCAATATCATTATTATCCACATACGCACAAGCTGCATCAATTACTTCACCTAGATTATGCGGTGGTATATTTGTTGCCATACCAACAGCAATACCGCCAGTGCCGTTAACTAGCAGGTTTGGAAATCTTGCTGGTAGTACCGATGGCTCGCTCTCGGAACCATCATAATTGGGAGAAAAGCTTACTGTTTCTTTATCGATATCTTCGAGTATAGTATGCGAAACCTTAGCAAGCCTAGATTCAGTATATCTCATCGCCGCGGCAGAGTCGCCGTCCATGGAACCAAAGTTACCTTGACCATCTACAAGTGGCACACGTAGAGAAAAACTTTGTGCCATACGAACAAGTGAGTCATATACTGCAGTATCACCATGCGGGTGGTACTTACCAATTACGTCACCAACAATTCTTGCTGATTTTTTATGTGGTTTTGAGCTGAAGTAACCACCTTCATGCATCGAGTATAAAATACGTCGGTGTACAGGCTTTAGACCATCACGAACATCTGGAATAGCACGACTAACAATCACGCTCATTGCATAGTCCATATAGGAACTTTTCATTTCATCTTCAATGCTTATAGGCAGCATGTTTTTGAACTCGACTTCGCTCACAATATATATACTCTTA
This sequence comes from uncultured Rickettsiaceae bacterium, assembly GCA_963934885.1. Taxonomy (GTDB): domain Bacteria; phylum Pseudomonadota; class Alphaproteobacteria; order Rickettsiales; family Rickettsiaceae; genus Megaera_A. The sequence continues at coordinate 8,998 of CAWWAI010000009.1, read as the reverse complement.
TGAATTGCTATTAGACCAAGATAGATTAGAGGAGAAATCTAAAATTTGCAAGTAAATAGCAGCCAAAAAAGAGAATTTTCTACTTCGATTTACTAAGTCTGGGCATCTTTTTCATAGGCATAGCAATTAATTCCAGCACTTTGAATAATTCACCCATTTGTTGGCTTGATGTCAAGCGAAAAACTTGCTTGTCAAGTATTGATTTTTCTTCTTGCGAGGCAGAAATTTTAAGAGCTTGGAGACGAATTTCTATACCATATTTAGTAAGAAATTCTTTTTGAGAGGATATTGAATAATTATTTACACCTTGTTCGTGCGCCGCTTTTTTGAGAGCATCAAAATCAACATGAGCTGTTAGATCAGCTTCACCAAGAGAGTCAATGATAGAATGATATTGATGCTCCTTGATGGCTTGTAGAGTAGAATTATATTGACCTCTAGTTCGAGTTGGTGCTTCTAAGGCATAGCCATAATCAATTATTAGTTTTGCTCCTCTATAATTATTAATATGCTTGCTTAAGAATCTTACTATATCAAGTGATTCAATTGATTCTTCTATAATAGCTCCATCTTGAGCATTGATATGATCTAGAGCTAATTGCCTTTGTAGGGCTATATGTAATTCAATTTTATCGTATTTTATGCGCTCATCTATGGGGTCAATAACCAAAATAGATTCAAACCACTTATCTTTTACTTTCATGTATTGCTTGATAGGTAATGCATCAAAAAATTCATTAGAGATGATAATAGAAGGTAGTTTGGGAATCTGTTTAATATCAGATATCCATTTTATATTTTTATCATATTCGGCAAGGTTAGATTTTTGCTTTTTAATGAAATGCTGGTTTATCTCTAACAAATAAATTTGGGTGGCATTAAAAAATTCAGGAATTAGCTTGGCAACACGTAAGAAATCTTGCATTAATTGCCCTTGACCTGGTCCTAATTCTATTAATAATAATTTTTTAGGAGCGCCTAGTTCTTGCCATTTTTCAATAGCCCAGAGTGCAATAAGTTCACCAAATAATTGAGATATTTCAGGGGAGGTTATAAAATCACCATACTTGCCAATATTTTTGGTGATTTTATAGTATGAATTAGGGGTATTAGACAGAACTTCACGCATCATATCATCAATTTTGATACACCCTTTAGCTTTAATAATATTCCTAATATTAGAGTCTATTGGCATTTTTTCTGCTGTAAAAAATCAAAAATATTCCCACCATTAACATTGGTATGCTAAGTAGTTGCCCCATAGAAAAAGAACCAGCAAAAAGACCAATTTGTACATCTGGTTCTCTAAAAAATTCTACAATAATCCTAAAAATTGTATAGAAAATTAAAAATAAACCAGAGAGTAATCCACGCTTTGATAGACCATTAAATTTTAATGCTACAATAGAGAGAATGCAGAATAATACCAATCCTTCAAGCGCTGCTTCATATAATTGACTAGGGTGTCTTGGTTGATAGTCGCTACCTGGAAAAATAAATGCCCATGGTACATTCGTTACTCGGCCATAAAGTTCCGCATTAATAAAGTTAGCAATGCGACCTAAAAAAAGTGCAATAGGAGTTGCAGCAGCTGATAAATCTGTAAGACCTAAAAAACTTATATTATTGCGTTGTGCAAATAAAGCTGAAGCAATTATATAACCAATTATCCCGCCATGAAAAGACATTCCACCTTCGTAAGTTTTTAGTATCTCAATAGGATTAGAAAAATATTTTATTGGATTGTAAAAAAGTACGTATCCTAAACGACCTCCGATGATTACACCAATAATCAGCCATGTAATAAAATCATCTATATGGTTTTTGTTGATATCATTATTAATATCAAAAGAAATTAATTTTAGTATATAAAACCATCCCAGCATAATTCCCACCACATAAGAAAGTGAATACCAAGATACAGCGAGAGGACCTAGAGAAATAATTATTGGATCAATATTTGGAAAATTTAGCATATTCTTAGCTACTTTATTTTAAGCTACTTCTTCAGCTTTTGGATGAATACCAAGTTCTAAAAAGACATCAAGAAGAGATTCAGTAAGTGCTATTATCATTTCTTCTGTATGAGCTGGAGTAGGGGTTATACGCAAGCGTTCAGTTCCTTCTGGCACGGTGGGGAAATTGATATGTTGTATAAAAATATTATGCTTTTCGATTAGTAGCTGTGATGCCCTGCGAGCTAATTCAGGATCGCCAATAATTATAGGTATAATATGACTTTCATTGTTAAAGAAATTAATACCAGCTTTTTTGAATGAATTTTTGACCATACCAACAACTTTTTGATGTTGCTGGCGTTCAGCATTTGACTCTTTAAGGTATTTTATACTAGCTTGCGCGGCGGCTGTAATTACTGGTGGTAGAGATGTAGTAAAAATAAAACCACTAGCAGTTAGCCTTATTGCATCAATTAGTTCAGCTTCACCTGCTATATACCCACCAATGACTCCGTATGCTTTAGCCAGAGTTCCTTGGATGATATCTATTTTATCTTCAAGTCCTAACATATTTGCTATGCCAGCACCTCTATCGCCATAAAGACCTACACTATGTACTTCGTCAAGATAAGTCATTGCATTATATTTTTGTGCAAGAGCGCATATTTCTTTCATAGGTGAAATTAGACCATCCATAGAATAGGCTGATTCAAATGCGATAATTTTTGGACGATCAATATCAATTGTTTTTAGTATTTCTTCAAGATGCTCCATATCCAAATGTCGATAAATACGCTTTTTTACATTAGCATTACGTATTCCTGCAATCATGGAAGCGTGGTTTAATTCATCAGACAGAAAGATAAGATCTGGCATTATTTTTGCCAAGGTGGTTAAAGTTGCATCATTTGAGACATAACCAGAAGTAAATACAAGCGCAGAATCCTTTTGATGAAGATCTGCAATTTCGTTTTCTAAGTTAACTATAGCATTATTATTTCCACCAATATTTCTTGTTCCACCAGAGCCAATACCGTTTTCTAGAATTGCCTCACTAGCTGCTTGCATAACCTTTGGGTGTTGGCTCATGCCAAGATAATCATTGATACACCACATCGTAATAGGTTGTTTGTTCTTCCCCCAGGAAGCTAGTGGGAATTTCCCCGCATGCCTTTGCACGCCGATAAAATCACGATATCTGCCTTCATTTTTTATTAGTTGAACTTGATTTCTAAATGCAGCGTTATAATCAAACATTTTCGTCTCTATTAATAATCTTGATGACTATACATCAATTCCTAGCCATTTAGAATGAATTAAATTATAAATTTGTTATTTTTATTAAAATTGTTATATGAAATACCTAGCAGATAAAGAAAAAATTATTATCATTTGACATAGAAATATCATAATTATAATTATTTTTATTAAAGGATTTAATATCATTTGGCGAGTCTATAGCATTTCTTATTATGTAGTCTGCTAGCATTCCACGGGCTCGTTTTGAATTTAAGGCTATATTTTTTAAGTTGCCATTTCTTAATTTACGAAAATGAATATTAATAATTGTAGAGTTGAGGTGTGCTGGATCAATTGCTGCAAAATATTCATTTGAAGCTAGATTGATTAAGAAATTATTTTTATGCGATTGCATTTCTAAATTTAATTGTTCCGTGATATGTTTTTGCCAGAATTTTGCCATGCCTTTTGGTGCTATATGTGGTAATTTAGTTACCATTTCCAAACGGTAAGCTTTGATTTTATCAAGTGGTGATACTAGCCCGTATAATGCGGAAGCAATTCTTAAATGCATTTGTGAAAATTGCAATTCTTTGCTAGTAAAGCTTGGGCTATCTATGTTTTTATAAACATCGCCAGTATAGGCGAATAATGCCTGCTTTTCTGGTAGATTTTGATAGTTCTGAAAACGCTGATAATTGAGTTCTGCTATTTTTCCACTAACACCCATTATTTCTGCTATTTGATCTTGGGATAATGATCTCAGTTTACTAATTATTAAATCAGTTTTGCTGTTTGGGGAGAGACGAGTAAACTCTATGCAAGGTACTACCGAGTTAAAATCCATTGATTTTGCAGGTGAGATTATACTAATCATGTTTTCCTCTCAAGATAGTTAAACTCTGCGCCAACTATGAATATCATATTAACTATATAGAAAAATATTAGAGTAACGATGATACTACCAAGTGAACCGTAAATAATATCCAGCTGGTTATAATATACTAAATAAGTAGATAATAAATATCCACTAATGGTCCATCCTAATACAGTTAAAAATGCGCCAGGTATAACCTCTAATAATTTAAGTTTAGCATTAGGAATAGTATAGTAAAGAGCGCATACACTAAAGAATAAGGATAAGGACATGATGGCGTATCTAGCTATTTTTAAGACCGCCTCATGCCCTTCAATTAAATCATTAAATTGAGGTATTTTTTCAAGACCAAGTGGTATAAGTATTAGTATTAGCATGGCCAAAGAAATCACAGAGCTAATTATTAAAAATTGACCAATACTTAGCAATCTTCTAAAAATATAATTTGGCGGTGATTTTATTTCATAAACTCTATTTAATATAGTTCTAAGGCATTCTACAAAAGATGAAGACGTCCAAATTGTGCCGAAAATAGCAAGAGTCAAAAGACCTTGTGGCGGAGCGTTCATAAGTTCATGTATCCTAGACCGTATAGAGTCAATAGAGTGGTTAGGCATATTTTCTACGGCAAGTTCAATAAATTTTTCACCGAGTTCCGAAGCGCCAAAAAAACTAGTGAAGGCTAAAATGAAAATAAAAAAAGGAAAAATAGACACTAGAATCATAAATGACATATAGCCAGAATGCTCTATACCATCATGTTCTATCATGCTGCCTATAGCTTGGTATAAATTACAAATTAGTCTTTTCATCAAATTTTTAAAATTCTTATTTAGATACAAGCCCCCTAATCATTATAAACTTTATTTTACTATTAGCAAGGATACCTAGAACTTAAAAAGTATAGCTTGATAATTAAAAAATAGTTAAATTATATTAAATAATACTTGTATTGATTTAAAGTATAGTTTATAACTCCGCCTTATAGTTTTAAGAGAGTTTTGTTGAATTATACAAAATTTTTGTAGAAAACATCAAAATTAGTATTTATAAGGAGTTGTTTATGGCGCGTAAAAATGATTATATTTTAGAAATAGATCAGTTTATTGGAGGAAAAGTTTATTCACTAAGGCTTTCAAAAGGTCTATCTCGTCAGCAATTATCGAAAGTAATAGGCGTAACACATCAACAATTACAAAAATACGAGAAGGGGATTAATAGAATCTCCGTTGGTAGATTGGTTTTAATCGCAAAAGCTCTTTCAAAAGATGTATCGTATTTTTATAAAGGTTTAGAAACAGATATACATGAGCCAATAATGACTCAGCACCAACGTATGTGTATTGAGGTATCTCGTAATTTCATGAAAATCACAAGTGCAGACCATCAAAATGCTGTAAATACTTTGATAAAATCTTTATCAAAAGCGGCGTAATAGAAATAAATAAATAAAAGACTCCTCGCTAATAGACTAAACTGCCGATTCTTAGGGGTTGGTAGTTTTTTTATATTAAAAATTAGTGTAATTGGCATGGTTCTTGCTACATATAAAACTATGTGGTTTAAAGACAAAATTTTATTAATAATTTAAATTAAGAGAGACATTTATGGCTGTATCTATGACTGAGGCAATGGGAAAAGGTGTAGGGCTTGTTAATATGATAGGTGGTTCACCTGAAAGATTTGTTGAGAAAGCAACTTCTCAAAAAGAGCTAGCAAAGACCGAGATTAGTGACAAAATTGAGGTTCAAAAAACTATAGATTCTGAAATGAAATCACTACAAGGGTTGTTGGTACAGATAAAAAAGACTGCTGATGTTTTGATGAATGAAGATACTAGTGCTTTTAGTCAAAAAACATCTTCTGTTAGAACGACAGATGTGGGTGGGTTTGATGATTATATAAAAGATGTTCGTGTTGATTCTAAGGCGCATAATGGAAGCATAAAAATTAAAGTAGAGCAGGTTGCTACTAGATCTCAGTGCCTTATAGGTGATAAAAATGGAGTTGGCTTTCATAAAACTGATCCTCTTGGAATATATGGAATTATTCGTTTGAACTTAAATCATGGAGCTAATATAAATGTTGCTGTAGCGCCTAATCAAACTCTAGACCAAGTTTTAGCTAACATTAAGGGTGCGTTGGTTAATAATGGAGATACCCACGAAGCATTTTCGGTTGCTGGCAATAATGATACTTCTTGTATTGAAATTCGTTCTAAGAAAACTGGTGCTAATAACGATATATTGTTTGGTTTTACAGATAATGCTGATTGGGCTAATATTCACCTATTTGTTAATAATGTCCGTAAAAATAGTATTGAAGGTGTTGATGCAAGAGTTAGTATTGATGGACAGGTACGCACTCAATCCTCTAACGAATTTATAGATGCAAGACCTGGTGTTTCTTTTACAGCTATAAAAGTCAATAATAATAATCGGTTTAACACCATTGAAGTTCAAGAAGATAAAAGCAAAGCTAGGCAAATGATTATAGAGTTTAGTAATACATTAGACAAATTATCTCAGTTTATTGCAAAAAACGACCGAACTTCTCGTTCGCATTTGAATGATAAATACGCAGATCCTTATGCTGAGTTAAAATCTTATAATTCAGAAGAATCGCCTTTAAGAGGCAATGTTGTTATTGAAGAGGCAAAGTTACTATGGGAAAAATTTACTAGTAAACAGACTCATAAAACTGGTGATATTACTTCTATTTACGATATAGGGATGGAGTTAAAATCTAAAACAAGAAAAGAAGATGGGGTTACTTTTGATAGTTTAGTTTTTGAAGATGAAGCTAAATTTGACAAACTCTTGGCTGAAAAGTTTGAAGATGTGCGTGCATTATTTGTAACCAGTGCTAAAGTTACTCCGCAAGCAGGAAATATAGAGCAAAATGTAGGAGAAGTGCAATATGTCCCAACTTCATCTAGTAAGCCTATAGTTTCAGCTCTAAATGGTGATGTTAATATAAGTGTTAAATACGTAGATGGTGTGGTCAATGCTACTAATTTTACAATTACGTTGGCAAATGGTACTAATGTAGCTGCTACTGATTCCAAACTTTATGCTAACGGGGATCGGCCTTATTACATGGTGTCATTTAAAGATACACCATTGGAAGGACTGAAATTTGCCGTTTATCCTAAGGGAGCAAATGCTCAAAATGATCATTTTACTATAAATTATAGTGCTGGTCTTGCTAATATAATTAGATCTGATGCTAATTCGATGTTTGGTGAAGGTGGATTTTCTGGCTCTACTATTGATGCTAGTAAAGATGTAGCTTCTAAGAAAGAGCGCTTGGAAAAAGAATTGACAAAAATTACTAAAGAGCTTGATGATATGACAAAGAAATTAGAAGGTCAATTTGAACAAATAGCTATGATGGACGTAATGGCTGGTATACAACAAGCAATGATAGAAAAAATGTTTGAAACTAGTTAAGTTATGCTTTATAGTTATTAGAAATATTATAATTTTTTATAGGATATTATGAAAGAGTTCGAAAAATATAGAAGTGCTGCAGCTACGACTAGTAACACTTCTCATCAATTAATATTTATTTTTGATGAGATTATAAAATTACTACATTCTGCTCAAAAAGCAATGAGTGAGCGTGATTATGAAGCAAAATTTAAAGCTTTATCAAGGGTAATTGAAGTTTTTTATATTTTAAAATCTGGGGTAGATTTAAAAAATTCCAATGAAAGTAATAAAGCTTTGGATATTTTTTATGGTGCAACCATAGTAAATCTTGAGAAGATTAATATAACAGGAGAAAATCCTGAAGAATTACAGTCAATGATAAGTGCTATTGCAGAAGTGCGTACCGCGTTAGTTACTGCTGCAGGCGCAAAAGAAGAAAAAATATAGAGTAGTAATAATCAATTATATTGCGCATTTCTAAGCATCTTCAATATCAGATAATTAGTCGATTGTAATTAATGAGTGTTAGGTAGATATTAACTTATAATTCTTTCTGTAACTTCATTTTGAAACATTTTTTCTGCGGTTATAATTGATAATGAGCTGCTTAATTCTTGGAAATAAGGTTTACTTGACCACAAACTATTATTTCCAACAACAAATAATAAATTTTTTGCTCTAGTAATTGCGACATTTAATAAGTTAGGATAGTTTGAGGCCCAATTAATTGCTCCTAATTTGTCAGGATTACCCCCCAAAAGTAGAATTACTCCCTCTGCTTGTTTACCTTGAAACGTATGAATAGTGCCAATAGATTTATTTATCCATTTATATAATGTAGATTTCTCTTCTGATGATAAAGCATCGCTAAATTTCCATGAGTTTTCTTTTAGGTATTTTTGCATATTATATGCTACATGTTTAAATGGCGATATTATGTATAATGATGGTAAAGTATTAGTAGAGTGTATAATTTTGTTTATCAATTGAAGTGCTACTTCTCCTTCATCTTCTGACCAATTACCATCAAATTTGCCGTATTGTACATCAATCCATTTGCTTGTTGGAAAAACTTGTTCAATAGTAGATTTTTTATAAGTCGTTGCTTGAATCATTAGCTTGTCATAAGCAATATTATTTGACACACTAAACATTGGGTTCTGGCATCTTCTATGCACGCGCAAGGGGCATCCAATCCACTGAGAACTATTACCTTTACCAATATATGTTCCAAATTGATTGGCTCTATCTGCTAATGTTTGAACAGACTCTTCTAAAACATCCCATTTCTGTAAAACGAAAGCTTTACCATTGCTTTTCCACAAGATTATCTGAATAAAGTTAATAAACTTATTGACTAATTTATTAAATTATTTTAATCTAAACTAGTTATCCATAAAATATGGAATGATACTTAAATTAATTTATAGGAGGTTTGATCTTGCCCTAGTTTTCGGGACAGTAAAATTAATAAAACTGAAAGGAAAACA
>CAWWAI010000008.1:0-29093 GCA_963934885.1 uncultured Rickettsiaceae bacterium | reverse complement strand
GAAAACATGATTTCTGCATCTGGAGCCACTGTATGAATTTTTGGGTAGTTCTCAGTATATCGATCTATTGATGTTTCTTTGTTTTTTTCAATATTTTTAGCTGGATTAAAGGCTATATAATCTTTACGCACCCCTCTATTAAATATTGGGTTCAAGTATGCAACGACTCTGTTAGCTTCTATTTTTGACCCTCTACCCATTATCGTGTCAAAAATCATCTGGATATCTTTCTTCGATATAGTAGATACTTTTTTATCAAAAAGATGTGCAGCATTCTGCACCCTCTTCATTATATCTTTTTCACTTTTTTCAGGATTATTAGAATTAATTCTTATGTGTTGTTCGATATATTCATCCACAAGTTCTTTGAAAGTTAACTCGTTACTAGTAGCGATTTTATCCTCCTCTTGAAATTCTCCTTTTTCAATTTTACTTTTTAAATCACGAGCTACAATACGAGCTTCCGAAATAGAAGTTTTAGGAAATTTTCCTATTTTAATCATACGAGGTTTGTCGTTGATTCTTTTATAAAGTGAAAAAGTTTTTGATCCTGCGTAGCTTACTCTAAGAATTAAACCCTGTTCTTTTTTATCTCTGTACATCACCTGCCCCTTCTTTGGAGGCTTTATACTAATTAGTTTTTTATCTATAAAATTAAAGATTTCTGACATAAATTATCTTCTCTATTTAAGCTTATAATTTAGCATACGATGCTTTAAAATATGAAGTCAAGAAATTTTATTAAAAGAATTGCAGCATATGCTTAATCCCTTTGTGCATAAGGGAAAATAGCAAAAAAAAAAAATGATTTTTAGTTTAGATTTGTAGAGCAGCGGAATCATAATCCGCGTGTCGGGGGTTCAAGTCCCTCTCTCGCTACCATATATTTTATTGCTATTTATAATATAAATGAAATAAACAAGCATAATTTCTTGGTATCAATCAATATTCTTTTGCTTCATGACTTTGACATGCTAATATCTAGTATATAAATTAATTACGATAATTCTAAATGAAGTTAAACAATAAATTCTTGCTCAAAGTACTAATCTTTGGGCTAATACTATTAATTGCTTCAAAAATACTACCATTATTTAATACACAAAGCGCTATCATCAATACCAGCTTGATTCCTCAAATACTATTCTTTGTTATTCTAATTTTCTTTCTTGTACGAGGATATATAACAAATAGAAGGGAAACAAAATCTATACCTATTACTAATATACTATTATGGCTAATGATATTCGTAATGTTAATTATAGGATATGCCTTCCGATTTGAATTAGAGTCTTTTAAAAAACGAATTTTAGCTGTCATTATACCATCTTATAGTTGGACCAACGAACAAGGAGAATTAGTTATTGCTCGCAATCAAGATGGACATTTTTATCTTGACGCCACAACTACAGACAATCATAAAATAAAATTCCTAATAGATACTGGTGCTACTGATATTGCTATTACAAAGAATGATGCTATCAAACTAGGATTTAATCTTTCTAATCTCAAATATACTAAGCAATATAATACAGCAAATGGAACTAGTTTTGCAGCTCCGGTACGGATTAAACAACTAACTATTGGTAAAAAAACTTTCTATAATTTAGAAGCACATATAAGCTCTGGAGGATTAGATATATCCTTATTAGGTATGAGCTTGATAGGAGAATTTAAAAATTTTAAAATCACTAATGATTTATTAATCATGCACTATTAAAACATACGAAATCATCAACGAGAATGTTCATCAACTGTTTCATTAGAAACGACTATACATTTATATTTCTAGTAGCTGATGGTAATATAATACGCATACCATCAAGTTGTTTCGTTAGAATAATTTGGCAACCTAATCTTGAAGTATGAGTAAGACCAAAAGCTAAGTCAAGCATATCTTCTTCGGCTTCTTCTGGCTCTTCAAGGGCATTATATATTTTCTCTTCTAGAATCACATGACAAGTCGCACACGCGAGCGAACCTTCACATGCGCCTTCAAGATCTATATCATTACTATGCGCCACTTCTAATATTGATAATCCTACTAAAGCTTCTACTTCTTTTTCTTGACCACCTTCAATAAAAATTACTTTGATTTTTTCTGCTGCCATGTCTCTATCATTATTTATTATTTATCTCGTCAATATGACGACCTTTTAAGTGCAGATGGGCTCCTTTGTCCAAATGTTTCTGGATAAAATCTTCTGCTAACTTATTTAGTGCTGTCATCTCTAATAAGATTATATCACGATTATCTAAATTTATTACTTCTTGTAAAGATTTTATTGCATTATCAAGTTCAACTCTTTCTTTTTTAGATAAAATATCTGGTGTTTCACTAATTGCTTTTTGCAAGCCAGCAATAACACTATACGCATCTTCTCTGCTTTCTGCTAATAATCTTGCTAGATGATCTTGCTCTGCATTAGCAAACGCAAGTGTTAGAGCTGCGTTAATTTCTTCTTCATTTAATCCATAGCTAGGCTTTATTTCAATATTATGTACCCTTCCCGTCTCCACTTGACGTGCTGTTACAGATAAAATACCATTAGCATCAATAGTGAAAATAACTTCTACCTTGGCCTGTCCAGCTTTTCTAGGCGGAATATCAGTTAACTCAAAATACGCCAATGAACGACAATCTTTTACCATTTCTCTTTCACCTTGCACTACATGAAATTTCATTCCTATTTGGTTATCGGCATGGGTAGTAAATTCCTTCATAATAGAAAACGGAATTGGTGTATTACGCATAATTAATTTTTCAACAATTCCACCATAAAGACCAAGTCCTACTGATAAAGGCATAACATCAATCAATAAAGCGTTAGAATTTGAAGATAAATTTTCAGCTTGTAATGCAGCACCAAGTGCAACAATTTTATCTGGATCTAAATCAGTATAGATAGGGGTCAAAAAATTTTCTTTTAACCTAGAAGTAATTAATGGCACTCTGGTTGAGCCACCAACTAGGATAATACCATCTAGTTCAATGGATTCAGCATCATGCAATGTATCTTTAGCAATTTTGATCGTACGCTCGATAATAGGCAAGATGATTTCCTCGTATTTATTCCTAGAAATCACCTTATCCTTAAAAACAACTTCAGATTTGAACGATAATTCTTCTTTGATTTTTTTAGCGTTTGATATTAAATCTGTATTAACTTCTAAATCAGTTATTGTAGATAAATATTCTGCCAGTAATATATCAATATCATCACCACCTAGCATATTATCACCGCCAGTTGCAACTACTTGAAGCACTCCTGATTGCATATTTAATACTGATACATCAAAAGTTCCTCCGCCTAAATCATAAACCAAATAAGACCCTTCTGTATTATTTTGTAACCCATAGGCATAAGCTGCAGCAGTTGGCTCAGCAATAAGACGCATCACTTCCAAGCCAGCCAATTTAGCTGCAAATAATATCTGACCTCTAGCTGAATCATTAAAATATGCTGGCACTGAAATTACAGCTTTTTGTACAGGATTACCCAATGCTAATTCTGCGTTATATTTTAGAACCTTAAAAATTTCGGATGCAATTTCTGGTAAGCTTATTTCATTTCCTTGCAAAGATATTTTTGGAATATCCTTATCCAAAATAAGCATATCCGACAAAGAATATAAGTTAGTATTATTAGTAATATCTTCAGATGATTTAGCTAATAAACGCTTAATAGAACGAATGATATTTTGAGAAATATCAGTTCTACCTACCATTACTTTATCATCTACAATATTTATAATAGATGGCAATAATTCAAGACCACCCAGTATTTTAATAATTTTCGGTTTATTATTATTAGATACTGCAATCAACGAATTTGTTGTACCAAAATCTATACCAACAACAATCTCATTCTCTGTCCTAGATTGATCAGAAGCGCCTGGTTCACTAATCTCTACTATTTGCATGCTTAATTTTTAAATCTATATTCTTGACTAAATTAGTAAGATACTTCAGACGTACTGTAATATCAAGAGCTTTTTCTATATTATTATCCTTAAAAGACTCTGTTAATGCTTCTATCATTTTAGATTTTGTAAGCATTTTATTATCTTTCAAGCTCTGCAAGCTTTCTACTGAATCCATTAAATCTAGTTTCTCATGCGACTCTATTATCTCCTCAATTTCAGAAGAAGTTAACGATTCATGTAATATATTTTTATCAAATTTTTTGAGTATTTTAAGCAAATATTCAGCGCGCATATAATCATCCTTTAGAATTTTGTACGCCTCATTTAATTGCATTGATATATCTAAATTTTTCACACGATCTGATCCAGAGCTTGCACGATCAGGATGATAAAACGCTTGCTTTAGCAAATATTGTTTCTGTAATAATCTGAGATCAATATCATATCTTTGCTCTAAATTCAATAATTCGAAATGATTCATAATTTTCTAAACTAACCTTTTTTATCAGATAAAACTGAAACAATACCTCGTAGCATTTGTATCTCACTATGAGATAAATTTTCAATCTTTGAAAATAAATTACGAATTTTAATACTCATGACTTCTTTTTTGTCAGCTATTTTAAAAAAATCTCTTTTATCTAACTCTGCAAACAAATGTTGATAGAAATACTCAATCTCAGATTTAGTTGCTAGGGTTTGTATATTTTGTAAATCAGCACGTGCGTTTTTTTTTCCCTGAAATAATTCATAACAAATTACTGCTACAGAATGCGCTATATTTAGAGAACTAAAACTAGAATCTGTATCAATAGTAATAATTTTGTTTGCATACGCAATTTCTTTATTATTTAAACCACAATTTTCTCTACCAAACATTATACCTAATGATTCAATATTTGTTATATCGCCATGTATATCTCTTGAAAGTATATAATTTTTATTCATATCCCTTGGAGTAGCGCTTGCCGCATAAACATATTCTAAATCACTAATTGCATCTTGAATTGATTTATATATTTTTGCGCTGTGAATTAAATTAATTGCCCCAACAGACATGCTTTCAGCTTTAATATTAGGCCACCCATCTCTTGGAGAAACAAGCCTTAAATCACTAAGAGTAAAATTTTTCATAGCCCTAGCTACTGCACCAATATTTTCACCCATTTGAGGTTCAACTAAAATGATAGCAATTTTAGGAAGAGCAACTAACATAGTACTATTTAGCCTCTTCATTAATTAAAACTTCACCAGCAACCAAATTACAAAACTGTCCACTAGCTAATTGTAATCGCATTGATCCATCAGAATCAATCTCTTTAAAGATTCCAGAAATACGGCTAACTCCATCATCAACTATTATTACTTTGTTCAAATTATACGCACGTCTTAGCCAACTCTTACGAGTTTTAATAAAATTATTATCCAACTGCCATTGTGTATATAATTTATCAAATTTACTCATTACAATATTTAAAAACTCATCTGAATGTTTCAACTTAATTCCTTCATCAAACAAAGATGTTACTGCGCGTCCTATCTTAACGGGGGCTTTCATTACATTAACTCCAAAACCAATTATGACATAATTTTTGCACCTAAAACTAATTGATTCTAACAAAATGCCGGCCACCTTTTTACCATTAATCAATACATCATTAGGCCATTTTAATTTAATATCTAGGGCTAACTTATATTTTGTTACAAGAGATGCTATAGATTCATACATGGCATTTGCAATAACGAATGATAGCTGAGGATGTCTTTTAGGATCAACATTACTATCAAGAAGAATACTAGCATGTAAATTACTTGGAATAGAAACCCACTCACGCCCTTTTTGTCCTCTGCCGCCCGTTTGCTCGCGTGATAAAATAATAAAGTCTCCAATAGAACCCGATGCAGCCATACGCAATGCCTCTGAGTTTGTACTATCAAGGCTTTCAAAGGTCAATAGATTGTAATTTTTAAGCCAATTCATACATAATTTATATTAATTTATCGTATATAGGTCGAAGCGAAAATAAAGAAAAACAAAGTAAATGAAACACTAAGAAGAGTCACTAAAAACAACCCCTTATTAGTAGAAATAATTGTAATATCATTATCAGCCTTCATAAAATACATATATTTTATTACTTTCAAATAATAAAACGCAGCTATTACACTAGTCAACACGCCAAGCAAAGCTAGAATAATTTCTTCCTGCAAAATTGCATTGTAGAAAACATAATATTTAGCAAAAAATCCAGCAAGTGGTGGTAAACCTATCATAGAAAACATAATGATTGCTATTGCAGCTGCAATAGTTTTACGCTCTGCCGCTACACCTTTTAAGTCTTCAAATGTAGCATCATCACTTCTAGCGCCAAACAATGCCACTAAACATGCAAAAAATCCAATTGCACCAATCACATAAATCAACATATATAAAAAAGCTGCGTAATTTCCAGCTTGAGAGTGCAAACAAACTCCCACCAACACATATCCAACGTTTAAAATAGTGCTGTATGCCATCAAACGTTTCAATGATGTTTGCATAATTGCTCCTAAAGAACCTACAATCATTGAAATTATTGCTAAAATCTTAATAAGATCAGCAGAAATTGGTGTATAATCACCAATAACTTCTTTTAATATATTTATTAATACAGCAAGCATTCCTAATTTCTGTGCAACAGCAAAATAACTCACAGAAGATATTGGCGCACCTTCATAAACATCTGGAGTCCAAACATGTAGCGGTGCAACTGAGAGCTTAAATAAAATAGCAGACAGCATAAATACAGCTCCTATTATCAAACCAATGTTAAAATCACCATTTAATGCAGACATAATTTCTGTATATTTTATGCTACCACTAAATCCATATAAAAAAGAGATACCCAACAACATTAAACCACTAATCAAAGCACCAAGTATAAAATATTTCAATCCAGCTTCTGATGATTTAACCTTTGTTGTACTAAATGCAGCAAGTGCATAACCAGCCAATGCCTGAAGCTCAAGACCACAAAATAGCAAAATAAAATCACGAGCCGAAATTGAGATAAAAATTCCAAGCGTCGACAACAAAACCAACGTAACAAATTCCATTTTAAGATGAACTTTACTAATCTTCATTAAATCACGATAAATTAACAGACTCATTAAAGACAGTCCTAATACTAATGCTTTAGTCAATGAAATTGATGGTGATGTAGCAAAAGATGCAGAAAATCCAAGTTTATATTCTGGAATAAAGCAAAATAGATAACAAACTAAACCCAGTGCTAATATTATCGTAATCACAGCAACTTTACGCGCTGATCCTTTATAAAAAACACCAACTATCTGCATACACATAGCAAGTGCTGCCAACATAATTTCTGGTAATATTATAGCAAACTGATTTAACATATTATTTTTCTATTTTTAAAGAGTCCCATAAATTTCAGCTAAATTTCTAGCAGGTATATTTATTGTTTCTAGTATATTGTTTGGCACCAAACCAATATATATTATCAAAAATATTAATGGTACTAGTGCTATTTTTTCGTATGATTTTAGATCTTCAAATTTAATAATAGATATATCTGATACTTCGCCGAACATCACACATTTATATAATTTTAGCATGTATACCGCCCCCAATATTATCCCAAAGGCACAGATAATACCTATTATCGGACTGACACCAAACACACCAACTATACTTAAAAATTCGCCAACAAATCCACTTAAACCCGGCATGCCTATTGAACCCAACATTGCAATCATAAAAAATGTGGCAAGCACTGGCATACTAGCTGCCACTCCACCATATTTAGAAATTTCTTTAGTGTGATGACGCTCATAAAGCATGCCTACAATTAAAAATAATGCAGATGAAATCACCCCATGACTAATCATTTGGAATACTGCTCCACCAATTCCTATTACTGTAAAACTAAATATCCCAGCAATTACATAACCCATATGTGCTACGGAAGAATATGCAATCATTTTCTTCATATCGGTCTGTGCTAGAGCTACAAGAGATGCGTATATTACTGCAAATCCGCTAATCCATAATACGTATATTGCAAAATATTCTGACGCCCCAGGTAGCATCGGCAGAGAAACTCTTAAAAATGCATACCCACCCAACTTCAATAAGATACCTGCTAGCATAACTGAGCCAGCCGTTGGTGCTTGTACGTGCGCATCTGGTAACCAAGTATGAAATGGTACCATAGGAACTTTTATCGCGAATGAAACAAACGTTGCCAACCATAAATATTGTTGCACCCTCAAAGAGAAACTAGGAACTATATCTACAAGATCTACAATACTAAATGTACCAGCTTGGCTGTATATATATATCAATGCAATCAGTAAAAACACTGACCCAAAGAAAGTGTATAAAAAGAATTTTACAGCTGCATAAATCCTGTTTTCACCTCCCCAAATACCAATTATTAAATACATTGGAATTAATATTACTTCAAAAAAGCCATAAAATAATAATAAATTTAATGATGAAAACGCCCCAATACAAAAAGATTCCAGCAATAGAAAGCACAATAAAAACTCTTTTACATTTTTCTTTATCGTAAATACACTAGCTATTACACAAATTAATGTTAGTAAAGTGCTTAAGAAAATAAAATATATAGATAAACCATCAACGCCTACATAAAATTCTAAGCCAATAGAGTCAATCCAATTATAACGCTCAACGAACTGAAAATCTATAATCTTAGGGTCAAAACTTACTAACAAGTAAGTTGCGGCTATAAATGTAAGCACTGATGCTAAAATAGCTACATACATAGTATATATTTGTTTTCTAGAAGACTTAGTGTGACTGATAAATAATGTAATATATAAAGCGCTAAATAGTGGCAATAAGATACTAATTGATAAAATTGGTAAATTTGACATTTATATACCCCATGCACCGAGCAAGTAATTTGCTACAAAAATCGTAACGCATAATACCATCGCAAAGATAATATAAAATGCATAATTAAATATATAACCTGTTTGTATTTGGCAAACGCACCAACTACAAGCTCTAGTCATAAAACTAAAACCATTAGGACCAAAATGATTGATTATTTTGATGTCAAACATATTAGCCATACAGCTTATAAACTTAGTGGTACTAATAAATAATTTATTATAAATTTCATCAAAGAAGAATTTATTTTTTAGCAAATAATAAGTAAACTTCATTTTATTACTAATAGAGCTAGATATTGATTTTTTATAAATATACGCACCAAGTACCATACCTAATAAACCGACGATTAAAGGTAATGACTGTATAACAAGCGAAACATTATGTTCTTGATTACTTACATGCAAGTTAAAAATACTACCATAGAAAAATCCATACGGACTGCTAATACCTAAAATATAATAACCTAACATTCCAGAAAACAAAGTTCCAGCAACTAATACTAATAAAGGTATATTCATAATATTTGGTGATTCATGCGCACAGTCGAAAGCTTCCCTGCTAAGCTTAGTCTTACCGTGGAATGTTAGAATAATTATCTTTAGCGAATAAATTGCTGTTAAAATAGCCGCTAACACCCCCAGTATAAATGCAAAGCTACCAACACCACCCGCCGCATAGGCTGATTCTAGAACTATATCTTTTGAATAAAAACCAGCAAATGGAAATATACCAACAATAGCCAATGATCCTACCCAAAAATTTGCATAAGTAATTGGCATTTTTTTTCTAAGACCACCCATCTTAAATACATCTTGTTCATGGCATGCATGGATAACACTACCAGCAGATAAGAATAATAAAGCTTTAAAGAAGCCATGAGTAACTAAATGAAATATTCCTGCCTGATATGCAGATACGCCGCAAGCAAAAAACATATAACCAAGCTGTGAACATGTTGAATAAGCAATAATCTTCTTAATGTCTGTCTGAGCAATAGCTATAAGTGCAGCAAATAGGCAAGTCACCGCTCCAATAATTGTAATTATCTGTAACACAAAGGGGCTATACTCAAACATAAATGAGCATCTAGCTATCAAAAACACACCAGCTGTGACCATAGTTGCAGCATGTATTAACGCTGATACTGGCGTTGGTCCTTCCATCGCATCTGGAAGCCATACATGCATACCTATTTGAGCAGATTTACCCATACAACCAAAAAATAACATCAAACAAATAATATCAAGAATTACTATCTCAAAATCAAAAGCATTTAATGTTATATTAGCTAGATTGTCAGACTGTGTGAATACACTCTCAAAATCTATACTTCCTGTATAAATAATGATCATAACAATTCCAATAATAAAGGCAAAATCACCAACTCTATTGACAATAAAAGCCTTAATAGCTGCATTATTCGCCGACTCTTTTTGATAATAATAACCAATAAGTAAATATGAACACAAACCAACGCCTTCCCAACCAAAAAAAAGTTGTAAAAAATTATCAGCTGACACTAAAGACAGCATAAAAAAGGTAAATAATGATAAATATGATAAAAATTTTGGTAGATTTTTATCATCCGACATATAGCCTAAAGAATACAGATGTACAACGGCAGAAACTATTGTAACCAACAAAAACATAATTGCTGTTAATTGATCAACATAAATTGCCCAATCAATAATTAGAGTATCGAATTTTATCCAGCTTGCGAGTATTATATGAACTGTATATTGTTTGACACCCGCTATAGTAAACACCCATATTGCACAAATTGCAGTAACTATAATAGCTGCGCTCGAGATTTTACTAGCTAAATTATTACTAATTTTTTTACAAAAAACACCATTAACTAATCCAGATATTAGCGGTAAAAATATAATTAATTTAAGCGCTAATTCCATATATTACCCTTTCATCTGATTAATATCTTCAATCTCAATTGAACCACGATTTCTAGAATATAAAACCAGAATTGCTAATCCAATCGACACTTCCGCCGCCGCTATTGACAATATTATAAGACTAAATATTTGCCCGACAATATCCTGTAAATGCACAGAGAATGCTACAAAATTTAAATTCACCGCTAACAACATAAGCTCTATTGACATTAAAATTGTTATCACGTTCTTACGATTCATAAATAATCCTGTAACCCCTATTGAAAATAACAACGAGGATAAAATTAAATAATGTTCTAAAGCAATTTCATTAATCGTCATAATTCAAATTATCCAATCCTAATTTTCCATCAAGCTTAGCCCTAACTAAACTATTTTCTTTGTTTTTTTGCATTTGATCAGATACTTTTTGTCTCTTCACATCTGGTCTTAAACGCAGGGTTAATGAAATGCTTGCTATCATAGCTACAAATAAAATCACTCCTGCAGTTTGAAATGGCAATATAAAATCTGTATATAATACGCGTCCTATCGCATAAGCATTGCCAACGCTAGGATCTATTGCAAACGCGTAGCTACTTGTAGGTACGATTATTTTTGTACCAAGTAACACCACTACCACCAAGTCTGCGAACAAAAATAGCGCCAATATAAAAGCACTATTCATGTCTGGACCTATCTTGCCCTTAAATTCAGAAACATTAATGTTAAGCATCATAACTACGAACAAAAACAAAACTGCTACTGCTCCAACATATATTACAATCAGCATCATAGCCAAAAATTCAGCCCCCATCAGGACCATCAATCCTGCACCATTACAAAAGGCAAAAATCAACCATAATACCGCATGCACGGGGTTACGATTACTGATTACCATAATACTACTTAGCACTAGTAATAATGAAAATACATAAAAAAACAACGCCATATCTTTACCTGTACGGATAATCATCTTTAAGTTTTTGAGCTAATTCTTGCTCCCAAATATCACCATTTTTTAGCAATTTATCTTTATTATAAAGCAACTCTTCATGAGTTTCCGTAGCAAACTCAAAATTCGGTCCTTCTACAATTGCATCTACAGGGCACGCTTCTTGACATAAACCACAATATATACATTTTGTCATATCAATATCGTACCTTGTAGTACGACGGCTTCCATCAGCCCGCTCTTCTGCTTCAATTAAAATAGCTTGAGCTGGACAAATAGCTTCGCATAATTTACAAGCAATACAACGCTCTTCACCGTTTGCATAACGACGCAGCGCATGTTCTCCTTTAAAACGTGGGCTTATTGGACTTTTTTCGTATGGATAGTTAATCGTCACCTTTGGTTTAAAGAAATACTTTAAAGTCAAAGCCATACCGACCAATATTTCATATAATACTAAAGTCTTTATATATTTGATTATCACTTATACCCCCGGTAAATTATCAGTTATCATCAAAATTGATGCTACTAAAACCACCCAAAACAAAGTTAGGGGCAAGAAAAACTTCCAACCAATACGCATTAGCTGATCATATCTATAACGTGGCAAAGTGGCTCGTATCCACAGAAATATAAATAATAAAAATGCAACTTTCGTAACAAACCAAATAATACCAGGAACTACTTCTAGAAATTCAATATTAAATGGTGGTAAATACCCGCCCATAAATAAAGTAACAGTAATTGCGCTCACTAAAATCATATTTGCATATTCACCAAGAAAAAATAAAGCAAAGCTCATAGATGAATATTCAACGTTATATCCCGCTACTAATTCTGCTTCTGCTTCTGGTAAATCAAATGGCAAACGATTCGTTTCTGCTAAGACCGAAATAAAAAACACTACAGACATTGGAGCCAATAATAATTGTATCCATCCTGGCATAGTTCTTTGATATTCGACAATCTCAGATAAGTTCAATGTACCAGTTACCAATAGAACTGTAACTATTACCAACCCCATTGAAACTTCATAAGAAATCATCTGAGCTGACGACCTAATCGCTCCTAAAAATGCATACTTAGAATTACTCGCCCAACCAGCCATAATAATTCCATAAACACCAAGGGAAGATATGGCTAGAGTATATAATATGCCAACATTTATATCAGCTAGTACAAGATTTTGACTAAAAGGTATTACAGCCCAGCCTATCAAGCTTAAAATAAATGTTATCATTGGCGCAATAATAAACACTACTTTACTAGCGTTAGTTGGAATAATAATTTCTTTAAACATTAACTTTACAGCATCTGCAATTGGCTGCAATAATCCCATTGGACCAACTACATTTGGCCCCTTGCGCATTTGCATCAAACCAATTACTCTACGTTCAGCATAAGTTAAATAAGCTACACACAACAATAAAGGCAAAGTAATTAGTAAAATTTTAGCTACAATAAAGAGTATCGGAAATACGTATTCTAAGAGTAAGTCCATCATATTATTGCCCCTGCAGCACTTTGCTCCTTCACGCATTTTGCCATAGTAACTGAAGATCTACTAATCGGATCAGTCATATAATAATTTGTTTGCACATCATTTAATGGATTTTCAAGCAGTTTAACCGAAGATTTGAATTCTATAAAATTCGTAGGAATAACCTTACCTATATTAGCGAATACTGCGTTTTCTTTAGCTAGCATATTACGAACATCTGCCAGACTTTTCAGAGACATACCAACATCTAACTTATCAGCTAAATGCGTAATAATATCCCAACTTTCTCTTGCCAATCCTAGAGGAGATATAGCTGCGCGCGCATATTGTGGACGCCCTTCCATATTAACAAAAATTGCATCTTGTTCAGTATAAGCAGCTTCTGGTAAAATAACATCTGCACGCCCAGCCGCCTTATCCCCATGATGTCCTTGGTAAACAACGAAGCAATCTTGATCAATTAAATTAATGTCAAAATCATCAGAACCTAATAAATAAAGCACCTTAACTTTCTTGTCCTTAGATTGCTTTAAAATTTCTGCAGTACCATCACCTGATTCACCATAAATAAAACCAACATCAAGTCCACCCACCATTGATGCATGATTATGCAGTATATTAAAGCCATTCCAATCGTCTCTAACTATGTTGTATTTTTCTGCTACCGCATGTGCTAATGACAATATTGCATGCCCATCAGGGCGAGATAAAGCAGAATCGCCAATAATAATAATTGGTCGTTTTGCATTCTTTAAGCGCTTAGCAAATTCTCCTTTACCAGACAAAAGATTTTCTAGAAGAGAAACATCACTACCAAGATTTTCTATAGCGTATGTCTGATCACTAACTTCTCCAACCCTTGAGACATGCATATCACCAGAACGCACCATTTGACCAATTCGAGCGTTTAGAACTGGAGCTGCTTTGCGCACGTTGGCTCCAATCAATAAACACACATCTGCATTTGCTACATTTGCTATGCCCGTATTGAATAAATAATTGCTTCTACTAGATGTATCTAATTTATAGCCAAATTGATTAGTATCTACCTTATCAGAACCAAGATTAGAGAACATTTTTTTTAGTAAAAACATTGACTCTACACTAGTGGTACTACCAGAAATTGCAGCAATTTCATCACCTTTAACAGCATTAACATTCTCGACAATATATTCTATAGCCTGATTCCAACTAGCTTCTACTAATTTACCATTTTTACGAATATAAGGTGTATCTAAACGCTGAACTTTTAAACCATCACAAGCAAACCTAGCTTTATCTGAAATCCACTCTTCATTTATATTTTCATTCAGCTTTGGCAAAATACGCATAACTTCAAGACCTCTTGAATCGATACGTATATTTGAACCCAGCGCATCCATAACATCTATCGATTCAGTTTTTTCAAGCTCCCAACTCCTCGCTTTGAACATATATGGTTTTGATGTTAACGCCCCAACCGGACAAAGATCAATAATGTTACCTGAAAGCTCTGAGGTTAGAGTGTTTTCTAAATAGCTAGTGATTTCCATATTTTCACCGCGATTTATTGCACCAATTTCTTGCACACCAGCAACTTCAGTTGCAAAACGAATACAGCGAGTACAATGGATGCAACGGGTCATTTGTGTTTTTACTAATGGACCTAGGTTTTTATCCTTAACTGATCTTTTATCATCCGAATAGCGACTTCCTCCTTTACCATATTTAAATGCTTGATCTTGCAAGTCACACTCACCACCTTGATCACAGATTGGACAATCAAGTGGATGATTAGCAAGCAAAAACTCCATCACTCCTTCGCGCGCTTTTTTAATCTTGGGAGTATTAGTTTTAATTACCATACCTTCAGATACCTGCATAGCGCATGAGGCGATTGGCTTTGGGGCTCTTTCCATTTCAACAAGGCACATTCGACAATTTCCAGCGATTTTTAACCTTTCATGAAAGCAAAAATGCGGTACTTCTATTCCTGCATGCTCGCAAGCCTGCATAACGGTTAAACCGTCTTCAACCTCGATTTCTTTATCATCAATAATTAGCTTTGGCATGTGTCTATTTAATTTAGCTATTTAGTCATATAAGACACTATTATAACCAACACATAGAGTAATACCAACGTTTTTTTAACAGCTTCTTGTTTTTAACTCTTACTACTTGAGTTCGACTTGACAAAAATAATACTTAAGATAACATTACAAGGATTTTTAAGTAGACCAATCCAAATATAAATGTCCCTTATAAACTGCAAAAGAGTTTTACTTAAAGTCTCTGGTGAATCCCTGATGGGTGATAAAAATTTCGGCCATGATGTAGATACACTAACAGCTATAGCAGAAGATATAAAAGAAGTATGCAACCTTGGTGTTCAAGTATGCGTTGTTGTAGGTGGTGGTAATATTTACCGTGGTGCAGATGCTTCTATACTAGGAATGGAAAGATCTTCTGCTGACTATATGGGAATGCTTGCAACGGTGATTAATGCTATTGCTCTGCAAAATGTTATGGAAAAAAATGATATCTATACTCGAGTACAATCTGCAATACCGATGATGAGTATATGCGAACCTTTTATCAGACGCAAAGCTAGAAGGCATATGCAAAAAAATAGAGTAGTAATTTTTGCCGCTGGTATTGGTAATCCATTTTTTACAACAGATAGCGCTGCAGTGTTAAGAGCAATAGAAATGAATTGTGACTATTTATTCAAAGGCACAAATGTTGATGGTGTCTACGATACAGACCCTAAAAGAAATCCACAGGCTAATAAACACGATCAAATTACATATACAGAAATATTAAAAGACAATCTAAAAGTTATGGATATGGCAGCAATCGCAGTAGCTAGAGAAAATAAATTACCTATTAAAGTTTTTTCCATCAAACAACGCGGTAACTTTGCTAGAGTATTACAAGATCAAGGTGAATTCACAATTATACGAGGAGATTAATGGATCAAAATCAAAAACACTTACTAACCGACAAAATGAATAAAGCTCTAGACATTCTAGACAAAGAATTTAGCGGTCTACGTACTGGCAGAGCATCAGTAAACCTACTAGATCCAGTAGTTATAGAAGCTTATGGTAGTAAAATGCCTTTATCTCAAGTAGGCACAGTCACGACACCTGATGCAAAAACCATAACTGTTCAAGTATGGGATAAAGCAATGGTTAAAACTGTTGAAAAAGCAATAGCTGATGCTAATCTTGGTCTAAACCCAAGCTCTGATGGTCAATTAATTCGTATGAATTTACCGACACTTAGCGCAGAACGCAGAAAAGATTTAGCAAAACTTGCTTATAAATACGCAGAAAACACAAAAATTGCACTACGTAATATCCGTAGAGATGGTATGGACTCTCTAAAAAAGATGGAAAAAGATAATATAATCTCCAAAGACGAACACCATGATCATGCAGATGAAATACAAAAACTTACGGATGACTTTATTAAAAAAGTTGACGCTTCTGCCAAAACAAAGGAAGAAGAAATTCTAACTATTTAAAAAACTTCATGCATTCCGTCTCATGCATTCCGTCTATTAGCTAGGAACCGTAGGTGACGTGTCAATCTCTTGGTATTTACGGTTATACTAATACAGCGTAATTTGTTTTTTTTAACAAAACCCTATTTCTTTTCAGTAGAAGCCGTCATACCCATGATATTATAACCTGAATCAACATAATGAATTTCTCCTGTAACACCATTTGCCAGATTGCTTAAAAGGTACACAGCTGCACCAGCAACATCTTGCTGAGTAGTGTTTCTTTTTAGAGGCGCAGTATTTTCATGTATTCTAAGCATTGATTTAAAATCACCAATACCACTAGCTGCTAATGTCTTGATTGGCCCCGCAGAAATAGCATTAACACGTATATTATTAGGCCCCATATCATGCGCAAGGTACTTTACACTAGTTTCAAGAGCAGATTTTGCCAACCCCATTACATTATAGTATGGAATAACTTTTTCAGCGCCATAATAGCTTAGAGTCAAGATAGATCCACCATCACTCATCAAAGGTTCGGCTCTTTTAGCTAGTGCAGTTAAAGAATAACAAGAAATATTCATTGAATTCAAAAAATTTGGTAAACTAGTATCAATATATCTACCGCGCAACTCGTCTTTATCTGCAAAAGCTATACCATGAATAATAAAATCAATTTTTCCCCATCTTTTACCAACAGTCTCAAACAACCTATCCATAGATGCTTCATCAGTAACATCACATTCTTCAACAAAATCACAATTTATTTCTTCAGCAAGTGGCATTACTCTTTTTTCAAGCACTTCGCCTTGATAGGTAAGGGCTATTTCTGCACCATGCTCTTTTGCTAATTGTGCTATCGCCCAAGATATAGATAATTTATTTGCCACACCAGTAATTATACCTTTTTTGCCAGCAAGTAACTTTGTTGAAACATCAATCATAAAAAAAACCTTTGAGTTAAACTATACATATAATGTTAATTTGTATATCATCGAACAAGATTTTGTACAAGCGGTTTTATAATGTTTTTAAATAGGAAAATATCATTCACAGCGGGGATAATTTGCGGATTGTCTTTTGCCCCCATTTATTTTATTCCTGGGATATTCATGCTCTCAATATTATGCGCTCAAATCTCTGCATCGACAAATTGCAAACAAGCTGCTAATTTTGGATATTTATTTGGTTTTGGATTTTTCCTAAGCACTCTATATTGGATTTCTTTTGGAGTTAGCGTTTATATTGATCAATTTTGGTGGGCAATTCCATTTGCTTTATTTGGTCTTCCTGCTTTCTTAGCATTATTTATTAGTGCCCATAGCGCCCTTGCTTGGTTATTTAGAAAAACTTATTTGTACCATTTTATCTTTTGCGCCCTTTGGCTATTTAATGAATGGCTAATGTCCTGGATATTCACTGGCTTACCATGGGGAATGTTAGGATATGCATTGTCTATTTCAGATATTATGATTCAATTTTCTAGCATTTCTGGCATACTTGGCTTAAGTTTTACTACCCTATATATTGGATCGAGTTTGTTTAACAAAAACATGCTAGCTCCTAGAATAACTACTTCTATTATAATATGCGTGATGATGGTAATATTCGGTTATAACCGTTTACAACAAAATCCTACAGAATTTAGCGAAATTAAAATACGCATAGTACAGCCATCAATTCCGCAAAATAAAAAATGGTCTTCTGACACTTTCTGGAAAAATCTCAATAAGCAAGTAAATCTGTCAAAAAAAGCAGGTGATCCAGATATAATAGTTTGGTCGGAATCGGCTCTTACTGCCCCCTATTACTATAAACGAATACATAACAGCCTAATGTCAGTTTTTACGAAAGATACTCAGGTCCTTTTATCTGGTGGAGTAAATGATAACGCTAAACAAAATGAAGATTACGAAATTTATTCATCACTAATTGCAATTAACAGTAATGGAAACTTACTATTTGATTATCATAAATCGCATCTCGTTCCATTTGGTGAATATATGCCTCTTGCAGACTACATTCCGATAAAAAAGCTAACACCAGGAATACTAGACTACACGATGGGAACGCGTAGTATTATGTATCTCAAACCCTTCCATTTATATATACACCCGTTAATATGTTACGAGTCTATTTTTGCAGATGAGGTTAGAATATCTAACTCAGAAGCTGATATAATGATTAATGTAACGAATGATTCTTGGTACGGCCAATCCTCTGGACCATACCAACATTTTGAAATTAGTCGCATGCGAGTTGTTGAAAATGGCCTGCCTATGATCCGCGCTGCTAATAATGGTATATCTGCTATTATTGACCCAGTTGGCAGAACTTTACATCGCCTTGAGCTTAATCAAATAGATGTTCTTGATGGCTATATGCCTTTAAAATTATTACTACCAACAATTTATTCAGAATGGGGGAATTTAATACTATGTCTATGGGTGCTCTTTGTGCTAATATTACAACTAACGATTTCTTTTTTATGCTCAAGAATTCTTAATATATTAAGAATTCTTGCAAAAACTACCTGTTAAAAGTATCGTTGTCATCACTAATCTCTTAATATTGTATTAATATTTAAATTTATGTCTGAAAAACCTGAGAATAGAGGAAGAGCTGATAATATTGATAAGCTCGTTAGTCGTCGTATCAAAATGCGTAGAATGATGCTAGGACTCAGTCAACATGATTTAGGAAAAGCAGTTGATGTTAGTATTCAACAAATACAAAAATATGAAAAAGCTACAAATCGTATTTCTAGTGGAAAATTATATACTCTTGCAAGATTTTTAAAAGTACCAATTACTTATTTTTATAACCAAGCTGAAGATAGTAACAATATAATTGGTACTATCTTCGCAGAAGATGCTACCAATTATAATACTGATCAACAAGACACTGTAACAGAAAAAGAAATAGTCTCTTTAGTTAAGTCATTTACTGATATTAAAAGCCCTCAAAGTAGAAAGAAAATAATAGAACTTGTAAAAATAATGGTGTAAAGCTAACACTATTATTTAGTGAATTTAGCTTTATTAACTAGAACATAACTAGGCTTACTATCTGCATCCTTGCAATTGATTGATCATCTTTAGATATTTATTACAAAATAAATCCCAACTTCCAGACATATCATTTTCTAATGACCAGTTCTCAGAATCTAATTGTATAATTTTTTTGTTAAATTTCCTATATGCTTCTGGATCTTGAGAGCTATCAATTACGATACATTGTGGTAAATCAGAATTTAACGCATATTCTAATTTTTCTAGATCCTTCAAACTAGAATTAGATTTTTGATATAATTTGATAATTTTTGTATCAATAGCTGTAAAAAAATGCGCAAGACTATCGCTTAAAACTACTAACTCTCCAATTGATTTTAACTCATTATTCTTTAACTGCATAAGAGAAGTTATTTTTGCCTTAATTTTATTTTGACTAGAAATTATACTATATTCTAATTCTGGGAATTCTTTTAATAAAATATCAGAAAGCTCATTATGAAGTGCCAGTATGTTTTGAAGATCCAACCAAAAATGCCAGTTTTTTTTGCCACTATCATCCACAAAATTTATAGATTTTAGTTCACTAAGTTTGACTGTTTTTCCTTTAAATTTTGTAAAAAGTCGACCAGCAAAACCATCAAAGCTATCATCTATATATACAAGCATTTTAGCATTAATAACTTTATCCTTATCACTAGGTCGCATCTGATAGTGATGAGGGCATCCAGCAGACATATCAATTGCCACAATTTCTGCAGCATTTTCAGTCATCATAGATATAATACTAGCAATAGGCGTAATACTTGTTACGATTTTAGGTCGTGCGCCGTATGCTACATTAGCAAATAATACTAAAGTTAATAATAATATTTTATTATTCATGATGATTTACCAATTTAATTAATTGCAAGCGATCAAGAGAAAAATCACTTTCTATCCATATTTTCTTTATCGAATCAAGAGCTGTTCCAATCTCCTTACCATTATAACCTAATTCTAATAAATCATTGCCATTAACAGGACATGTAGGGACTTCTAGTGTGCTCAAATGAGTATATAAATCATATATCGAAGTATCATTGACTGTTAGTGACGCGCGAATAAAGTATAATAAACAAGGCTTTTCTTCAAGCCAAATATTCTTTAACATTGCAATGATTATATTTATATCTTCAAGCCTTTCTAGCTCAAGCAGTTTTATAATAATTCGCGCTTCTGATCTAGAGAATTTTAATGCTAAGAGTTTATTATATGAGATGTCTGCCGAACTAAATAGCATGGCATAAATAGCTGGTAATTCTAATGTTGCGCCAAAAGACATTGCTATTTTTAAATATTTAATATGTAAATCTTTATTGTAATAATTAATAGGAAGTATTTTCCTCAGAACTCCTGATTCAAACATAACGGATAAAATATCAGCGCTACCTTCAAGGAGTAATAGCAAGTCTAGTTCTGATTTTATTCTCTCACCAGACAAAGATGGCAATTTATCTTTATTGACAATGCAGGCTGCTAAGGCTTCTGCATCTATCTTTTTAGCATAGCGACATGAAAATCTAAAGAAACGTAATATACGTAGATAATCTTCTTTAATCCTTTGCTCTGCATTCCCTACAAAAACAACTTTTCTTGCGAATAGATCTGCAATTCCACTAAAATAGTCATAAACTTGATGCTTTATTGGGCAATAGCTAAGGGCATTAATAGTAAAATCCCTGCGCTCTGCATCGGAGCAGAAATCATTCGAATAGATAATTTTTGCATGCCGCCCATCACAGTCAAAATCTTTACGCAGAGTTGTAATTTCAAATGATTCATTTTGTATTATTGCCGTAACTGTACCAAATTTAATTCCAGTTGGAATAACTTTAATGCCATGTTCCAAAAATAGTTCAGTAACTTTTTCTGGGGTTAAATTTGTAACAATATCTACATCTGAACTAGCTATACCTAAAAGTGCATCTCGGACTGCTCCACCAACAACCCTAGCTTCCGCGCCCGCTGATTTTAATAATTCAATAATAACAAGAAAGTACTTAGAATTAATCTCAAGATGTAGTTCTAAAACTTTCATATTGATTATTTAATTATATCCTTGTTTTTTCTAATAGCGTATTAAAAACATTGTTAGATACTTGGTTTAATGTAACATTGGCAAGCAGACTATGCATTAAATCTCTTACCAAACCAGCAGCTTCTACTAAATCCCCTTGAAATAAAGATGCATTAACGTCAGTCGCAGTTTGAATATCCGATTTATTCACTTCTCTAGCTTGTTCGATTTTCTTAATTTCTGATCCAACTAAAATACCCACTTCACTACGCGAATCTTGCTGCCGCTTCTGGGCAGCATCAAACTCTTCAGGTGTAAAGGTATTTTCTTCTTTTTTATACATATTAATGAAAGCAATTGTATCTGCCACTGCTTTCATGCTTGGATATAGAAAACTTTCTTTGACTTCGTGGCTTGAAGATAAAGTCACCAAACTATTATTAGGGCCAGAATCTGCGGCATAATTAGTGGTAACCAATTTATCTACCAAATTGCTTGTCTTTGTTAATTTAATTTGAACAGGATTACCATTTGCATCTATCCTAGTTAATGGATTAGTATATGGATTATTTCCACCAAATACATAGCGACCTGCTTCATCCTTCTTAGTTAGTATATGTTCAATTTTCTCTAATGCTCTATCTGCTTTTTCAGATTTTGTACCAATATTATCTGATTCTGCTCGAAATTCAACAATAACAGCATCGATATCTTTTAAAAATCTTTCATCATTACTCAATTTAACAAAAGTAGTATTAATATTGATCTTATTACTCTCTGCCATTAAAAGACTCCTCTGAGTACGATCATAAATATCCCCCAAGCCAGATGATTCTAACTTTGCACGTGAATCATACTTATATGCAGCACCGTCTGCAGCCGCAGCTGCAGCATTTTGTAACTTACTTGATAATTCACTTATTTTGCCATTATTTCTTCCTGGCTGTGATTGCAATATAGAAGAATTACTCGTTATATTTGTTGCCATATTTTATCTCCTTTATCCAAAAATTATATCTTGTGTTTTTACATTAGTACTTTGTATCATACTCAATAAATGCGCTAAAGCATTCATTAATTGCGCTAAATCCAAAGCTCTTAAATATTCTGGCTCTCTTTGTATACCAGAAGTCTCTTTTATTAACTTCTCCGTTTGTTCTAGTACAGTTGATGCTACTTCTGAGTCCATTTTTGAATCATTAGCATAATTAGAAAGCAAACCAGTTACTATTGTTGCAAGACCAGCTAGCGAAACCAAAGATTCTGGGATAATCCCTTCAGTATTAATTGCTACAAGCAAAGACTGCAAATTACTAAGTTTTTCAATCATATCCTTATTATCAGGCTCGAGGTTATAGCTGAAAACTTGCTTTGTAGCAGATTTATTTGTGCCTCCGGCTAGTGGTGTTGCTGCTGCTGCGTTAACTAATAGGGCTGGAACTGGCACTGCATTTCCTACCACACCTGGTGTATAGATTGCTGTTCCTACTGCTAAATTAATAGACACTCCTCCAATAGCATTACCGCTAGTACCAGGAGTAACCGCCTTAATTTTTAAATTATTAACCCCATTAAATTCAGCAACTATTCTATTGTTAAATGCTGGATGAGCATTAATTTTATTCTCCAAATTTACTAAGGATGCGGCATCAGTAGCACCAACTAACACATCTAAAGCACCATTAGCTGGATTTGCAAAAGTAAAAACAACACCATCAATAGTAACTGTATCACCAGCTGCTAAGTTTCCTCCGCCAAAGTTAAATGCTAGTTCTCCACTAGCCTGTGCGTCGCCAACTTTATGCGCTACATCATCTCCAGCATTTTTCTGCACTTGGACTGTTGCTAGTTGACTAACATCATCTACTATGGATTGTGTTACTTCTAGAGCGCCAGTACGTGCATCATATTTAAATAAATCATTGAAACCAAATTCTGCGCCTAAATTCCCATCTTGAAATACCATGCGATAATTTGGATTATTACTTTCTATAACTAACTTACCTTTCTGACCAGATGCCGGATCAACTGTAACACCATTAGCATCGACTAATCTAGCTTTGGCAACTCCAGAATGGCTAGTTAATACTAGAACTGGAACATCTCCTGTATGGTCAAAACCACCAGCCACTCCCCCAGCTAAAGTACTGTCAAACGCAATTCTATCATTTACATTAACATCTGCATCAGCTCTAAAAGAAACTGTACCGGTACTCATTACACCATTATCACCAGTAATTCGGATTGTTACAGTAATTAAACGATTTGCACCAGCACCAGTTACTGTAATTGGTTGATTTGTAGCAACGTTTTTATCTTTATCCAAAGTAAACGCACCTGGTAAAACACTAACCGCAGGCTGCAGAACACCACCACCAGTAGTATTTACAGATAACACTTCTATTTTACTAGCAAAATGCGAATTGCCTTGTAAATCAAGCTCGAATGTAAAGCTATTATTATTTCCAGCATCGACCACACTATTAGCCTTAAGCTGTATATTATTCAGCAAATATTCACCGGGAATTTGCACATCAACAGCATCCACACCTTGCAAACCATTAGGACGTAATATAGCACCCATCGCTGCACGTTCTCTTGATGGCGCCTTGTCTAATTTCTCATTAAGCTCAGCGATTAAGTCAGCAATTGTTGCTGCTCCACCACCAACTGATTGTAAATTTTGCATATTAATGGTCACTGGGTTTAATTTTCCAGCACCACCTGCTAACTGCTTACCTTTTTCATCTAACGCATAGATAATAAACGGGCTAACATGGTCTATAGCCTGATTACCAGATACTTCTATTGTACTTTCAAAAAACCCTTTCGGAGGATAAGGTGAGCCACTATTATGAGCTTCATTGACCTGTTTAGTAAAATTACTAGTTAAAGTCTTAATAGCACCACTAATTTCTAATAGGGTTTTATCTCTCAATTCTATTAAAGACGACCATCTACCACCACTAAAGGCTTTACTAACATCACCACTTCCACCAGCAAAAACTCTTGAATTTTTAGAATTTCCCTCTTTGTCAAATTGACAGATAGTTAGCTCTGTCAGATTGTTATTATCAATAATAATGTCTTTACTTAAAACACTATCATACGCAAATTGAGAATATGAATCACTAGATACAAGTAACTCACCACTAGATTTAGAAAGAACTTGAGCTATACCGCTACTACCATAAGAAACTTTAATATCAAAATGCGTTGCCATATCACGCACAAGAGCATCTCTTTGATCATGTAATTTTATAGGAGATGAGCTTCTAAGCATCTCATTATTTAATTTAAATAATGATTTTATTGTATTATTTAAATTAATCGTTTCATTCTTAAGTCTCTTATCTGCATCTAAACGCAAATCAGTTATTTTATCTGAAGCTCCAGTCAAAGTAGCACTAATATTTTTAGCCCCATCAACAAATACCTGACGCATCGAATTAGTATTATTAGATTTAAGTTGTTCAACACCCTTAAAAAAAACATCTATATCAGATACTAATCTAGAACTACAGGTCTTATCGCCACCGCCAATAACAGATTGTACTGCACTTAAAAATTCGGCTTTTATATTTTGACCTGCCTTAACTGTAACTTGCTCTATATAAGCCTTCTCTTGCAGGGGGTTAACATTACGTGATAATTGTACATGCGTACGCAAAGAGCCATTAGAACCTATACGATTTGCAGACATTGAAGAATTCAATTTGCGTGCGTTAGGGTCATCAAGACGCTGTAAATTGTCTGCAGATACGTCTAACATATTACGAACGCTGCCTAATGTTTGTGCTATCGATGTTGTTGTCATTTTATTTAAACCTTATTATTCAATCCAATTGACGGCATAATTTTTTCTATTTTACCGCCAGCAATATTACCTTCCTTATTATAACCAAATTGCCTTAATGTTTCTTGAGTTTTATTGTTTTTGTACATCTCAACAATTTTTTCACTAACTTCTAAATTACTTTTAATCAGCACTTCATTGTCCCTATTTAACTCGTCCAGCTTAGCAAATAATCCTTTAAGCTTAAGCATAACAGGTGTTTCTGCATCAAACTCACCACCTTGTCTGGCATAATTTTCTATATCAATTTGTGCATTATTAAACTTCTTTAATGACGCAACTTTCTCTTCAATTACTGCTGCAATAGCTGATACTTTACCAATCTTTAATAACTCATTTTCCTTCTCAATTATTACCAGCAGCTCTTTTAGACTTTTAGTAATCACACTAATAACGCCGCCCTGAGTTAGAATTTTATTTGTCATCATTTACCTATTTTGCGATTTGCTTATCTGCCAAACCACGATAGATTGCCTCGCCTATTTCACCTAATTCCGCATCTGAACTGGTTTTTACTATCTCTGCCAGATACGGTCCTCGGAAAAGTTTTTCAGCAAAGCCACCTTCGTGATCAGAATTTCTTGCGCCATCTATCATAGTCCAAAACATTCCATAGAGCTGATTCTCCATTTCCTTAGATAATCTTTTAAGAGCAATATCCGTGCCACTTATCTTCGCTTGTGATTTTATTCTTTGTTCAGCCAAGGTTGAAACCTTAATTTTCGTAGGCTTGATTAATTTATTTCTTTCAATAAGAGAGACTGGTTTTACCTTTGAATCATAGACGCCCTTTGTCTTGACACTCTTTAAAACTGAATCAAATTTTTTTGCAACAGAAACAGGATTAGCCTTAGTTACATTATTTCTTTTATCAATTATTTCGTAATATTGCGATGGTTTTTCAACATTTGTAACACCACCACCTAAATAATTCACTCCCATAATGCTTATCTTACTTCAATTACAGCGTCAAGAGCTCCTACAGACTTCATACTATGCAATATATTGATAATATCACGCGGATATACTCCCAATTTATTCAAGCCAGCAACTAGATCACTAAGAGTAGCACTTTCTTGCAACTGATGCACTGCTCTACCACGGCGTTTATCAACAAAACTACTCACTAAATCGCGAGTTTTTTCATCCGTTTCAGGACCATATTTATCATCAAAATCAAGTTGTCCTACATTCACAATCAAATTACCTTGCGCAATTGCTACTGGTCTTATATTTACTTTATCACCAATCACCACTGTACCAGTAGATTCATTAATTACAATCTTAGCTTTATAATCTGGTTTTACGGCAAGACTTTCTATTTCTGCAATAAACTCTACTAACTCCCCTTGTCTATAAGACGGAACTACGACTTCAATCGTTGCAGCGTCAAGAGCACTAGCTGTATTACCAGGCACATGATTATTAATTGCATCAGCAACTGCAATAGCTGTTCCAAAATCCGGAGAGTAAAGCGAAAATTTGATATTTTGTAAATCTGTAAAATTAAAATCTATCTCATTTTCTACAATAGCACCGCTTTGAATATAACCATTTGTTTCAATACCACTCTGCTTAGTTCGGACATCTCCCGACACCGGTGTAAAACTAGACAAAGCCACCGCCCCTTGCGCAACTGCATATACATTACCATCCGCACCGAGCAATGGGGTTGCCAATAATACACCTTCTTTCAAACTCTTCGCATCACCAAGCGAACTAACTTTCACATCAATCTTAATACCACGTCTAGCAAAAGCTGGTAGGCTTGCTGTTACCGTGACTGATGCAATATTTTTTGTTTTTAAATTCGCTCCTTGAACGTTAACCCCTAGACGTTCAAGAAAATCCGTTAATCCCTTTTCTGTAAAAACTGTGTTTTTCAAATTATCACCAGAACCGTTCAAGCCAACAACTAAACCATGACCCACTAGCAAGTTTTCACGTACGCCTTCGACCCCTGCAATGTCCTTAATTCTTGTTTTCGCCGAAACATTAAAGGAGAATAAGGTAGTTAAAAATAGAATTGTTAAATTTTTGATCATTATATACTCCAGCAATTATAAGTTGCGTAATATTCTTTAGCTCGTTCCAGATCATCTGGAGTATCAACTGAAATAGGTATGTCATCTGATAAACAAACACCAATTTTCATACCATATTCTAAAGCCCTAAGTTGCTCTAGATTTTCTAATTTTTCGCATTCACCTTGAGGTAAATTTACAAATCTCTCTAGTGCATCACGCGAGAATCCGTAAATTCCAACATGGTACAAAAATTCTGATGCACCGTGTGGAATCAGACTTCTAGAAAAATACATCGCTTGTCCTAATTTATTTATAGCCACTTTTACATTAGAACTACTTGCAGCGACATCTTCACCTACCTTAACTACTGAAGTTACAATATCACAAACTCCATTTTTTAAGTCATATATAATTTTATTTACGATTGATTCCTTAATAAAAGGCATATCACCTTGAATATTAATTATATATTTTATCTTATCATATCCAAGAATTTTTTGAAAAGCCTGAAACACACGATCTGAACCAGTTGCACAATCTTCGTCTGTCATTATGGCAATTGCACCAGATAACTCTGAAAGAACAGCTATTTCCTTAGAGTCAGTAGCCACATACAAATTATTACCCGCCACGCCCTTTAGACGACGCACCACATGTTCTATCAATGAAAATTCACCAATCTTGGCAAGCGCCTTTCGTGGCAACCTAGTTGACCCGATTCTAGATGGAATAATTATCGCTACATCAGAGTGCATTATAAGTATCAAACTTTAATTTTACAAAATAATTGTTGACATATTATCGTTTTTCTACGATAAAGTAAATCATATTTTCAATGAACATTTTTGTATACCTAGTACTATTAGTTATTTAAGAATTTCTTTGCATTTTATAAAACAATGGTGAGACTACTTTATATTAATCTAGCTAAAATTTAAGTTATATTAACAAACTTAAAGACTCACAAAAATCACATGAGCCCGTAGCTCAGTTGGTAGAGCACTTGACTTTTAATCAGGGTGTCTCGGGTTCGAGCCCCGACGGGCTCACCATTGTTATATAAGTTATTGAAAGTTTTTTACAAATGTTTGTTTTCAATATGCCTATACTTTTATAATACCATTTTCTTAAAACTATAAACCACCATATCTAACAATCTTTAATCTTGCATACTCACCAAAGTTATGCTTACATTTTCTTTATATTTCTTAGGTGTGATCCTTTATAGCTCCTGTGATAATTTTAGGAACTTGAACTTATTATCTTCCTACGCAAGCTCTATTTTAGTTTAAATTATAACGCAGCATGAAGAAAATACATGAGTTTAATTATGAAAAGCTTGTTTTTGATTTAAGATTTATAGTAACATATACTTATATAATTTAAAATATTTTAGATAATTAAAATGGACTATTCAGAACCTTGTCAGTATTCAACTAGATTAATAGAAA
>CAWWAI010000007.1:0-29259 GCA_963934885.1 uncultured Rickettsiaceae bacterium | reverse complement strand
GTTAAAGACATATTTCCTCTCTCTTTTTATTATTATATAAAATAACTTCAAATGAACAAATTTATGTCATTACAGAAGTCACGCATTACATTAAGCAATAACTGTGCCATCCTATTATTACATTAACAAAAACACATAAATTATCTTTGTAGCACGCTTTTTTAAAACATATTTTACAAACTCTATGTAATTTATGCTTGCAGGCAAAAAGAAACTGATATATATTAGCTTTGCTTGTACCAAAATTAAGACCTAAAAAGGGGGTGTAGCTCAGATGGTTAGAGTATCTGCCTGTCACGCAGAGGGTCGCGGGTTCGAGTCCCGTCACTCCCGCCATGGTCTTTAAAAATATTTGTGTATTAGTTCTATATACTAAAATCCTTATTAAAAATTATTATGAAAAGCATAGCCATAAAGAAGCTAGATAATGCAGCTAACCTGCCCTTACCACATTATGCTACTGCGCAAAGTGCCGGAATGGATTTATCTGCAGCCATCGAAGTGCCAGTGACTATCAAAGCTGGAGAAGTAAAAATTATACCAACTGGAATTGCCATAGCTCTACATGCTGGTATGGAAGCTCAAATCCGACCACGCTCTGGGTTAGCTGCAAAATATGGTATTACCGTACTAAATTCACCCGGTACAATAGATGCTGATTATCGCGGAGAAATTAAAGCTATTCTGATTAATCATGGCAAAGAAGATTTTACAATCACCCAAGGAATGCGTATCGCGCAAATGGTAATCGCAAAATACGAATATGTCACACTAGAAGAAGTGGATTCACTAGACGAAACTACGCGCGGCAAAAAAGGTTTTGGTTCAACTGGGCACTAAACTTCTAAATTAACACAATTTTCCGTCACGGGAGTGCGAGCCTATATAAACGCCCCTCATTTCCGAGCGCGGGCGTGGCACAGTTCACTTGGACGCATAAATGCGCCGAAGAGAGATTGCCGCGTCGCACCTTACGGTTCCTCGCTAATAGACGGTTTAGATCATATTATATTTATTCCGCCTTATTAGCACTTAAGACCATAATA
Source organism: uncultured Rickettsiaceae bacterium (assembly GCA_963934885.1). Classification (GTDB taxonomy): domain Bacteria; phylum Pseudomonadota; class Alphaproteobacteria; order Rickettsiales; family Rickettsiaceae; genus Megaera_A. Next base: position 28,213 of record CAWWAI010000007.1, on the reverse strand, counting down.
ATCTGTTTGCCTTCCATTTTTGGCTCCATATCAATTTTGGCAAGAATTCCTAACTGTTCTAGAATTTTATTAAAGACTTCATGTCCTTTATCTCTATGTACAATTTCGCGCCCCTTAAACCATAATGATACTTTTACTTTATCTCCTGACTCTAAGAATTTTTTAATTTTATTTAGCTTAACATCGAAATCCCCTTGACCAATATTAACCTTAAATTTCATTTCCTTTAAGGCAGTTCTCTTTTGTTTCTTCTTGGATTCTTGTTGTCTTTTTTTAGCATCATACTTAAATCTACTAAAATCCAAAATTTTACAAACAGGAGGTTCTGCGGTGGGTGAAATTTCGACTAAATCTAATCCGGCAATAGCTGCTTGGCTCATTGCTTCCTGCAAAGTAACAACGCCAATCATCTCGCCTTGGGCCCCTACTAAGCGCACTTTATCGGCTTTAATTTCCCTATTTGATTTTGGAAATTTACTTGAATTGAACTTAGATATAAAACTACTCCCTTTTTAAATTATATTAATTAGATAAGATACTTCTTATTTTCTACTTGAACTATCTGTATCAACTCCTCAACACTAACTGTTACTTGCTCTTCAATACCAAGACGTCGCAAAGTAACAGTTCCGCATTCTTGTTCTTTTTTACCTATAATAGCAATAATAGGTACTTTTTGATTGGAAAAATTACGTATTTTATAATTTACTTTTTCTTTAGAAATGTCAAGTTCAGATCGTATATCGGCTTCAATAAGAATAGTGTTTAACTGTTTTATATGCTCATCTAGATCATTAGTTATGCCAACAATCGCGACTTGCACCGGAGCTAACCACAAAGGAAAACGACCAGCATATTCTTCAATTAATATACCTATAAATCTTTCAAAAGTACCAATAATAGCTCTATGAAGCATTACAGGGCGTGTTTTTTTACCGTTTGGAGCTATGTAATCTGCATCTAACCTTTCTGGCAATACAAAATCTACCTGCAATGTACCACACTGCCAGTCTCTTCCAACTGCATCGGTTAATACAAATTCTAACTTTGGACCATAAAATGCGCCCTCCCCTGGGTTCATTTCATATTCAATTCCAGCTTCTTCGATTGCTGATTTTAAAGCCGCCTCAGACTTATCCCAAACAGCATTATCACCTGCCCTAACTTCTGGACGATCTGAAAATTTAACCTTTACTTTATTAAAGCCAAAATCATTATAGACTTCTAATAATAACTTACAAAATGCAACTGTTTCACTATTTATCTGATCTTCACTACAGAAAATATGCGCATCATCTTGTACAAAATTTCGTACTCTGAGAAGACCATGCAACCCACCAGAAGCCTCATTACGATGACACGAACCAAATTCAGCCATGCGAAGCGGTAAATCACGATAACTTTTTGTACCTTGTTTAAAAATTTGTACATGGCATGGACAATTCATGGGTTTAAGAGCATGAATTTTATCTTCACTCTCAACTGTAAACATGTCATCACGAAATTTATCCCAATGCCCAGATTCTTCCCATAATTTTTTATCAACCATCACAGGAGTTTTTACTTCAATATAATTAGATTTTTGCAATTTACGTCTAATATATTGTTCAAGTATGCGGTATATACTCCAACCCTTTGCGTGCCAGAAAGGCATTCCTTGAGCTTCTTCTTGAAAATGGAACAAATCTAATTCTTTACCTAATTTTCTATGATCACGCTTTTCTGCTTCTTCTAGTCTATATAAATAATCATCTAGCTGTTCTTTGGTTGCCCAAGCAGTACCATATATGCGCTGTAGCATTTCATTATTACTATCACCACGCCAATAAGCACCCGCTACTTTCATAAGCTTAAAATGCTTAATTTTACCCGTAGATGGGCAGTGTGGACCACGGCATAAATCTATAAAATCTCCTTGGCGATATAGGCTTATTTTCTCCCCTGCAGGAATCGCTTCTATTATTTCCGCTTTGTAAGTCTCGCCCATTTCTTTAAACATAGTAATTGCATCATCACGATCCATTTCTTTGCGTATAAATTTTTCATTACGCTTCACTATATGTCGCATTTTTGCTTCAATTTTTTTAAGATCGGCAGCAGTAAACGGAGTATCTTTAGCAAAATCATAGTAAAAACCATCTTTAATGGCTGGACCAATAGTTACTTGTATCTCAGGGAAAATTTCTTTAGCAGCCTGTGCTATGATGTGCGCTGCATCGTGTCGTATAATATCAAGTGTCTCTGGATCTTTTTCTGTCAGAATTCTAAAATTACAATCTTTATGAATTGGTGCTGATAAATCCGTCAATATTCCATCAACCTCAACTACCATAGCAGCCTTTGCTAATGAACTAGAAATAGACGAGGCTATTTCATAACCAATTACACCTTTTTTAAACTGTTTTTTTGACCCATCTGGGAAAGTTACATTAATCATATTATTAATTTAGAGGTTTTAACTTGCTATATTGATTAGATTTTATATCATTTTATCAATAAAAATGCTAATTAATTATTACTCTTATATGGTAAATATTCCACATTGGCCAGCAATTCCTATATGGCAAATTCCACGCAAAGTTGACCTTGAAGTTAGCCTAAAACTACTTAATGAACTAGGAAATCCGCAAAATAAACTCCCCCCTACCATACATATTGCTGGAACTAATGGCAAAGGTTCTACCTTAGCTATGCTAAAAAGCATATTTATGCAAGCTAATTATAAAGTTCATAGTTATACATCCCCGCATTTGCTTGAATTTAATGAGCGTATTAGGCTAGCTGACACCCCAATTACTGATAGTCATTTATTTTCAATTTTAGATAGAGTAAAAAAAGCTGCGGAAAATATAAATATAGAACCTAGCTTTTTTGAAGGTACTACAGTAGCAGCTTTTTTGGCCTTTTCAGAGAGCCAAGCTGATGTCCTTCTTTTAGAAACTGGTTTAGGAGGAAGGCTTGATTGCACTAATGTAATAGCTAACCCTATGCTCACTATAATCACTTCTATTTCTTATGATCATACGGAATATTTAGGCACAGATCTTATGCAAATAGTATTTGAAAAAGCTGGAATAATTAAACAAAATACCCCTTGTGTAATTGGACCTCAAGCTGATGATGTATATAATTTGTTGTTTAATAAATGCGATGAAATGAATTCTCCTTCTTTTTGTTATGAATATGATTTTTATACAGAAAAAGTAAATGATGGCTTTAAATATTTATCTCAAAAATTTAATATTGAGCTTCCCTTACCTAGCTTAAAAGGCGATCATCAAATACAAAATGCTGCTGCTGCTGTTGCTGCGATAATGCTTCTAAATGATAAGTTTAACATCACTAAAACACAAATATCTGAAGGATTACTTGCTGCTATTTGGCCAGGTCGTTTACAACTAGTAAGTGCAGATAAAACAAAAGAACTTGCTGGGGATAATATAAAAATCTATTTAGATGGTGCTCATAATGTAGCTGGCGCGCAGTGCCTCTCGAACTGGATTAAAGATAACTTGACTGGTAATGTATATCTTATATTAGGCATGACACGTAACCGTGACATAGCCGCTTTTTGCAAGTTTTTTCAAGATTGCACTCATGGAGGAGCGGCAGTAGCTGTGGAATCAGAACCATCTAGCTATAGTGCAAGCGTACTAACTGAGAAAGCCAAACAAAGCGATATAGTATTAGCCGAAGCTGGATCACTAGCCGAAGCAATACAGCATCTAAGTTTTTTAAATAAAAAAGAACCTGCTACAATTATAGTGACTGGATCATTATTTTTAGTATCAGATTTCTTGAAATTGTAACATTTACAACATAAAACACACATAAATGAGTATTAAATTATTACACTTAGTTTTAAAAACTTGACCGATTTTATACTACATGCATAGAATAGGCTTTGTGTTTGATTAATAAACTAAATAAAAGGGGTATCCTAATGACTTTTCCAAAATTTCATGTCGAACTAAATGCTGATTTAGCATGGCGTCTATGCCTATTTTTTGCTGCTATAGCCGTAATCTTGCTATCAACTGATTCTGCATTTGCAGCTGATGATGCAGCTGGTGGTAATGACGTTGTAGGGGAGACTCTATGCCGTCTGGTGCGAAACTTATCTGGTGGCATCGCTAGGGGTATTGCAACAATAGCGATATTCTCTGTAGGTGTGGGTCTATTCTTAGGCAAACTAAACTGGGGTGTTGCTGCAGCAACAGCTGCAGGTGTAGGAATCATATTTAGTGCACCTAGGTTAGTTGTTTTCTTAGCCGGAGATGCTGCTGGTGGTGAAAACTGTAATGATGCACCCGCCTAATATATATACTAAAGAATAGGAAGAGGATTATAACATCTTCCTATTCTTTATTTATTTATTTATTTATTCTAATTCCAACTATTCTATACTGATGTTTTAAAATCCAACATTATATTAAATAATACTGGTTATAATAAAATGTTTAACTTTAAAGATATTATTATTTTTTATATACAAAAAGAAAGAAATTTAATTCCAAAAATTTTTTTAGCCTGCTTGATAAACTTAATTATATTTTCTACTCAGGCTAATGATGATAAAATTTTAGTTCTACCTACTGAAATCGGATATTATGATTTTCATGAAAAATTCACAGCTATTGGGCAATGTAAATCTGAGCACAGCAAAGACTATTATGCCAAAGTAACTGGTACTATTAATTCGATATCTATCATTCAGGATAAGAATGTATCTGCTAATGATATATTAATTACCATTAATGCCGATATTGCAGAAGCTAATAAATCCAAGGCTGAGGCTTCTTTTGAATCCGCTAAAACAACTTATGAACGTGACTTAACTTTGCTTGAAAAGAAAATAATCAGTAGTGAAGTTTCAAATAAATCAAAAGTAGCATTAGAAATAGCTAGGTCTGATTTAGTTAAAACATTAAATCAATATGAAGATATGATTATAACTGCCCCTTATGACGGATATGTCGGTGTAGTTAATGCAAGAACTGGTGATGATGTAAAGACTGGTGATTACTTATTTAGCTTGGTTGCAAAAGGCGATAAAACTGTCTTTCTAGAACTACCAGAGAACATGCATTCAAAAATAGATCAAAACTCCCTAATTTATACTCAAGATTCTGATAATAAAAAAATTCAAGGACGAGTAATAGCAGTTTCTAATTATCTTAATGATAATGGCACTATAACCGCAAAATTAGCCTTTGCAGAAGATAGTCAGTTAATACATGGCAGTTATATTGAAGTAGACATTATATATGATCAACATAAAGCCCTAGCTATTCCTGAAAAGATATTACTAAAAAACAACCAAGGTAATTTTGTATATAAAATAACTCAAGATAATAAATCTCAACAAATTTATATTATCACTGGAGCTAGAACGGATAATATGATAGAGGTGATTTCTGGTGAAATACAAACTGGTGATTCTCTTGTTTTAAAAGGTCTTACCAAAGTTTATGATGGCGCTGTAGTTGAAATAATAAATGATGATGCGTAAGATACATGCAATTAACTGAAATTTGTATAAAAAGACCAGTTTTTACCATAGTTTTGAGTCTAATTATTCTTGCGCTCGGATCTATTTTTTTTACAAAACTACAAGTACGGGGAATGCCCAATATTAACCTACCAATTATTACGGTTAACTCTGCATATAATGGGGCTGATGCGCTATACATGGAGCGCCAGATCACTACTCGTATTGAAAAAACACTAAAAACTATTAAAAATTTAGAGTCTATGTCCTCTTCAAGTGGCGTTGGATTCAGTTCAATAACGCTTGAATTTAATCTAAATGCAGATATTGAAATTGCCCTCAACGATGTACGCTCTAAGATATCTGATGTAATTCCGTTTTTCCCAGATGACATGAATCCTCCTTCTATTGCAAAAATGGATTCAGATGCTTGGCCTAGTTTCTGGATTAGTATAAATAGTAATAAACATGACAATCTAGAGCTTACAAGAATATCAGATAATCAAATTAAATCGGTTTTAGAAAAATTACCAACGGTAGGAAACTCCACTATATTTGGTGCACGCTATTATACGATGCGTATTGAACCTATTAGCACTAAAATGTTTCAACATAAAATCAGTCCATTTGAGCTAGAAACTGCTATACGTGCTCAGAATAAGGATTACCCCGCTGGATCAATTAAAACTAATATACGTAGTTTTTCTCTAAAACTAGCAGCTACGCTTAATACTACAGAAGAATTTGGCAATATTATTGTTAAAAAATATCCAAATGGTACAATTATCAAGCTTAAAGACGTTGCAATGATAGGACTTGAACCTTATGAAAATAACGTAATATTAAGATATAATGGCAAGCCCTCATTGGCTGTAGGGTTAATAAAACAATCTACTGCTAATGTCATTGAATTAGCAGATTCTGTACGCGCGGCATTGCCGCAAATAAAAAAAACCCTACCAGCTGGAGTAGAAATTGATATAGCTTATGATGCCTCACTAACAGTTAAAGAATCCATTCGATCTGTGTATTTTACAATCTTAGAGGCTCTTATACTAGTTGGTGTGGTGATTTATATATTCCTTGGTTCATTACGCATTACTATGATTCCTCTGGTGACAATTCCAATATCTCTTATTGGTACATTTACCGCTATGTATCTGCTTGGATTTAGTATTAACACCTTTACTCTGTTAGCTATGATCTTAGCTATTGGTTTAGTAGTTGATGATGCAATTGTAATGCTTGAAAATATATTTAGACATAATAATGAGCTTGGTAAAACCCCAATGCAAGCAGCCTTTGATGCTTCTAAAGAAATAGGTTTTGCAATCATAGCAATGACCTTAACCCTAGCCTCAGTATTTTTACCAATCGGTCTTATTGATGGTTTTCTTGGTAAATTATTTGTAGAATTTGCTTGGACTCTAGCTTTTTGTGTTTTATTTTCAGGCTTTGTAGCTCTAACTTTAACGCCCATGATGACAAGTCGAATGATTAAAGCAAATGACTCACCAAAACCAAGAATTTTACAATATTTTGATCATTATTTACTAAAACTACAAACTAACTATATTAACTATCTTGGGATAGCGCTAAATAATAAGTTAAAATTTTATGCTATATGTTTGCTTTCTGTAATAGCTCTTATTGTTGGATTTATGAAGATAGACAAAACCTTTGTACCAGATGAAGATGGTGGGTTCTTACAAGTTTTCTTTAATGGTCCAGAGGGATCTAGTACCGAAGAATCTTTAGAAACTTTCCTAAAAGCCGAAAAAATACTATCCAGTCACAAGGATATTAAGGGATTTTTAGGAGTTATTGGTTGGGGAGGTGGTGAAAGTGGTATGGCCTTTGTACCATTGACAGATTGGAATAAACGCAGCAAATCTCACAATGATATTAAAAAAGAATTAAACTGGAAATTTTCTCAAATTCCTGGAATGTCTATTTTTGCTGTTAATCCTCCATCAATCGGTGGTGGCGGCTCGGACAAACCAGTACAATTTAACCTGCAAACATCACTCGAATATAGCGATTTAGACAAGTTATCACAAACTTTCCTTGATCGAATGAAAGCGAATCCAATGTTTCAAAATGAAGAAAGAGATTTTAAAGCCTCAACACCAACTTTAGATATTATAGTCAATAGAGAAAAAGCATACAGATATGGAGTCGACATTAATACCATAGGTAAAACCATACAATATCTTATAGCAGGTAGACAAGTAGGTGATTTTAGGTTAGGCAATGATATTTATGATGTTATGATACGTTATGATATTAAAGATCGTAATGACCCAAATGACCTAAAGAAAATTTATATTAAATCTGATACAGGGAACTTACTACCTGTTGAAACTCTAGCTGAAATTATTGAAACTATAACAGTAAAAGAATATCAACATTTCAACAATTCAAAAGCCATAACTTTAACTGCAGATCTAGCACCAGATGCTAACTTAGGAGACGCAGCTACTGCCATTGAAAATATTGCTAAAGAGGTGATTGACAAAGATAATACACAACTGAAATTCCGTGGACAAATTGACAAAATGAATGAATCTGCTGGTCAAACTATAATTACTTTCTTATTTGCTTTAATATTTATATATCTTGTTCTTTCTGCACAGTTTGAAAGCTTTACAGATTCACTGCTTATCCTAATGGCAGTCCCCTTTTCAATGACTGGTGGAGTACTTGCACTATTACTTTTTGGTAATACTATTAATATGTATAGTAATATTGGCCTTATCACTCTCATAGGATTAGTTACTAAAAATTCTATTATGCTTGTGGAATTCACTAATCAACTTCGTGAAAATGGAATGTCTATAACTGAAGCAGTGCTTCAATCTGCAAAATTGCGTATGCGTCCTATACTTATGACAAGCATAGCTACTATATGTGGCGCTCTGCCTTTAGTTACTGCTTCTGGTTCTGGTGCTGCCTCACGTAATTCTATCGGGTTAGTAATTGTAGGTGGAATGTTACTTGGTACATTATTTACTATTTTTGTTATACCTGTACTTTATCAAACTTTTAAAAAAGAAAAAACACTATAAAAATAGATATTATATGAAAATCTTAGGCATCGACCCTGCTTTGTCTTGTCTGGGTTGGGGCATTATTCAATTAAATTCACCAAAAATAAATTATATTTCTAGTGGAATTATTAAAACAAAAGCAGATAAAGCTATGCATCTAAGGCTTGCGCATATAACAGAGATTATTGAGCAAATAATTGATTTACATAAACCTCAGATCATTGCTATGGAAGAAACATTTATTAATATAAATGCCAAATCTTCCTTAAAACTAGGCTACGTACGAGGTGCTTTAATGGCTGCTATTGGCAGAACTAAACTTCCTTTCTATGAATATGCTCCCAATAAAATTAAGAAAACCATTGTGGGAGGTGGTCACGCACAAAAAGAACAAGTTAAACATATGGTACAAATAATTATATCCGGTAATACTAATGATATAGGATTTGATGAAGCCGATGCATTAGCAGTGGCCTATACATGCCTAGCTAATCAAAAATCATTATAAAAATAAAATGAAATTTATATCTAAAAATCCTGATAATATGCTGAAATTTCTAACTTTTTTTAAATAAACATGTAAAAGATTAGTGCTATAAATTATTTTGCTATCTTATTTAGATAATATTTAAGTAACAAGGTAATTTTATGCATAGATTCACTAACATTAAAGGTATAGAACTAATTAAGAAATTTGAAGGCTTTAAAAATGAGCCTTATATATGCTCCGGAGGTTATCTAACTATTGGTTATGGACATAAATTATTGCCGAGCGACTACTACAAGTATGTCACAGAGGAAAAGGCTAACCTTATTTTACAAAAAGATCTACTACGCACAGAACGTTCGGTTCTTAAATACATAAACGTCTCTCTTTCAGATGATCATTTTGCTGCGTTAGTATCTTTTACTTTTAACCTAGGTGGTGCTGCCTTGCAACGATCCACATTAAGACAAAAGCTGAATTATGGGCTTTATAAAGAAGCTAGCAAAGAATTTATGAAATGGGTATATGCAGACGGAAAAAAGATATCTGGTCTAGTAAAAAGACGAAGAACAGAACAAGAATTATTTAAATCTAGCTTAGAAAATAGTTGGTATTAAAAATATTACCGCTTAGAACTTGATGATGAAAATACTTGACGCTTTTGTAAATGGTTAGCATTTTTTATTGTATTACCCTTAACTCCAAAATGCTTATCAAGCAATTGTACCATTTTTTTGTCACGAACTCTGCTACTTTGACTGCCTGTTACTACCCCTACTAGGCTTTTATTACCCCTAGTAGCAATGGTAATTAAATTACATCCAGCTGGAGTATGGAACCCTGTCTTTAACCCTTCAGCCCCTGGATAAGTAGCAGTAACCCTATTATGACCATTAATATTTTTTCCTTTATATTTAAAGCTTGTTTTATTAAAAAAGTGGTAATATTGTGGAAAATCACGCTTAATGGCAATGGATAATTTAACAAGATCTACCGCTGTAGTAAATTGCTTGGGGTCGTGCCACCCAGATGCGTTAGTGAAATTAGTATTTTTCATTCCAAGTTGTCGCGCTCTAATAGTCATTAAACGTGCAAATTTTTGTTCAGAGCCAGCAATATTTTCTGCAACCACTCGCGCTACATCATTTGCAGATTTAACAGTAAGAGCTAAAATACTATCCCTAACTGCAATACGCTCTTTAGCCTTCAGATATAACTTTGAAGGCAAGGCTTTTGTAGCATAATTGGAAACGTATAATTTTTGATTTAATGATAATTTGCCAGACTCTAGAGCCTCAAAAATTAAATATACTGTCATTACCTTTGTAAGGGAGGCTGGATATATTTTTGTCCTAGCATTATGAGAATGTAATATTTTACCTGACTTACCATCCACAATAAGACTTGTTTGAACTGGGCTGGCTAATTTAGTAACCTTTTTTACTCTAGCTGCATCAGAAATTAACGCTGAAAATGTCAGGCTAAAGACAAATAATACTGTAATTATGGAAGGAATTTTTTTAAACACTATTTATTTAGCCTGCGGCAAAAATGTTATCTGAATAATAAGATAACACAAAAAGGTTAATATTATCAAATAGTAATTACTTTTTATTATAAAATTTATTTTAGGAACTAGTTTTATCTGCACTTGGATTATTAGAAAATCCATATTTTTTATTCAAATATAATAATAATAATAATCCTGGAATAGCCAATAAAATCGTCATAACAAAGTACATATCCCAACCCATGATTTTCACAAGAGAACCACCATACATCACAATCGTATGACTAAACAAACCAGAAGCGCTGCTAAATAATGCATATTGCGTAGCAGAAAATTGCTTATTACATAAATAGCTCAAATAACCAATTAATGCGACATTACCCATGCCAGAAGCAAGGTTTTCAATAGCAATAGCAATCCAGAAAGCATTTATATCATGCCCCATATAATGTAACCAAATAAACGATACGTTAGTAATACTTTGTGCAACTCCACCAATAATTAAACCTTTAAAGTGACCAAATCTATACATAATAAAGCCGCCAATATAAGAACCCACAACTAAAGCTGACAAGCCAAAAACTTTTACGGTCCTAGAAATCTCTTTTAATGTAAAGCCAAGTTCCATATAAAATGGCATGGCAACCACTCCTAGCATTGCATCACCAAGCTTATAGAATATAACGGCAAGTAGTATAATTATTGCACCATCTCTTTTTAAAAAATCAGAGAATGGATCTATAGTCATTACCTTCCATGAATGCAAAGATAATGTCTTGAATTTCTCACGCACTATTTCTGGCTCTTTGAGTGTAAGCATAAAGATAATACCAGCAATATATAATGCACTAATTATCCTAAAAGCGACTTCCCAACTATAATCTTCTGCTATATAAAAAACACCTGCCCCAGCAATTAATCTACCTCCTAATAAGTAACCAAATACAGCATTTGCGGCAGCAATTGATTGTTTATCTTTTTCAATGCTATCAATTCTAAATGCATCAATTACAATATCAAGAGTTGCAGAACTAATTCCTAAAATTATTGTTAGTATATATAATTCTAATAATGATTCACTTGGGTTACATTGACTATACCTGTACATAACAAATGTTATAACTGCACTGATCAAGCATATCCAACTCTTACGATGCCCTATCCTATATAATACTGGTAAATTTATTTGATCAACAAATGGTGCCCATAAAAATTTTAACGAATAAAAAATTCTGGCAATAGCAAAAGTTGTGATAATAGCGATATCTATATTAGCACCTTTCATCCAACCAGCTAGAGTAGAGTAGATAATAGCCAAAGGCATTCCGCTAAAGATACCTAATATAAAAATCTGAAATTGTCTATAGTCAGTAAAAATTTTAAAAATATTCATATAGTTTATTGTTTATTTCTAACCTTCAAAGCTTCTTCAAGCTCCTTAGTATTAGCATTTTTTTTAGGTGACAGAAAATTTCCCTTAGCCGTCACAGTCATTTTAGTGGGAGCATAATCTCTTGTACTCCTTCCATATCTAGGTTGTGCCAGGTAAAAAGAGAATATAGTTGATGCATCTATATTAAAATCATACAGATTAAACAAAACTGATCCCGTTGCCGAACTATATTTTGTTTTAAATAACAAATCTGATAATGTGAAAATTCCCTTACTAAGATCAACCTTAGTTTTAAGATCACTAATTTGAGTTTTCCCCGTTAACAAAGCCTTCTTTGTGTCATCTTTTAAGCTTAAAGCGTTGTAATTTACAATTCCCATTTTTTGGATTAAATCATCAATTGAAAAATTGTGTAACTCAATATTTTTTGTTACTACATTAGACCTTGTATATAAATTGTATAATTGCTCATTTAATTTGTCCCCGCGCGTAGACCACATACCACTAGCGCTTAGGTAGCCGCCACTCTCTAATATACCTTGTGGTAATAATTTAGCAATTTCATCAATGCGTGCAGAGTTCAAAGCATAAACAAAATTCAAAGTATATGGATCAAGAAGTATGCTACCAGATGACTGCATCCTGCCGCCAAATAAATCAGCATCAAATTTTTTAATATCTAGTAAATTTTTATTATTTCTAGCTTGAAATAATACTCTATCTAAAGAAAAACTATCCTGATATAATTTTTTAATAGATAAATTCATCGCAACATCAACTTTACTCAAATCCATATTATCCAATATTTTTTTACGCAATCTTAGCATTGAAGGTGCTGACAAGAAATCTACCCCCATGAAAGCATTATGAATTGTAAAGTAAATAACAGGTTTAATCCCCTCAGCTTGTAAAGATACACTCGTGTCAATCCAATCCTTACCATTTTGTATAAATAATTGTTCAAGAGATACTTTACCTGGAGAAGTTTCCAAATTAAAATTTACATTCTCGTACTTTCTTTTACCAACAAGCAAGTGATCAAATGTGATATCATAATCAGCAATATAGTTAATTTTACGAATTGGAATAAATTTATTTAGATAATCTTCATCCTTCATACCATCAAATAAACTCATAGCGTAGTCAAAAGTTTGTGATAATACCGGGAAAGAAGATTTATCAATATCAATTATAGAAAATCTAATTGTAGCATTAGTCCTAGGAAAATTTCCTATAAATTTTGTAGAAAGATTACCAACTATATCTGTATCATTCGTCTTAATTAATAAATTCTGTAATGATAAATCTACAGAACTCATTTTAACATCAGTGTTTAAAGCAAAAGGAATAGCAGAACCACTACGCAATTCTGGTCCAGCAAAATACTCAGCAAAGTCGTTTAAATCCTTGTGATTAAATTCCACTTTTCCGTTAAACAGGCTTCTAAATGAATTTTGGGTAATGACTCCATTAATTTTAAATTTGCCACTTTGATCAATTTTACCAGAAATATCCTGTATATACCATTTAGCATCTTTAATCGCCGTCTTGATACTTATATCACTTAATGAATTATTCTCATCCAACTTAATATCTTTAATAGATATATCCATCTGCATAGGATTCTTACTAAAGTCAAAACGTTTATTTGAAGAATATTTAGTGATATAAGCACTGGGATCTTCACTCTTGGATTTACGCCAAGAATCGACATCCATTTTTGTAAATTCTAATTTTATGTCATTATTATCAAGATTATTTTTACTCAAACTCATTTCACCAGTACCAAAGATAGAGTCTGAGATAATAACAATATTTTTTAAGAATATATGATTATTGCTAGGCTTTATATCTAGAGTAATTTTTACTTTTTCTTTGCTATTTTTTATAGTATTAGAAAATACTGCAAGGTCAGGAATTAATTTTACAACTTTATGAGCTAAACCAGAAGTTTCCATACTAAACTTCCCACTTTCTAAAATATTTTTTTTATAATTTTCTTCAATATTTATATCATAAGTTTGAGAATTTACATTTAATTTAAAAGCTACATTATCTCCCGAGGTAACAAATGCACCATCAAGAGAACCAGAATCTACAGTCCCAGTAAATTTTGTATTATGATCATCACTAATAAAAGAGAAATTCTCTATAATCAAAGGAACGTCTGCATCCGACTCAACAAAGATTAATTTATCAATTCTTGCTTGAGCAAGAATTTGTATCTCTTGATAAAAGTTCAGAAATAAATTCGTCATGACTGAAAAAATTAATATCATCATGATCAAGGTAAACACTTGCTTCACCAATCTTCAAGCTAGAAATTTTCGGAGAAAATTTAAGCAATGACATTAAAGAAAAACGAATTTCAACGTTCTTAACCGTTAACTTTCCAGCTTGCTCTATCTTATCAAGAACCAAATATGGTACAGGAAATTTATTTACCCTAAAATTACTTTCCTTTATAGAAGCAACATCGATCTTCATGCTTTGCACAAATTCTTGATATATTTTTTTATAATCAGTAAATGCAATAACAGCAAATACTGTTCCCGCTATTATGGCAATAATTAATACTAGGCTTATAAATAATTTTTTCATCATTTTAGATTTTTATGTTATGATCTCTTATATCGAACTACAAATTTAAGATAATCCCTTTTTAGAAATAGATCAATGAGAGCCTAAAGAAATGACTAAAGAAGAGAAGTTAATTTTAGTTGGTGTAATATCCACAGCGCATGGAATTAAAGGTAACGTATTAATTAAATCCTACACTGAACCAGCAGGTAATATTGCGACACTTGCTATACTGGACAAAAATCATAATCCAATACAATTCAAAATGATTAGGGAAACGTCTAAAAGTGGTGTGATTTGTAAATTTACAGATTGTAATGATAGAAACCAAGCTGAACTATTAAAAGGTACAAAGTTATACTGCCTAAGAGAAAGTTTACCCAACACTCTTGAGAATGAATTCTATATAGAAGATTTACGTGGCCTTAAAGTATTAAACGAATCTGGAGAAAATATTGGTATAGTGCTAGAAATAGCAAATTATGGTGCCGGAAATATAGTTGAAATCAAATTTAATGATGATAGCTGCGAAATGTTTCCCTTTACTAAAGAATTCTTTCCTACTATCGAGAAAAATCATTTAATCTTTACTACAGAAAATTTACGCATTAAATAATGGCCAAAATAACAAAACGGGGTATCTGCTAGAGCTGCTAATACTTTAAACGATAGGCTACTAAATATTACAATCATAAATTGCTCCCAAGGTATTATATCAAAAGAGCATAAAATAAAAATTACTGTTAGAGTATCTATTATTTGACCCAAGATAGTACTAACATTATTTCTCAACCATAAATGCTTGCCCCCAGTAAGATCCTTTAAATAATCAAACAAATAAATGTCGCATAATTGACCAAAATAATTAGCAAGAATAGAAGCAAATGCTGAAATACTATAAACATTAAATACTTTATGAAATGTCTGATTATCTATCACTGACCATTTTGTTGCATCAAAATAATCAGAAATATAGATCAACCCAAGCACCATAATGCTACATAGAACTGTTATATTAATCATAAACTTAGCAGCTGACTTACCATAAAACTCTGTAACTAAATCTGAAATCAAAAAAGTTACTGGATAAAGTAGAACACCTACAGAAACTTCCAAACTGTAACCAAATATATGTAGTGTCACAAATTTTTGAAATATCAAATTGCCAACTATAATAATAGTACAAAATATACTACAAAAAATTATATATAATTTTAGTGATGCATTCATAACTAATTATTTATTTATTTTTTCTTGCATAATTTCTACTTCTAACCATTGTTCTAGTTTTTGCTCTAAATCAAATTTTGCTTGCTCTAACTCTTGCGATAATTGCTTAAATTTTTTATTATCCTGATTATATAAATCTGGCTTAGATAATTGATCTTCTATAACCTTAATTTGTTTTTCTAAAGAATCTATATCATTAGGCAATTTTTCTAGCAATCGCATATATTTATAACTTAGTTTTTGTGGCACTTGGGTCTGAATTGGCACTAATTTCGATATCTTATTCTTTGCATTAGGCAACTTAATATCTTTTTTATAATATTTCAAATAATCATCATAACCACCATATAAATCTATAATTTCATTACCAGCAAATACTAAAGTTCTAGTTACTAAACGCTCTAGAAAATCTCTATCGTGACTAACTATTATCAAAGTTCCCGAATAATCTGCTAATATCTCTAATAACATCTCAAGAGAGTCCATATCGAGATCATTGGTTGGTTCATCAAGAATGAATAAGTTACCTGGATTCATCAAAGATTTTGCAAGTAACAATCTATTAGTCTCCCCACCCGATAGAGTTGAAACTTTATTTCCCAAAGTTTTGGGATCAAACATAAACTGCTTTAAATACCCAGCAATATGCATTGTTTTATCTTTCAAAAACACCTGATCACCACCACCAGGGCAAAGCGTTTGTTTTAAACTATAATTAGGGTTTAAATCACTTCTGTGCTGATCAAAATATGTAATATCTATATTGGTGCCATGCTTTACCTTTCCAGAAGATGGCTCTAACTCTCGTGTAAGCAATCTTATTAACGTAGATTTACCGATTCCATTTGGACCTATAACTCCTATTTTCTCTCCTTTTTTAACCTTAAAACTGAAATCATCAAATAATTTTTTACCTGGAAAATTATATGATATGTGTTCTGCTTCTATAATAAATTTAGTTTTCTTCATTTCCTCAGCAAGCTCTATTTGCACTCTTGCCTTAGCCTGATGCAAATGTGATTGTTGCACTTTAAATGTCTCTCTAAGCCTGTGTAAATTAGCCAAACGTTTTTGATTTCTTTTTCTTCTAGCCGTAACTCCGGTACTGAGCCAACCTTTTTCTACTTCAAGCTTACGATTCATTTTGCGCAGAGCTGCTTCTTCTAAAATTATAATTTCTTCGCGCCATTGATCATAATACTTAAATCCACGATTTGATTTGCGTAACACCCCACGATCAATCCACCAAACTCGATTGGTAATATTTTCTTGAAACATACGGTCGTGACTAATACATATTACAGACCCCAAATAATTTCTTATATATTCCTCTAACCATTCAATTGCTTGAATATCAAGATGGTTAGTGGGTTCGTCTAATAGTAAAATATCTGGTTTACTAACTAGTGCTTTAGCTAGATAAGCTCTTCTAACCTGACCTCCAGAACAATTCTTGAGTTTGGCATCACCATCAATTTCTAATTGCTTTAAAATGATATCAGCATGATATTTATTACTATCTGGGTCATCAAAATCACTCAAAATAAAATCATATATTTTACCAGAACATAATGACTTCATATCCTGTTTTAAATATCCAACTTCGATTCCTGGATCCTGAAATGGCTTACCTACATCTAACTCATATTCTCCTTCAATGATTTTCATCAAACTAGATTTACCGCATCCATTTTTTCCAACTAAACAAACTCTATCGCCTGGTGAGAGATATAATTCAATATTAGATAATATTATTTTATCTGCAAAACTTAAATTTCCATCCTTGATATAAAAAATTGGTGTCATTGAGCTTATTTTATATAAAATTTATTGAGTAACAGTTATAATAAACCAAATTTCTTTGAAAACTAGGGTTATTTAACAAAGCATCATGCCAAAGCAAATTCAAACTCTTCAGCAAAAACAATCTGTGACCATGACTACCTCCATGCATCAGAGTATTTCAATATTACAAATGTCTAATATGGAACTAGCTGAGTTTGCTACGCAAGAATTGGACAAAAACCCTTTTATTGAAGATGGTAGCATCACTGTTGAGAGTCAACAAAAACAAGAATCTAAAAAAGAGATTATTCAACAAACTACCGTAAGGAATAACTATTCTGGTGGTTATTCGAGCCAAGATTTTTTGTCTAATATAGCTAGTGAAAAGTCTCTAAAAGAACATATTACCGAACAAATAAACTTAGCTTTTGATGATAATAAAGATAAATTAATAGCGCATTATTTTCTTGACTCATTACTAAGTAGCGGTTACCTGAATATCAGCTTAAATGAAGCAGCTACTGTGCTTAAGTGTAATGAAGAAATAGTTTTCCGTATCCTAAAAAAGCTGCAAACATTTGACCCTTTAGGGATTTTCGCACGTAATTTACGTGAATGCTTATTAATTCAATTGAATGAACAAGAAAATGTTGATCCATCACTACTAGTAATGGTACAAAATATAGAGCTAATTGCAGAGGCAAATTTAAAAAAACTATCAAAATTATGTAATATAAATATTGATAATATTAGCGTTTTAATTAAACAAATAAAATTACTAAATCCTAAACCAGCGAATGGATTTTTTATAGAGCCTACTAGCTATAAAATACCTGATATTATTTTAACATTTACAGAGAATGGGCTAGCCAAGCTTGAAACAAATCCTGAATCCATGCCCCGCCTGCGCGTGAGTGAAGAATATTACTTAAAAGTAAAAAAAAGCTTTAATACTAAGGAGGAAAAGAATTTTGCCAGAACAGAAATTGAATCTGCAAATATCATCGTTAAGAGTATTGAACAACGTAGTAATACCATTCTAAAAGTAGCTACTGCTATCGTTCAGGAGCAGATGGACTTTTTTACACGCGGAGTAATGTATCTAAAACCTATGACTCTAAACAAAATTGCTGCAATAACTGATTTTAATGAAAGCACCATCAGTAGATCTACTGCTCATAAATATATTTCTACACCAACTGGTATATTTGAATTAAAGTATTTTTTCTCGTCAAGCCTTGGAACAACCAGAAATTCTGGTGACAACATATCTAGTACAAAAGCCAAGGAAATTATAAAACAGCTTATAATAAACGAAGAGTCAGGACATATTCTATCAGATGACGATATTTCTGAACAATTATCCAAATTTAATATAAGTATCGCGCGAAGAACAGTCGCTAAATACCGTGAGACTATTGGCATTCCCACTTCTTCAATACGCAAACGTAATAAAATAATCTCAGGTAAATATTAATTGCTATTGCTTTTAAAAGTCTATCTTATACCAAATTTACTAGATATTACACGTTTTTCTACAGAGCTAATTATACTCTCAGATAAATTATTAGCAAATTCTTGGCTTACTTGACTCATACCTAATTTCTTCTTAAACCATGATTGTTTATTTTCTATATATTCTATTTTAACATTGTCTCCATAGCGTTTTTGTATAAAAGAATATAAATTTTCAATTCCATCTATAAGACCATAATCTAATGCAATTTGTCCAGTCCAAAACTCTCCATTGAATAAAATATCATCACTTTGTGTTAAACGCCCTGTCCTTCTTTTTTTTACCGTATTAATAAAATGCTGATGAATTTCTTTTTGAATTTTATTAATAATTTTAATATCAGATTTCTTAGCTGGCTGAAATGGATCAAGCACTGATTTTGTATTACCTTCCGTATACACACGACGTTCAATACCTAATTTTTCTATAGCTTCATGAAATCCAAAGCCACTAGATATCACGCCTATACTGCCTATGATTGAGCTTTGACTAGCGTATATTTTATGCGCCGCGCAAGCTAACCAATAACCACCAGACGCCGCTACGTCTTCTACAAAGCTAAATACTGGAATATCTTTAGCCTTTGATAGCTCTATAATTCTATTAGCAATTAGTTCAGCTTGAACAGGAGTGCCACCTGGAGAATTAATACTTAAACAAACAGCATCCAAATTCTCTATTTTAAACATTTTTTCAATTAATTTATTCAATGAATTCAATGTTAAACCAGATTTAAACCCTCCAGCTTTACCGATGACTCCATCCAACCTTAGAACTGCTACGACTGACTTAGAACCGCCAAACCCCAAAGGCAAAAACGACAATAAATATTCTAATTTACCCTGGCGTTTAGAAGAAGTTACTAGAGAGCTGTTAGCAATTACATTATTATTTCGTTTTATCTGTTTTTGGCTCATTTTGTTTTCCTTTTATATTATCACTTATTTTCTCATCCGGCAAAGGTGCTACCACCTTACCAACCAACATATTTAACGATGGGGATTGATAGCTGTTTTTAGGCATTTCTGGGTTACCATCTATTTCATTTAATAGAATAGCTCGAATGTTATCATCTTGCCACTTGATTCTTCCTTTAAAAAGTTTTTTGATTTTACCATCACTATTTATCAAAAATGCTGTGGGTAAACTAACAACAGACATTGACCTAAATAATTGATTTTGATAATCATGAAATATTTCTAAATGCCTAATATCATGTTCCAGAAAATATTTTGCAACTACATCTACACCATGATAATCCTGAGACAAAGCAATAACTTTAAATGGTAATTTACGAAAATCCTTTGCTAAATTAGCCAAAGATGGTAACTCACTTATGCAAGTTCCACACCAAGTTGCCCAAAATACAAGCAGCACCGTTTTATCTTCATACTGATCGAGAAAAACTTTATTACCTTGCTCATCAAAGAAATTAGTTTCTGTATCTGTGTATGTATCTTGGTCAATTATGTTAGCTTTTTCAGCATAAACATTTTGGATTAGTAACAAAATCAGTCCGAGGCTAATAAGCCATGTACATTGTTTCATAATTAATATAATATTTCTAGATACATAATTTTATAATACAAACTGTGTAAATAAAGAAACTATAATTACAAATCATGAAAAAATTTATTTTTATCGTATTATTATTAAGCAATTTGATTAGCTGTGGATTAAAAAAGCCATTAACTCTTCCTAACGATTATATCAAAAATATTGATCTAACTCGGTAATATACACATAGCATATCCAACAATTCATGAAGAATACTACCTTAATTATTGATCTCACTAAGGCAGTAGGAAAGAAATTAAAGAATGGTGGGCTTGAGAAGACTTGAACTTCCGACCTCACGCTTATCAGGCGTGCGCTCTAACCAGCTGAGCTACAAGCCCATCGAAATGGGTTAGCACATTCTATAAAAATATCACAGATTGTCAAGAATAATACTCAAGTATTAATGGACTAAACTTACTCCACCACCCCGTCTATTAGCGAGGAGACTTAAGGCTACGTGGCAATCTCTCCTTATCCCGAAGGAATATAATGACACTATGGACTGCCACGCTAACGCTCGGAAGTGACGGCTTTGTGCTTTAAGCCCTCAGTAACATATTATTTTGTAATCCATTTGACCCAAGCTAACCAATCTCTTTGTCCTAGATTTTTTTCAAAAGCAAGTAAATCATGATTAGTCTTTTTACATACTTCTTCACTTGGTATGACAAGTTCTTGACCACAGGAAAGAGCAGCTATCTGAACTCTACATGCTTGCTCTAAATGATAACAATAGAACATTGCTTCAGGGATTGTTTGCCCGCAAGCTATAAAACCATGATTGCGAAGAAAAATAACATTTTTTTTACCTAAATCCTTTACTAAATCCCCGCCATGCTCGTCTTCTTTTAAAGCCAAAGAATTATATTCATGATAAGCTAATTGGCCATAGAAATGCAGAGCCCACTGACTAATAGGCAATAACCCCTCACGCATAGCAGAAACTGCAACACTGGGAACAGTATGTAAATGAAATATAGATGTTAAATCCGAACGTTCTTTATATATACTACCATGAATAACATAGCCTGTTTGATTATATTGATATTCCCTACCTTCAAGAATTTTACCATCCAAGCTGACTTTAAGCAAACATTCTGGTGTCACCTCACCAAATCTATATCCAAATGGAAAAATATAATAGAAATCAGAACCAGATTGTCTCGCTGATAAATGTGTATATGTATGGTCATCTAAGCCAAGTTTTGAGAGTATTAAATACGCATTAGTTAGGTCTTGTTTAATATCATTATCCATAAAAATATCTATATTATTATGCAGCTTCTAATGCTGCGAAATCCATTTGTCTATAACTCAAGGCTTCAGCAATATGTATCTTATATACCCACTTTGAATTTCCTAAATCCGCTATTGTCCTAGCAACGCGCAGTACTCGGTTATAAGCTCTCATTGAAAGACGAAACTTTTTTGCAGCATCATTCAACATCTCACGCCCATCATCAACAGGAATAGCATAATCAACCAAAAGCTGTCCATCTAGACTATTATTAAGACGGATATTGTACCCCTCGTAGCGCTCAGCTTGCATTAAGTGTGCAGCTTTAACCCTTTTAGCTACTTCAATACTAGGCTCTTCTTCTGTTGCATTTAGCACCTGGTCATAACTGTAATGCTCTTGGGAATTGCCTACTTCTATATGTAAATCAAAACGATCAAGAATTGGACCAGATATTTTTGATTGATAGCTACTGGCACAAATTGGCGCCTTGTTACATGCTTTCAAAGGATCGTCTAAATAACCACATTTGCACGGATTCATCGCAGCAATTAGCTGAAAATTTGCAGGATATGTGACATGCGTACCAGAACGCGAAATCATTACTTCTCTGGTTTCCATAGGTTGGCGCAATGATTCGATTACTGCAGAATTAAACTCTGGTAACTCATCTAGAAATAATACACCATTATGGGCTAAAGAGATCTCTCCTGGCCGCACTCGCCGCCCTGCACCACCTCCTACCATTGCAGCTGCTGTACAAGAATGATGCGGTGATCGAAATGGACGTTCTCTTGTTAGACAACCATTTTCTATATAACCTGCAACACTAGCTATTGTGCTGCACTCTAATATTTCCGATGGTGATAATTCTGACATTATACCAGGCAATCTCTGAGCAAGCATAGATTTTCCAGAGCCTGGAGGACCAAACATCAATAAATTATGCCCACCAGCTGCTGCAATTTCTAAAACTCTTTTTGCAATTTGCTGACCTTTTATATCTTTTAAATCTGGGTATTGAATTTCACTTTTAGAAACAGCAGGCAAAGGCTGAGTAAGTATTTGAGTACCTTTAAAATGATTTACAAGTTCAATTAAATTACTAGGCGCAAGTATATTGTCATTACCAGACCAAGCAGCCTCAGAACCATTTTGTTTTGCGCATATAACCCCCTTACCCCTAGCGGTAGCGCCCATTGCGACTGGCAAAACTCCACTAACTGGTAAAATTCCACCATCTAATGATAATTCTCCTAGAATCAAATAATTACTAACTTCTTCGGCAGGCAATGCTCCCATACTCGCAAGTATACCCACACTAATTGCTAGATCAAAGTGGCTTCCCTCTTTTATTAAATTTGCTGGCGCTAAATTAATTAATATTTTTTTGACAGGTAAGCTTAAGCCAATTGACGACAATGCTGCTCGTACTCGCTCTTTAGATTCAGCAATAGTTTTGTCGGCCAAACCAACAATAACAAATTTAGGCATTCCAGGCTCGATCTGAACTTGAACATCTACATCTATAATATCAATACCATTAAATGCCAAACTAGAAACTTTGGTTATCATATAATCTTTCCCAGAAACAAGCTAGTTACAAATTAGATAAAGAATAATTGACATTATAAATTATGTCAACAATCTTACGCCCCTCCTAATAATTGAAAAATACTATAATTAGTACTACCTATAATTGTGATTCTTAAGATGGTAAATTAACGACCTAAATTTCAAATTCGTAAGGTAAATCAGATTCAATCGTGATCTTGCGACCAAAAACACTTGCAGGTATAGTAATAGTCTTTGCATGCAATAACATACGCTTGTGCTTATCGCCACCATACTTACTATCACCGACTATTGGACAACCTAAAAATTGACTATGAAACCTTAGTTGATGATTACGCCCAGTAACTGGCCTAAATTCAACAAGCGATAAACCACCATTAGACTTTACAACTTTATAATTAGTTTCAGCAAGTTTACCATCTACATCTAGCTCTTTTACTACTTCAAAAACGCTTGATCTATCCTTACCAATCTTATGTACTAAATTTCCATCTACAGAAGTTGGGCAGCCGGTTACTATAGCTATATATACTTTACTTATTAACTGGTCACGAAAAGCATTGCCAAGTTTAGCAGCATTATCAAATCCATTAGCAATTAGCAATACACCGCTAGTATCTTTATCTAAACGATGAACTAATTTATACTCGGTGTCTTGTGTATAATTTATATATTTTAGCAATTCATCTATTGATATAGAAATCTTACTTCCACCTTGCACAGCTAGGCCTTCTGGTTTATCTATTGCAATAAATTTTTCAGATGAAAATAAAATTTTCTCAGACCATAATTGATCCGCCAAATCAATAACATCCTGAGGAAATTCCTGATTTTCTATATCATCATTAACAACAAAAACTCCAGGAAGAATAGTAATAATGTCGTCTTGCACTACTCGCACACTGGTTTTAGATTTAGCTTTATTTAATTTAATTTTCCCCAAACGTAATGATTTTTCAATCAATCCTTGCGTAGCATCAGGATAATACCGACGTAAATATCTATCTAAACGAATTGGTTCACTCGATTGTACAATAATTTGATTCATCTATTTAATTAGCCCCTTGAGCTTTTAATTAAGAAACATGCCCACAACAAGCAAGATAATAATAACATTGCACCAAACTGATGTAATAAAGCGAATGGTACAAGTACATTATGGGTCAACGTTACGATGCCCAGAGATATTTGTAAAATCAAGGTCAAAAATACATAAATAATCACCCGTGATAATTTTTTATTACAAAATCGTAAAGCCTGCACAGAAAAAATACATATAACAACAAATAATATATACGCAGCTATTCGATGCGCAAACTGTACAAAAACAGGATCACCAAAACTAGCAAGACTGATACTAGTTTCTGAGAGTTCATACGGAATAAAACTTTCTCCCATTAAGGGAAAGCTATTATAAACTAATCCAGCATCAAGACCAGCTACAAAAGCACCCAGCATAATCTGTATCAACAACAATATAATAGACATAAAGCACCAAAATGATACTTGGGAAAGTTTAGTTTTGGATGAAACTAGCATAATGTCGAAAGAATTTTTCATAAACTGCCAGAACATTATTATATACAAAAAAACTGCAAACATTAAATGTGCGGCTAGGCGATAATGGCTAATATATGGATTTGAAACTAAACCACTTTTGACCATATACCATCCCATCACGCCCTGCATAGCAAGAAGCACTAATGCAATAATGTAAATCCCTGCATCTTTAACACGTAGAGATCCTATGATAAGAAAGATCATTAGCGGCAAAATATATAATAAACTGATAACCCTGCCAGCTATTCTATGAATAAACTCTAATAAATAAATGGATTTAAACTCTTCAAGATCCATCCCTACATTACGCTTAATATATTCTGGAGATTGTTTATATTTATCAAATTCAATATTCCAACTAGAATCATCTGTTGGTGGTATAATACCAGATATAGGATTCCACTCAGTTATAGATAGGCCAGATTCCGTGAGCCTTGTTAAGCCGCCTATAAAAATCATAATAATCACCGCAAGGCACATAAATCCTAACCAGATAGATATTGCAGTATTACGTCCATTGTAAAGCTGATTCATAAATCAATATGTTCTACTAATTGCGAATTCTACTAAACTTTTTAAATATTCTTTACACTTGTTTTGCGTGTCGATTTTTTCTAACGAAATATATGCATTTTGCTTCAATCCCTGTAAATACGACATTATATCATCTTGCATATTATATTGCTGCATTAAATTTTTTACCCAAACAAAATCCTCTGCTGAGCGTTCTTTTTTCTCAAGCATTTTCTGTAGTTTTGCGCCATCTATTGCTGAAATTTTTTTGTCTAGCAAAATTAATGGCAAGGTTACTTTACCCTCATAAAAATCATCACCTACATTTTTTCCCACTTTGTCGCTATCACTAAAATAATCCAAAGCATCATCAGCTATTTGAAAAATATTTCCAAGGCGCAAACCAAATTCTTTCAAAGTTTTTGCGCAATCTTCCCTACCCGCTACAATAGCACCAACTTCACATGCAGCGCCAAATAGTTCTGCTGTTTTAGCATTAATTATATTAATATATTCTTTTTCAGATAACAGCTTTTTTTGTTCTAACTGTGCTAGTTGTGATACTTCCCCTTCTGCTATGACAGCAGAGGCATTAGACAACACAACCAAGGCTGGCATTAACTGGGTTGAGACAATTATCTTAAAGGATTGGCTGAAAAGAAAATCACCAACTAGAATACTAGCCTTGCTCCCCCAAACTACATTAGCTGAAGGCAGGAAACGCCTCATCTTGCTACCATCTACTACGTCATCATGCAGCAAAGTAGCCATATGAATAAATTCCACTGCCGAGGCTAGCCTAATCGCATTCTCTCCACTATAACCAAACATTTTAGCCGACAAGATAGTCAAAACTGGGCGCATGCGTTTGCCACCAGCATTACTCAAATGATTGCTAATTAAGGTAATTAGCTCTTCATCCACCGCTAAATTATCCACAATCAACGCGTTCATTACTTTTATATCATCAGATAAATAATTGTGAATTTCTTTTATTAAGTTCAAATTAGCACCCATTACTTAATCTTTCTGTATTGATTTGCTCATCGCATCGCCAGAAACTTTAGATAAAATTTGTTTCAAGATAGGATCCTTATAATCTATATCTGGTATGATTTGTTGCATTCTAGCTAAAACATCACCACCATATCCAACTTTATCAAATAATTTCTTATATAATGTTAGCATATATAGCTGTGATATTTTATCTACTTCTACGCTACCAAATTGAGCTTTATCTAAATTCTTTGAATTAATCAAATATTCAAAACTTAGATCATTAGATATAGAATCTGGATGATCTGAAATATTCTTTACAAATTCAGTATTCACATCAAAATAAAGATCTCTAGCTTCTTCGGATAATAACCTAAATTTGCCAAATCTATATATATATCCAGAGGTGAAATCCATTACAGAAGGATAATTCTTCATATAAAGCAAACCTTTGGAAAACCATTCTTTATTATACGAAATCTCTGTCTCTATTTCGTGCTGTAGTTTTATTCCTGAATCTTTTGAAAAAATACTAAAATCATCAATTTTCATGTAGACTTTATTCTGAGTAAATGAAGAATTTATTTTTAAAGTAAAATCATAATCAATATTTTCAAGATCTCTAAATCCAAACTTGTCTTTATTAGCAATAATGTAACGTATTTCTTTATCAATTATGCCCCCTATCGGAGAATTCATTACCTGTAGTGATATTTTATTATAACTAGAGAATAACTCATCAAACATACCTTCTTTTATATATATCTTTGAGTTTGTGTCTAGTACGTAATCACGACCCATGATATCATTACCATCTTTATAAACAAGATTAAATTTTTGTATATTGGCGAACGAAGAATCACAAACTATATCTGCTTTTAGGTCAAGTCCTTTTTTTATTTCATCTATATTATTGCCATCTGTCTTTATTACCGCACTAACTGCCATATCAATACCTGATGGTAATACAGAAAATCCATAAAATAAACTAACAGGCAAGCGTCTATTTTCAGACTTCACAGGATGCATTTTTACAATATAATCTAAAGTATAATGCTGTGGTATATTAGCTAACAAATCTTCTAAAGTTTTATATTCTTTTTGTGGAATAAATGTTAACTTCAAATTTTCATCTTCTTTATCATAAAATTTTTCATCATCGATTAAATCAAATATTTCTACTTTTTTATTAGAAACGTTAATGCCTCCAAAATGATTCACTATCTCTATCGGGTCTTTTATATTTTTTAATGTATCAAATAATGAACTATTCAAAGGAAGATCAATCTTAATATTGTAATCACTAATCTTAATTTTAGCACCAAACCCATGTTTTTCGGGTTTATATGAAGATTTAATTTCGCCATCATAACTTACAAAAATTTGCTGTAATAATAAATCATAACCAAATTTGATCGGTGCAGAATATAAAATTTTTGCTGTTCGGCTTTCTTCTACACAACCGTTTAATTCCCAAGAAATCTTAAATGGGAAGCCTACAGGTGACGCATTATCAAAAGTAATAAAATAATCATTTTTATCAATTCCTTTTACAGCAAATTTTTGCCTAGCATATTTGGTATTTATTTCATTTGCCACATAGTTCATTCCATAATACCAAATACCAGAAATGCTAACTAACAAAAATACTAAAACTATAAGCAAAAATTTAATTAATTGTCTGGTAGAAACCATAGCATTTACTCCTTATTTAAATTGAAATTAGTTGT